>NZ_JBHJYK010000010.1:0-293509 GCF_042269865.1 Streptomyces sp. NPDC055966
TTTCTCGATCCGATTTCCTCGGTGCTTTCCAGGTTCCCGCTCCGCTTTCGCTTCGCGTTTCCCTTTCCGGCGGTTCCGACTTTATCAGAAGTTCTGAGTCGGTTTTCCCGCCCCTCCGGGTTGTCCTCGGCACACGAGGCGGCCGGGTTCCCTTGCTGGCGGAGCCGTAAACGTACTGGAGCGGGGCACCTCGATGCAAATCGAGGCGCCCCGCTCGGGTGAAGCTTCCGACGGACCGTCAGACCTCCACGACCACCGGGAGGATCATCGGCCTGCGGCGATACGTGTCCGAGACCCACTTGCCGAGGGTGCGTCGGACGAGCTGCTGGAGCTGGTGGGGCTCCACCACTCCGTCCTGGGCGGACCTCTCCAGGATCTCCGTGATCTTCGGAAGGACCGCGGCGAAGGCCGAGTCCTCGATGCCGGAGCCGCGCGCCTGGACGTGCGGGCCGCCCGTGATCTTGCCCGTGGAGGCGTCCACGACCACGAAGACCGAGATGATGCCCTCGTCACCGAGGATCTTGCGGTCCTTGAGGGCCGGCTCGCCGACGTCGCCGACGGAGAGGCCGTCGACGTAGACGTAACCCGCCTGGACCTTGCCGACGATCTTGGCCTTGCCCTCGACCAGGTCGACCACCACGCCGTCCTCGGCGATGACGATCCGGTCGTGCGGGACGCCCGTCAAAGCACCCAGCTCGGCGTTGGCCCGCAGGTGGCGCCATTCGCCGTGTACCGGCATCAGGTTCCTGGGGCGGCAGATGTTGTAGAAGTACAGCAGCTCGCCCGCCGAGGCGTGGCCGGAGACGTGCACCTTGGCGTTGCCCTTGTGGACGACGTTGGCGCCCCATCGGGTCAGGCCGTTGATGACGCGGTAGACCGCGTTCTCGTTGCCGGGGATGAGGGAGGACGCCAGGATCACCGTGTCGCCCTCGACGATGCGGATCTGGTGGTCCCGGTTGGCCATCCGGGACAGGGCTGCCATCGGCTCGCCCTGGGAACCCGTGCAGACCAGGACCACCTCGTGGTCCGGGAGGTCGTCCAGCGTCCTGACGTCGACCACCAGGCCCGGCGGCACCTTCAGGTAGCCGAGGTCCCGTGCGATGCCCATGTTGCGGACCATCGAACGGCCGACGAAGGCGACCCGGCGGCCGTACTCGTGGGCCGCGTCGAGGATCTGCTGGATGCGGTGGACGTGGCTGGCGAAGCTCGCCACGATGATCCGCTTGCTGGCGCTCGCGAACACCTGGCGCAGGACGTTGGAGATGTCCCGCTCGTGCGGCGTGAAGCCCGGGACCTCGGCGTTCGTCGAGTCGGTGAGGAGGAGGTCGATGCCCTCCTCGCTGAGCCGGGCGAACGCGTGCAGGTCGGTCAGACGGTTGTCCAGCGGGAGCTGGTCCATCTTGAAGTCGCCGGTGTGCACCGCCATGCCGGCGGGCGTGCGGATGGCGACGGCCAGGGCGTCCGGGATGGAGTGGTTGACGGCGATGAACTCGCACTCGAAGGGGCCGACGCGCTCGCGGTTCCCCTCCGCCACCTCCAGGGTGTACGGGCGGATCCGGTGCTCCTGGAGCTTGGCCTCGATCAGGGCGAGGGTCAGCTTGGAGCCGATCAGCGGGATGTCCGGCTTCTCGCGGAGCAGGAAGGGGACGCCGCCGATGTGGTCCTCGTGGCCGTGCGTGAGGACGATGCCCTCGATGTCGTCGAGACGGTCCCGGATGGACGTGAAGTCCGGCAGGATCAGGTCGATTCCGGGCTGCTCCTCCTCGGGAAAGAGCACTCCGCAGTCGACGATCAGCAGGCGGCCGCCGTACTCGAAGACCGTCATGTTCCGGCCGATCTCACCGAGACCGCCGAGCGGGGTGACGCGCAGGCCGCCCGTGGGGAGCGGCGGGGGCGGGCCGAGTTCAGGATGCGGATGACTCAAAAGACTCTCCTCAAACATGCGCGCCACGTACCGGTCGGGCACGTGGCGCGCATGACGTTCGTGCAGAAGCAGTTGTCGTTGTGGGGTGCAGGCACCGGTGGCCTGCGTCTTCTGTTGTTGTTCAGTTGTGAAGTCAGTGGTGAAGCTCGGGTGGTGCCAAGTCTGTTGTCAGAGCTGTACCCCGCCGGCGGCAAGATCGATCTTGAGCTGGGCGATCTCCTCGGGCGAACACTCGACCATGGGCGAGCGCAGCGGCCCGGCGGGCAGTCCCTGGAGGGCCAGGGCGGCCTTGGTGGTCATGACGCCCTGGGTGCGGAACATGCCGGTGTAGACCGGGAGCAGCTTCTGGTGGATCTCGGTGGCCTTGACGACGTCGCCCGAGGTGTACGCGTCGACGAGGGCGCGCAGGTCGGGGGTGACGAGGTGGCCGACGACCGAGACGAAGCCGACCGCGCCCACGGAGAGCAGGGGTAGGTTCAGCATGTCGTCGCCGGAGTACCAGGCGAGGCCGGACCGGGCGATGGCCCAGCTGGCGCGGCCGAGGTCGCCCTTGGCGTCCTTGTTGGCGACGATGCGGGGGTGCTCGGCGAGCCGGACGAGCGTCTCGGTGTTGATCGGGACGCCGCTGCGGCCGGGGATGTCGTAGAGCATGACCGGCAGGCCGGTGGCGTCCGCGACGGCCGTGAAGTGGCGGTACAGGCCCTCCTGCGGGGGCTTGTTGTAGTACGGCGTGACGACCAGGAGTCCGTGGGCGCCGACGCGCTCGGCCTCGCGGGCCAGCTCGACGCTGTGGTGGGTGTCGTTGGTGCCGACGCCGGCGACGACGTGGGCTCGGTCGCCGACCGCCTCCAGTACGGCTCGTACCAGGTCCGCTTTCTCCGCGTCGGTGGTGGTGGGGGACTCGCCGGTGGTGCCGTTGATGATCAGGCCGTCGTTGCCTGCGTCCACCAGGTGGGCGGCGAGCCGCTGCGCGCCGTCGAGGTCGAGTGCGCCGTCCGCCGTGAAGGGCGTGACCATGGCGGTGAGGACCCGCCCGAAGGGGGTCTGCGGAGTCGAGGTCGGAGCCATGGGTAACACGCTACTCGGTGCTCCATGCGTGGTCTGCCCTCGGGGGGCCGGGAAAGTCAGGACAAATATGGAGCCCGGCACTGCCTGCTCGGGGGTTCAAGCAGTGCCGGGTCCGTTTGATCAGGCTAGATGAACTTCTCTAAATGCCGCAATACGGACACTTCGCCCGGCTGATGCGCACATCCGTTCCGGGCCCTGATTACGGGGCGACCCGGCCGTTGCCGTTGAAGGCGGCGTACGTCAGCGGCATGAGGTCGGCCCACTCCGCCTCCATCTTCTCGCCGACCATCTCGATCTCCCGCTGCGGGAAGGACGGCACCTTGGCCAGCTCGTGCTGGGTGCGCAGGCCGAGGAAGTGCATCAGGGAGCGGGCGTTGCAGGTGGCGTACATCGAGGAGAACAGGCCGACGGGGAGCACCGCGCGGGCGACCTCACGGGCGACGCCCTCGGCGAGGAGCTTCTGGTAGGCCGCGTAGGCCTGCTCGTAGCTCTCGGTGAGGGTGCTGCTCACCGTGTCGTGCTGGGCCGGGGTGCCCTCGACGAAGACGTACTTGCCGGGGCGGCCCTCCTGGACCAGCTTGCGGTCGGTGCCGGGGACGTAGAAGACGGGCTCCAGCTCGCGGTAGCGGCCGGACTCCTCGTTGTACGACCAGCCGACGCGGTGCCGCATGAACTCGCGGAAGACGAAGATCGGGGCGCTGATGAAGAAGGTCATCGAGTTGTGCTCGAACGGGCTGCCGTGCCGGTCGCGCATCAGGTAGTTGATCAGGCCCTTGGAGCGCTCCGGGTCCTTCTTCAGCTCGTCCAGGGACTGCTCGCCGAGCGTGGAGACGCGGGCGGCGAAGAGGACGTCGGCATCCGACGCGCTGGACTTCACGAGCTCGACGGTGACGTCACTGCGCAGGGTGAGCGACTCGGGGGTGGTCACGGGGGTCCTTCCCATCACTTCTTCAGGTTCGCGCCCACTGTACGGGGCGCCTCTGACAGTGCCGCACAGTGACCGTTCGGTGACCGCGCCGATGATTTTTTCGGACATGGGCACCTTTTCCGTCACTCGATCGTCTGTATGGGTGAGACCTGCTCGTTCGACCCGAAAACGACACTCCCGAGAGGAGAGGTACCTCCCATGTTCCGTCGGCGTGAGCCCGTGCCCTTCGCCTTCCTGGCCGAGGCGGACCGGTTCCGCAGCAATGTCGCTCCCCCGCCGCGCCGGCGTGCGTCCGCCGGGCAGATAGCCGGGCGCTGGCTGCTGGGCCTCACCATCGTCGCCGGGCTCGCGGGCTCGCTGATACTCGGCATGCCGGCGCTGTCGACCCCGTCCGACACCCCCGTGCAGCAGTCGCGGGCCGCCGACGGGCGCTGACTCTTACAGCCGTCCAAGGGTGGTGAGCGCGAACCCGGCCGGATAGCCTCACCGGGCACAGCCCGCGCAAGGATCGAGTGAGGACCAGCCGTGCCCCTGCCCTTCCTGACGGCCGACCGCACCTTCGAGGCCGCCGACGAGAGCGCGCTGCCCCACCTCGACCGGGAGCGCTGGCGGCGCCCCTACCGTCCCGGGCCCTGGCGGGTGGGCGTGGCCGCGCTGGTGCTGCTGGTTGCCTCCTTCGTGCTGTTCGCCGCGGTCGTCATCGCCCTGGCCGACTCGGTGTCCTCCGCCGTGGCGGTCCTCGTCACGGCGCTCGTGGTGATCGCCGCCGCGCTGCGGATGCTGCGCATGGGTGTCTGGGTGAGCGGGCGCGGGCTGCGCCGCGTCGGGTTCCTGGTGACGCGTACGGTGCCGTGGTCGCGGGTGGTCTCGGTGCGGACGGCGCAGCAGCCGGTGCGTTGGCTGGGGCTGCCCCGGACGGTGCAGGGGCAGGCGCTGACCCTCGTCCGGGGGGACCGGCCGGCCGAGGACACGCCGCCGCTGCTGACGACGCACACACTGGACTTCCTGAGCCGCCCGGCCGCCTTCGACCGGGCCGCGGACGCGGTCGAGGCGTGGGCCGCGGAGTGCGGCCGCGGGCACGGGCGCGACTGACCTGCGCAGGCATGCCGAAGGGGCCGGTCCGCTGCGGGCCGGCCCCTTTGGTGTGTCCGGTGCGCGCGCTGTCCACGCCGTACGGCTCAGGCCCGGGCGGGCTTGCCGTCGTGCAGGGCGATGGCCCGTTGCATGGCCTTGCGGGCGCGTGGGGTGTCGCGGGCGTCGTGGTAGGCGACGGCGAGCCGGAACCAGCAGCGCCAGTCGTCGGGGGACGCCTCCGTCTCGGCCTTGCGCCTGGCGAACACCTCGTCGGCGGAGTCGCGGTCGATGTGACCGCTCGGGGTGCGCCGCAGCTCGTCCACGGGCAGGCCGCCCTCGGCGTCGAGCTGGGTGGCGAGGGCGTTGGCCTTGCGGACGAACTGGGTGTTCTGCCACAGGAACCACAGGCCGATGACCGGCAGGATCAGGACCGCGACCCCGAAGGTGACGGTCAGGAGCGTGCCGGCCTGTATGAGCATGACGCCGCGGCTGCCGACCAGGACGAAGTAGAAGACCAGGACGGCGGCGGTGACGAGGTAAGTGATCTTGGCGCGCATGGCAGGGGCTGTCTCAGCTCAGGTCCAGGAAGTGCTCCAGGCCGAAGGTCAGGCCCGGAGTGGTCACCACGCGGCGGGCGCCGAGCAGGATGCCCGGCATGAAGCTGCTGTGGTGCAGGGAGTCGTGGCGGATGGTGAGGGTCTCGCCCTCGCCGCCGAGCAGCACCTCCTGGTGGGCCAGGAGGCCGCGCAGCCGGACGGCGTGGACGGGGATCCCGTCGACGCTGGCGCCGCGGGCGCCGTCCAGGGCGGTGGCGGTGGCGTCCGGCGCCGGCGCCGTACCGGCTGCCCGGCGGGCCTCGGCGATCAGCTGGGCGGTGCGGGTGGCCGTACCGCTCGGGGCGTCCACCTTGTTCGGGTGGTGCAGCTCGACGACCTCGACCGACTCGAAGTACGGCGCGGCGATCTGCGCGAACTTCATGGTCAGCACGGCGCCGATGGAGAAGTTCGGCGCGATGAGCACGCCGGTGCCCGGGGACTCGGCGAGCCAGCCGTTCAGCCGCGCGAGGCGCTCCTCGGTCCAGCCCGTCGTACCGACGACGGCGTGGATGCCGTGGCGCAGGCAGTAGTCGAGGTTGTCCATGACGGAGTCGGGGGTGGTCAGCTCGACCGCGACCTGGGCGCCGGTCTCCGCCAGCGTCTCCAGCTCGTCCCCGCGGCCGAGGGCGGCGACCAGCTCCATGTCCTCGGCGGCCTCGACCGCCCTGACCGCCTCGGCCCCGATCCGGCCCTTGGCGCCGAGGACCGCCACGCGCAGCTTGCTCATCTCTTGTGCTTCCTTGTCAGGAGTGGTTAGGCGACGGCGTCGTGCAGCCGCGCGGCCTGCTTGTCCTTCAGCGGGCCGATGACCGACAGCGACGGGCGCTGTCCCAGGATGTCGCGGGCGACCGCGCGGACCTCGTCCGGGGTGACCGCGGCTATCCGGTCCAGCATGTCGTCGACCGACATCTGCTCGCCCCAGCACAGCTCGCTCTTGCCGATACGGTTCATCAGCGCGCCGGTGTCCTCCAGGCCGAGGACGGTGGAGCCGCGGAGCTGGCCGACGGCGCGGGCGATCTCGTCGTCGGTGAGGCCGTTGGCGGCGACGTGGTCGAGTTCGTCGCGGCAGATCTTCAGCACGTCGTGCACCTGGCTCGGCCGGCAGCCGGCGTACACGCCGAACAGGCCGCAGTCGGCGAAGCCCGAGGTGTACGAGTACACGCTGTAGGCGAGACCGCGCTTCTCCCGGACCTCCTGGAAGAGGCGGGAGGACATGCCGCCGCCGAGGGCGGTGTTGAGCACGCCCATGGCCCAGCGGCGGTCGTCGGTGCGGGCGAGGCCCGGCATGCCGAGGACGACGTGCGCCTGCTCGGTCTTGCGGCCGAGCAGCTCGACCTTGCCGAAGGTGCGGATCGTACGGCTGCCGTCCCGCGGGGCGATCGGCTGCGCGTCCAGGTTCTTGAAGGCGCCCGCCTGCTCGAACGCGGCACGGACCTGGCGTACGACCTTGTGGTGATCGATGTTGCCCGCGCAGGCGACCACGAGATGGGTCGGGTCGTAGTGCTTCCTGTAGAAGCGGCGGATGCGGTCGGCGCCGAGGGCGTTGACCGTGTCGACCGTGCCGAGCACCGGGCGGCCGAGGGCGTTGTTCCCGAACATGGTGTGCGCGAACAGGTCGTGCACGCAGTCGCCCGGGTCGTCCTCGGTCATGGCGATCTCTTCGAGGATCGCGCCGCGCTCGACGTCGACGTCCTCCTCCAGGATCAGCGAGCCGGTCAGCATGTCGCAGACGACGTCGATGGCGAGCGGCAGGTCGGTGTCGAGCACGCGCGCGTAGTAGCACGTGTACTCCTTGGCCGTGAACGCGTTCATCTCGCCGCCGACGGCGTCGAGGGCGGCGGAGATGTCCAGCGCGCTGCGCTGCCGCGTGCCCTTGAAGAGCAGGTGCTCCAGGTAGTGCGTGGCGCCGTTCAGGGCCGGGGTCTCGTCGCGGGAGCCGACGTGCGCCCAGATGCCGAAGGTCGCGGAGCGGACCGAGGGCAGGGTCTCGGTGACGATGCGCAGGCCGCCCGGGAGGGTGGTCTTGCGGACCGTGCCGATGCCGTTCTGGCCCTTGATCAAGGTTTGGGTACGGGCAACGGCCCGCGCCTCCGAAGAGGGGCGGGCCGTCACCTTGGAGCTACGGGACGTCACTGCTCGGCGTCGTCCTTGTTCTCGTTGTCGCCTTCCTCGCCCTCGATCACCGGAACGAGGGAGAGCTTGCCGCGGGAGTCGATCTCGGCGATCTCGACCTGGACCTTCTGGCCCACGCCGAGGACGTCCTCGACGTTCTCCACGCGCTTGCCGCCGGCCAGCTTGCGGATCTGCGAGATGTGCAGCAGACCGTCCTTGCCGGGCAGCAGGGAGACGAACGCACCGAAGGTGGTCGTCTTGACGACCGTACCCAGGTAGCGCTCGCCGACCTCGGGCATCGTCGGGTTGGCGATGCCGTTGATCGTGGCGCGGGCGGCCTCCGCCGAGGGACCGTCGGCGGCACCGATGTAGATCGTGCCGTCGTCCTCGATGGTGATCTCGGCGCCCGTGTCCTCCTGGATCTGGTTGATCATCTTGCCCTTGGGGCCGATGACCTCACCGATCTTGTCGACCGGGATCTTGACGGTGATGATCCGCGGGGCGTGCGGGCTCATCTCGTCGGGCCGGTCGATGGCCTCCATCATCACGTCGAGGATGTGGAGACGGGCGTCGCGGGCCTGCTTGAGGGCCGCGGCCAGGACGGAGGCCGGGATGCCGTCCAGCTTGGTGTCGAGCTGGAGGGCGGTCACGAAGTCCTTCGTGCCGGCGACCTTGAAGTCCATGTCGCCGAAGGCGTCCTCCGCACCGAGGATGTCGGTGAGGGTGACGTAGTGCGTCTCGCCGTCGATCTCCTGGGAGATCAGACCCATGGCGATACCGGCGACCGGGGCCTTCAGCGGCACACCGGCGTTCAGCAGCGACATGGTGGAGGCGCAGACCGAGCCCATGGACGTCGAGCCGTTGGAGCCGAGGGCCTCGGACACCTGGCGGATCGCGTACGGGAACTCCTCGCGCGTCGGCAGCACCGGCACGAGGGCGCGCTCGGCGAGGGCGCCGTGGCCGATCTCGCGGCGCTTCGGGGAGCCGACGCGGCCGGTCTCACCGGTGGAGTACGGCGGGAAGTTGTAGTTGTGCATGTAGCGCTTGCGGGTCACCGGGGAGAGGGTGTCCAGCTGCTGCTCCATGCGGAGCATGTTGAGGGTGGTGACGCCCAGGATCTGGGTCTCGCCACGCTCGAACAGCGCGGAACCGTGCACCCGCGGGATGGCCTCGACCTCGGCGGCCAGGGTACGGATGTCCGTCACCCCACGGCCGTCGATGCGCTTCTTCTCCTTGATCACGCGCTCGCGGACCAGCTGCTTGGTGAGCGAGCGGTACGCGGCGGAGATCTCCTTCTCGCGGCCCTCGAACTCCGGCAGGAGCTTCTCGGCGGCGAGCCCCTTGACGCGGTCCAGCTCGGCCTCGCGCTCCTGCTTGCCGGCGATGGTGAGCGCCTGGGCGAGCTCGGGGCGGACGGCGGCCGTCAGGGCCTCGAAGACGTCGTCCTGGTAGTCCAGGAAGATCGGGAACTCGGCGGTCGGCTTGGCGGCCTTGGCGGCGAGGTCGGCCTGGGCGCGGCACAGCACCTTGATGAAGGGCTTCGCGGCGTCCAGACCGGCGGCGACGACCTCCTCGGTCGGCGCCTCGGAACCGCCCTCGACGAGCTTGATGGTGCCCTCGGTGGCCTCGGCCTCGACCATCATGATCGCGACGTCGCCGTCCTCCAGGACGCGGCCCGCGACGACCATGTCGAAGACGGCGTCCTCAAGCTCGGTGTGCGTCGGGAAGGCCACCCACTGACCGCGGATCAGCGCGACGCGGACGCCGCCGATCGGGCCGGAGAAGGGCAGGCCGGCCAGCTGCGTGGACGCGGACGCGGCGTTGATCGCCACGACGTCGTACAGGTGGTCGGGGTTGAGCGCCATGATCGTGGCGACGACCTGGATCTCGTTGCGCAGGCCCTTCTTGAAGGACGGGCGCAGCGGACGGTCGATGAGGCGGCAGGTGAGGATGGCGTCCTCGGACGGCCGGCCCTCACGGCGGAAGAAGCTGCCGGGGATCTTGCCAGCAGCGTACATCCGCTCCTCGACGTCCACCGTCAGCGGGAAGAAGTCGAGCTGGTCCTTGGGGTTCTTGGAGGCGGTGGTGGCCGACAGCACCATGGTGTCGTCGTCCAGGTACGCCACGGCGGAGCCGGCGGCCTGCTTGGCCAGGCGGCCCGTCTCGAAGCGGATGGTGCGGGTACCGAAGGCGCCGTTGTCGATGACGGCCTCGGCGTAGTGGGTCTCGTTCTCCACTAGCGTTTTCTCCGTTACGTATCGTCTTTCGTCCCTTGGCTGCCCGTGTGGCAGGGGGACGGTGGCGGAGAAGCGCGCCGTCTGGTGCGGGCCGGTCTTCGATCGAAGCACCCGGGGCTCGCTTCCCCCCGGGGGCCACTACCGAGGACCGGCGGCGGCGAGGTGCGCTTCTCCTCGTTCTTTTCGTACTGCGTACTGTGTCGTGCGTCTTGCGTTGTGCGTCGTGCGTACTGCGTTGTGCTACCACACTACAAAGCGTGTGTGACACTCCGCACGTTTCCCTACATACGGCAAAGGGAGCGATCCCCGAGTCCTTCGGGAACCGCTCCCCTCACGGCGTCTTACTTGGCGCCCGCCGCACCGCGGCGGATGCCGAGGCGGTCGACCAGCGCACGGAAGCGCTGGATGTCCTTCTTCGCCAGGTACTGGAGAAGGCGGCGGCGCTGACCGACGAGGATCAGCAGGCCACGACGGGAGTGGTGGTCGTGCTTGTGGGTCTTGAGGTGCTCGGTCAGGTCGGAGATCCGACGGGAGAGCAGAGCGACCTGGACCTCGGGGGAGCCGGTGTCACCCTCCTTGGTACCGAACTCGCCGATGATCTGCTTCTTCGTAGCGGCGTCGAGCGACACGCGTACTCCTCAATAGTCTGTTGAATGCCACCGAGTGCCCCCGGTCTACGTCTCGGGGAAGCTTCCGTTACTCGGGAGGCGGGGATCCGCTGGGCGCGGCCACCAGAACGTGCAGGACTGCCTGCGGGATCCGGGGGTGCGTACACGAACGGCCGTCAGCCAGGGTACCAGGAGGTGGCGGGCACCCTTCCCCCGGTCTGCGAACAGCCCGGGCGGCGGTCGTACGGCCACTAGGGTGAGCGCCGGGACCGAACGTTACGCCGTTACGCCGGGAAGGGGTCGTCACACGATGACGGAGACGGAAGCGGAGATCAAGGCGCGCAAGGAGCGGGAGCGGGACGAGCTGTACGGCCTCGACATCTCCGGTGTCGAGTGGCACTGCGCCCCGGGCACCGAGGAGCACGAGGAGCGCGTCGAGATCGCCTACCTGCCCGAGGGAGCCGTGGCCATGCGCTCCTCCCTCGACCCCGACACCGTGCTGCGCTACACCGAGGCGGAGTGGCGCGCCTTCGTGCTGGGGGCACGGGACGGGGAGTTCGACCTGGAGCCGACGGAGGGGAACGGGGGGCTCGGGGCGTAGCGCCTGACGTGGCGAGGGGGCGGTACGCGTGCGTGCCGCCCCCTCGCGCCTGTCCGCCCTTGCTCAGTGCTTCAGGCCCGCGGTGCCCACTCCGAGCACCGACAGCACCGGGTCCTTCGGGTGACCGGTGTCGCGTTCCAGGACGCGGCGGGCGAAGAAGGCGTGCCCCTGTTCGTACAGGATGTCTGACATATCCGGTTCGCCGAGTTCACCTTCGTCGTCCGACGGGAGATGGAACAGGAGGTACGGGGTCTCCTTGTCGGTCCGGGGATTCCAGTCCACCACGGCGGCCGGCTGAACGTCGTCCGAGGTGGAGCGGAAGATGATCAGGTCGTCACCGTTCATACGGACGGGGACGACCCGCTGGAAGAGCCGGCCCTCGAACTTGGCGACGGCGGTGCCCTTCTTGACGTCGAAGGCCGTGATCTGGTTCTCGGGCTTCGTGGTGACGTCGGCGGTGTCCTTGCTCATGACGAAGACCCGGTCGCGGCCGACCACCATGCCGTAGCACCTGTCGACGGCGTCGAAGAACAGCTCGACGTTGCCGCCGCACTTGGGGTCGTAGCCGTCCAACGAGATGGTGGCCAGCCGCTCGCCGCTCTTCGGATCCAGCGTGATCAGGTCCGTGACCTGGTATTCCCCCGCCTCGGCGGCGATCACAGGCGGGTCGGCGGACGGCAGGTAGATGCTGCGCAGACCGTCACTGACCGAATAGCGCCACAGGACTTTGCCGGTGCGCGGCTCGACCTTCTCCACGCGGTAGGTGGGGGCACTGGAGTCACCGCATTTGACGAGGGCCAGCAGGGCCGCGCCACCGGCATAGGCCGAGTCGTGGCACTGGGACGTACCGGACGTGCTCCACAGCCTCTTGCCACCGTCCATGGCATACGCTGCCGACCCGTCCTCCCAGGCTATGGCCACGACGCCCCGGGTCAGGGCGATGTCGGTGCCGTTGAGGGTGGCGTCGTCGGCCGCCGGGATCTTCCCTTGCCAGAGCTTCTTGCCGGTGTCGAGGTCGACCATGATCACCTCGTCACAGCCGCTGTCCAGGGGGGAAGTGACGTTCACATGCCCAGGCGTGACCACGACGGCTGTCCGGTTGTCGGCGGTGACGTCGCGGCTGACGGCGCAGATGTGGCCGCCGAGTTGCAGGGTCCATGCCTTCGCGTCCGAGTCCGGGTCGGGCTCGATCTCGTAGCCCTCGATACGGTCGGCGAGGGCGCGCGCGACGATCTTGGACGTGGCCCAGGTGGCGGGCGCGACCCGCTGCTCGTTGCCGGTGAAGCCGCCTTCATTGTGCTGGACGACGACCTGGCCCTCCGGCGAGACGGGGGGCTTCTCCACGGTCTGGCGAACGGTGTCCGGTGCCTGCTCGACCGCCTTGGCGCCGGTCCGCCCCTGCGTCCGGTCCGCCGAGTGGTACCAGAACAGACCCGCGCTGAGGCACACGCCGGCGGCCACCACCGCGGCGACCGCGCCGACTATGCGTCTGCGGCGTCTCTTCCGTGACTGGTCGGCCGCCAGCACGGAGTGGGTGTACATGGACGGGGGCGGGCCGAAGCTCACGCTGCTGGATCCTTTTCCTCGCTGCCGCCCACGGGGCGGAGAGGCCCGCTCGGGCCGGCCCGTGTCACTTGCTGGTCATCGCGCGGGCAGTCGCGTACACGTCGAACACGGCGAGCGCCAAGGGCACCAGCGTCAGCAGGACGAAGCCCTCGCAGATCTCCAGGAACCGGCCCCAGAACGGGGTCATCCCGCCGCGCGACAGGATCAGGCCCAGCGCGGTCACCAGGGCGGTGGCCGCACCGATGGCGGCGATCAGCCAGATGGTGCGGATGTCCAGGTCGGTGCGGTTCCCGCCGAGGGCCTCTCGGATCACGTGTCCCGGCGGGTTGAGGGCGAGGCCGAGGCCGAGCAGGACCAGGCAGGCGAGGCCGGCGGCCAGGACGGGGGCGACCTGGGCGGTGTACCGGAAGAGGCCGGCGCGCATCAGCATCGCGACGCCGGTGGCGAACGCGAGCACCTGGGCCCAGATGCCGTCGGAGAAGCCCAGCACCGCCGAGGCTCCCACGGCGAGGAGGGCACAACCGCCGACCAGGCCGACGAGCAGTTCGTGGCCGCGACGGGCCTGGGCCTCGACGCGCTCGGTGTCGACGGCCTCCGGCGCGGCGGACTCGGTGCCGTAGGCGGAGCGGGCGGGGCCGCTGCTGGGGCTCTCGAAGCCGATCGGCAGCCGCGCGAAGC
This sequence comes from Streptomyces sp. NPDC055966, assembly GCF_042269865.1. Classification (NCBI taxonomy): domain Bacteria; kingdom Bacillati; phylum Actinomycetota; class Actinomycetes; order Kitasatosporales; family Streptomycetaceae; genus Streptomyces; species Streptomyces sp. NPDC055966. The sequence goes on from NZ_JBHJYK010000010.1 coordinate 13,393, forward strand.
GCATGGACATGCCGGGCAGGAAGGCGAGCGCCCCGACGGCGACGGGCGCGCACAGGCCGGCCATCTCGGTCGCGGACCAGTGGGTGAGGGTCGCGACGAAGACGACGACCAGGGCGACCGCGGAGGCGAAGACGAAGGCCACGAACGGGCCGTCGCCGCGCGGGGAGCACAGGGTGAGGATCAGGGCCGCGACGAGCACCGCCGCGCACGCCAGCAGGAACTGGAGCCGGCCGATGCCCTCCCCGCCGGTGAGGGGCAGCAGTCCGCTGCCGGCGACACCGATGTTGGGCAGCGCGCCGAGGCCGAGGGCGATGGCCGAGCCGCGGTCGTCGTAGACGCGGGCACGGATCGCGGAGAGGACGACCAGGAGGATGCCGGCGACGGCGGCGAGGATGCCGGCGAGACCGTGCATGTCGTGACGCGGGTCGGCGGTCCAGGCGACGAACGCGAGCAGCGTGGGCAGCACGCCGCCGCCGACGAGACCGGCGGCCCGGGTGAGGTCGCCGCTCCACAGCTTGTGCTGCTTGGTGACGGCCGAGGCGACGGCCTCGGCGACGTCGTCGAAGACGGCCGGCGGCAGGGACTCCGCGAACGGCCGCAGGGTGAGCAGTTCGCCGTCGAGAATGCGCTGGGCGGCGAAGGAGCGGGCGCTGTCCAGCACGGTGCCGTCGGTGCGGACCAGGTGGTAGCCGACCGGGGCGCCCGACTCGGGACTCTGCTGGGACAGCCGGAGGATCTCCGGATAGAGGTCGGCGACGGGGACGTCGTCGGGCAGTGCCACGTCGATACGGCTGTCCGGCGCGACGATGGTGACCCGGCAGAAGCCGAGTCCGGTGCCGGACCCGGCGGGGGCTCCCGTCCCGGTTCCGCCGGTGGCGGCGGCCGTCATGCTCACCTGCTGCTCCCCCTCAGTGGTGGTGGTGCGTCTACTTCGTGAAGGTCTCGTGCCGGTCGCATCTGCGCGGGTCGGCACGGGCGCCCTGTGGCCGGTTTCCGGGGCCGTACCGCCTCGACATCAAGGGGGTTGTCCCGGTTCGTCCGGCCTGCTCGCCGTGTGCTCACGCGAACACCCGGCACCCTACCGCCCACCCGTCCGCCGTGAACTCAGTAGGATCACGCGGCGGCCTGCGCCCGCCGGACACGGGGCGGTGGGCGGAAAGCCTGGGTCGGGCAAGGGAATTGGTGAGCAGTGAGCCAGATTGTCGTCAAGCGCCCCGCTAGGGCGCTTCCGTCCGAAGTGCCCACGGATGAGGTCGTTGTCCAGCCGCCGCCGGAACTGCCGAGGGGGCATCAGGAAAGCGTCCTGATGCAGCTGCTGCCGACGTTGGGCATGGGTGGCTCGGTGGTGTTCTTCTTCACGAACGGTCAGCCGTTCATGAAGATCATGGGCATGATCATGATCGCCTCGACGGTGGCCATGTCCATCGCGATGGTGGTCCGCTTCCGCCGTGGCTCCCAGGGCCAGCTGGCCGACATGCGCCGCGACTACCTCAGCTATCTGTCGCAGACCCGCAAGTCCGCCGTCGAGACGGCGCGGAAGCAGCGGGACGCCCAGTACTACCTGCACCCGTCCCCCGAGCAACTGTGGGCGCTCGTCGCCGAGGGCAGCCGGGTGTGGGAGCGACGGGCGAGCGACGAGGACTTCGCGCACGTGCGCGTCGGCCTGGGCCCGCAGCCGTTGGCGACTTCTCTCGTGGCCCCGGAGACGGGTCCGGTCGAGCAGCTGGAGCCGCTGACCGCGGGCGCCATGCAGCGCTTCCTCGCCACGCACGGCACCGTCGGCGATCTGCCGATGGCGGTGTCCCTGCGCGCCTTCTACCACGTCACGCTCAGCGGTGAGCCGCAGTCCGTACGCGCCTCCGCCCGCGCGCTGGTCGGCTCGCTGGCCTCGCTGCACTCCCCCGAAGACCTGGTCATCGCGGTGGCCGCCGGACGCGAGACGCTGCCGGACTGGGACTGGGCGAAGTGGCTGCCGCACGTGCAGGCGCCCGGCGCGGTGGACGGCGCGGGCAGCCGACGGCTGATCGGCGCCGACCCGCGCGAGCTGGAGGACCTGCTGTCCGCCCGGCTCACCGGCCGCCCTCGCTTCCACCCCGCCGCCGCGCCCCTGCTGGACGAGCCGCACATCGTGCTCGTCCTCGACGACATCTCCCTGCTGCCGGACTCCGTGCTCGCCAATCCGGAGGGCCTGCAGGGCGTCACCATCCTGGAGGTCGTGGCCGGCGAACTCATGAAGCCGGGCGGCGAGCTGTCCATCGTCGTACAGCCGGGCACGCTGCGGCTGGAGTCCGGGCACGGGGAGCTCTACGACGGCATCCCGGACGCGCTCTCCTACGAGTCCGCCGAGGCTCTGGCCCGGCAGCTGGCGCCGCTGTGCATGGGGGCGGGCGGCGACGACGGCGAACCGCTGCTCGCGAACCTGGAGTTCACCGATCTCCTCGGTCTCGGCGACGCGGCCTCCGTCGACACCAAGCGGACCTGGCGCCCGCGCGCCCTCGCCGAGCGTCTGCGCGTGCCCATCGGCCTCGGCGAGGACGGCCGCCCGGTCATGCTGGACCTCAAGGAAGCCGCGCAGGAGGGTATGGGCCCGCACGGCCTGTGCGTCGGCGCCACCGGTTCCGGCAAGTCGGAGCTGCTGCGCACCCTGGTGCTGGGCCTCGCCGTCACGCACTCCTCCGAGACCCTGAACTTCGTCCTCGCGGACTTCAAGGGCGGTGCGACCTTCGCCGGTATGGCGCAGATGCCCCACGTCGCGGCGGTCATCACCAACCTGGCCGACGACCTCACCCTGGTCGACCGCATGGGCGACTCGATCCGCGGTGAGCTCAACCGGCGCCAGGAGATGCTCCGCGACGCGGGCAACTACGCCAACATCCACGACTACGAGAAGGCCCGCGCGGCGGGCGCGCCCCTGCAGCCCATCCCCTCCCTCGTCCTGGTGATCGACGAGTTCAGCGAACTGCTGACCGCCAAGCCGGACTTCATCGAGATGTTCGTGCAGATCGGCCGTATCGGCCGTTCGCTCGGCGTGCACCTGCTGCTGGCCTCGCAGCGCCTGGAGGAGGGCCGGCTGCGCGGCCTGGAGACGTACCTGTCGTACCGCATCGGTCTGCGCACGTTCTCGGCGGCCGAATCCCGCGCCGCCCTCGGCGTCCCCGACGCCTACGAACTCCCCAACGTCCCCGGTTCCGGCTTCCTGAAGTTCGGCACGGACGAAATGGTCCGCTTCAAGGCGGCGTACGTCTCCGGCACGTACCGTACGGGCGGGCAGCGGACGGCGCCCGGCGGCGGCCCGCTGCCGGTGGACCGGCGCCCGGTGCTGTTCACGGCCACCGAGGTACCGGTGCAGTACACGGCGCTCCCGCAGCAGCGTGCGGAGTCGGCCCCCGAGACGGACGACGCGCTGGCCGACACCGTCCTGGACGTGATCGTGCGCCGCCTGGAGGCTCAGGGACCGGCGGCCCACCAGGTGTGGCTGCCCCCGCTGGAGAGCCCGCCGGCGCTGGACTCGCTGCTGCCCGGCCTCGCGGCGGTGCAGGGCCGTGGCCTGACCCAGCCGAACTACGAGGGTGCCGGCCGTCTGATCGTCCCGGTGGGCCTCGTCGACAAGCCGTACGAGCAGCGTCGTGACCGGCTGATGATCGACTTCTCGGGCGCGGCGGGCCACATGCAGATCATCGGCGGCCCGCAGTCCGGCAAGTCGACGCTGCTGCGGTCCCTGATCTGCTCCTTCGCGCTGACGCACACGCCGTACGAGGTGCAGATCTACGGGCTGGACTTCGGTGGCGGCGGTATGGCCGCGGTCGCCGGCCTGCCGCACGTCGGCGGCATCGCCTCCCGCCTCGACCCGGAGCGCGTCCGCCGTACGGTCTCCGAGGTGTACGGCGTCCTGACCCGCCGCGAGGAGTACTTCCGCGCGACGGGCATCGCGTCGATCGCCGACTTCCGCAGCCGACGGGCCCGCGGTGAGATCTCGGTGACCGACCAGCCCTGGGGCGACGTCTTCCTGATCGTCGACGGCTGGGGCAACTTCCGCACGGACTACGAGGCCCTGGAACCGGCGGTCGTGGACCTCGCCGCCCGCGGTCTCGGCTACGGCATCCACGTGATCATCACGGCGTCGCGTTCGATGGAGGTCCGGGCGAACCTCAAGGACCACCTGATGAACCGCCTGGAGCTGCGCCTCGGCGACGTCATGGACTCCGAGATCGACCGCAAGGTGGCGGTCAACGTCCCCGCCGGCGTTCCCGGCCGCGGCCTCTCCCCCCAGAAGCTCCACTTCATGGCGGCGGTCCCGCGCATCGACGGTCTGACCTCCGACACCGACCTGGCTGACGCGACGGCGGCACTGACCACCGAGGTCGGCCGCCACTGGCAGGCGCCCGGCGCCCCGCAGGTGCGGCTGCTGCCGCGCCAGCTGGAGGCGGTGGAACTGCCTCCGGGCGACCGCCTTCCGCAGCGGGGCATCGCCTTCGCGCTGGACGAGGACGCCCTGGAGCCGGTGTTCCTGGACTTCGAACAGGACCCGTTCTTCCTCGTCTTCGGCGAGAGCGAGTCCGGCAAGTCCAACCTGCTGCGGCTGCTGATCAATCAGCTCTGCCTGCGGTACAGCGGCGACGAGGCGAAGTTCTTCGTCGTCGACAACCGCCGCTCGCTGCTGGACATCACGCCCGCCTCGCACCTGGCGGAGTACATCCCGATGTCCAGCCAGATGGACCACCACATGGTGGCGCTGGCCGACCTCATGCAGCGCCGCACGCCGACGGCCGATGTCACCCCGCAGCAGCTGCGGGACCGCAGCTGGTGGCGGGGCCCGCAGGTGTTCGTCGTCATCGACGACTACGACCTCGTGTCCACGTCCAGCGGCAACCCGCTCAGCGGCCTGACGGAGATGCTGCCCTTCGCCCGCGACGTCGGCGTCCGCTTCATCATCGCCCGCTCCTCCGCGGGCGCGGGCCGCGCCGCCTACGAGCCCTTCATGCAGCGCATGAAGGAACTCGGCGCCCAGGGCATCGTCATGGCCGGCGATCCGGCGGAGGGCGACATCCTCAACGGGGTGCGACCGCGGCCGATGCCGGCGGGGCGGGGCGTCTTCGTGTCGCGGAAGCGGGGGAAGCCGTTGGTTCAGACGGGGTTGGTGGACGTGGAGTACTGACGTGCTCGTTCAAGGGCTGTGAATACGGCGAATCCGGCGGTCTGGCCGACCGCCGGATTCCTGTTTCCGGTGCGGCGGGGTCAGAAGACCGGCAACGCGATCAGGGCGTTGCCTGCCGTGACGAAGACTCGGTTGCCGTCGGCCGCGAGCTTGAGGTCGTCGATGAAGCGAGGGTCGAAGTACCAGATCTCCGAGCCGTCCTTGACGCTCAGGGCGTGTACCGACAGACCGTCGTTCAGATCTTGGAGCACCCATACACCGCTGCCCTGGAACAGGACCGGACTCCCGTCGGTGCCGCCCGGGCCGAACCAGTCCTTGCGGCCCTTGCGGAGGCTGAACCGCTGGTTGAAACCACCGATGTTCGCATACACGTAGTCGTCGGAGAGACCGGCGGGACCCCATTCCGACGAGGACCCGGATTCATTGATCCCCCGCCAGACCTCCTTGCCGTCCGAGATCCTCCGGCCGGTCAGCGTCTTGCCGTTGAGATAGACCACACCGCTCGCGGCCACCGGAACGAGCTGTGTCTTCTTCGCCTGGTCGTACACCGTCCACAGCGTGCGGCCGGTCTTCGTGCTGACCGCCAGTGCGTGCCCGTCGGTGGTCGCGACGACCAGTGTTCCGCTGTCGACCACGCCGTGGAGGTACAGGCGGGTTCTGAACCGCTCCGGCACCGACACGGTCCAGCGGAGTCCCGCATCGAAACGACCCACCGAACGGAGCCGGTGGTCCTTCGTCACGACGTACACCGCCTCCTCGTCGACGGCCAGGAGCGTCTCGGCATCGGCCTGTGCCGTCCACTTGGGCTCGCCCGTGGACGGGACGAAGGTGTGCAGCGTGCCGTGGGTGTCGGCGGTCACGAGCAGACGGTCGGAGAGCGACAGATAGCCGCTTGCCATCTCCATGTCGGAGGCCTGCCAGCGCTGTTTGCCGTCGACGACGTTGAACGCCGCTACACCGCCGGACTTGGCACCGGCGATGACCACGTCGCGGACCGGCAGCGGCGCTGGTGACTGCGGTCCCACCGCCGCATCGTGCTTCCAGAGCGGCTTGATGGCGTCACCGACGATGAAGTCGCCGTCGTCGGCGGACAGGATGCGCGCCGTCGGTGTCTTCACCGCGGGCGGCAGGGCGAACAGGTCCTTGCGGCGCGAGCCACCGTCGCGCATCAGCCACCAGCCGGTGCCACCGGTCGCCGCGAGCAGCGCGCCACCGGCCGCGACCCCGGTGAGCAGTCCGCGCCGGCTCGGCCCCACCCCGGTCCGGGTCGTCAGCAACGGTGCGGTCAATTCCCGTATCTCGCGCTCCCGCTCCTTGATCGCATCGGCCACGGGCCCGCGCTTCCACACCCCGTCGGACGTCCCGGACAGAGTGAAGGCCCCGGCGATCTGCTCGGGAGTGGGCCGGCCCGCCGCCTCCTTCGCCAGGCACGGGGCGATCAGGGCATGCTGCTCGGGCGAGAGACCGTGCCAGCGCGGTTCGCCGTGGACGACCTCGTACTGGACCGCAGCGACATGCCCGCCGGTGAACGCCCGGCGCCCGGTGGCCGCGTACACGAGGACGGCGCCGAGGGAGAAGACGTCGGCCGCCGCGGTGACCCGACGGCCGAGCACCTGCTCGGGGGCGCCGTATCCCGGGGTGACCGGAATCTGCCCAGTGGTGGTGAGCGTCAGTCCGTGCTCCGGACGTGCGATGCCGAAGTCGATGACCCGCGGGCCGTTCGCGGTGAGCACGATGTTGGGCGGCTTGAGGTCGCGATGGACGAACCCGGCGGCGTGGATGTCGCGCAGGGTACGGGCGAGCGAGGCGGCCAGCGCACGCAGACCCGCGTCGTCCAGCGGGCCGAGCCGGTCCACGATCTGGTCCAGGGTCGGCCCGGCAAGGAACTCCGTGGCGATCCACGGCCGTCCGCCCTCGGTCTGCGCACCCAGCACCGCCGCCACACCCGGACTCCGCACGGCCGCAGCCGCCAGCGCTTCACGCACGAACCGCTGGGCGAGACCCGCGTCGTGGGCGAGTTCGGGCCGCAGCACCTTCACGGCGGCGACGATGCCCGCGTGGTCCTGGCCGACGTACACCTTGCCCATGCCGCCCTCGCCCAGCACACCGAGCAGGCGGTACGGGCCGAGCCGGATCGGATCGCCGGTCCCCAGGGGTCTCATCGCTTGTCGCTTTCTGTTCTGTGCGCCCGTTCTGTTCCCTGCACCGGCCGGTTCACCGCACGGGGAACGCCGCGAGGAAGTGGCCGCCCAGCGCGATGACTTCTCCCGCCTTCTCATGGATCATGAAACGGTCACCGGTGGTCCGGTAGGAGTGGGCCGGCTGCTGGGAGGACAGATCGATCGCCCACAACCGCGACCCTCGCTTGGTGTACGCGAAGTCGGAACCCACCACGGGTGGGGCACTCAGGTCCGCGTCGGTGCCCTGCCCGCCCTTTTCCTGCCACTTGACGCGCCCGCTCGCCGGGTCGAAGGCGACGAGCCCGAGCCCCTTCTCGACGGCGTACAGGGTGCCGTCCTTGATCACCGGAAGGCCATAGGTGCGACCCGGCCGTTCGGACGCCGAGTCCCAGGCCACGCTCCCGTCGCCGAGCCGCAGTGCCCTCAGTCGGCCGGCGCCCACGTACAGGTTCTGCGCGTCGGTGACCAGGGACTCCCGTACCCGGTCCGGGACGACGCCGTCGAGCCTGCGGTCCCACCGGACGGTTCCCGTACCCGTGTCGCGCACAACGGCGTGCACACCGCCGTCGTTCGCTTCCTGAAGCGCGACGAGGCGGTTCCCCACGACCGAGGCGCCGAGGAAGAACAGGTGCGGGACCTCCTGCTGCCGACGGGGCAGCGGCGCCTTCCACAGTCGCTTGCCGCTGCTGATGTCCACCGCCAGCACGTACCAGGACTGCGAGGCGAGGAAGCTGAAGGAGAACTTGCCGTGCCCGGCCACCGCGTAGGCCACCCCGCCCGCGGTGCACAGCGCCTGGTTCAGTGAGAGCCCATTGAGGTCGGTGAACTGCGCGAAGGGCTCCCCGACCGAGCCGGTGCGGACGTCGATCGAGGCCAGAGCCAGCGGGCGCGCATGGGAGGAATCGGATCCGGTGTAGCCGTCGTTCACGTCCTTCACCAGGAACATGCGCCCGGCGTCGGAGGCGATCTGCCACGGTATCGGCGCGTTGAGCGACTTCCAAGCGACCTTCCCGCTCTGCGCGGCGACCCCTTCCAGGAAGTTTCCGGCCATCACCACGACCATGTCACCGACGGCCTGCAACGGCACCGGAAAGGAGTCCAGAGGTCCTTCTGTGAATCCTCCGTTGTACGTGTCCTCGACCTGGACCTGCCAGCGCGAGTCCAGCTGCTTCTTCGGCAGCTGGCTGTTGCTGGGCCCGGGCACGGGCTGTGTCTTCGGACCACCGGCCCACTCGCTCCAGGCCCACGCCCCCGCCGCTCCCACGGCCGCGACGCCCAGCGCGGCGCCGCCGCTGGTGAGCAGCAGACGCCGGCGCGACCACCGTACGGGAGCGGCCGTCGCCGCCATGGCCGGCTCATCGGCCGGGGCCGGCAGCCGCTGCGGCGCGACCTGCCAGACCTCCGTGGCCCGCCGCCCGATGTCGGCCAAAAGTACGTCCGGCAGGTGGTCGGCGAACTCGCCACCTCCGTCGTGCAGTTGGGAGGCCAGCCAGCCGGTCGTCGGACGCCGGAACGGATTCTTGTCCAGACACTGCGCAAGCGCCGGCACCAGGTTTTCGGGTACTCCGCTCAGGTCGGGCTCGGCGTACTGCACCCGGTAGAGCAGATCCGCCGCCTGGCCGTGCCCGAAGGGCGGATGCCCGGTGGCGGCGAAGACGAGCAGCCCGGCGAGCGCGAAGACATCACCCGCGGCCGTGTGTTCCTGCCCTCCCGCCTGCTCCGGTGACATGAAGGCGGGGGTACCGACCGCGACTCCGGCACGGGTGAGGTGATCATCGCCGGCCGCGCGGGCGATACCGAAGTCGATGACCTTGGGCCCGTAGGCGGTGATGAGAATGTTGGACGGCTTGAGGTCGCGATGGACGACATCGGACGCGTGCAACTGTTCCAGCGCCCCGCACAGCGCCGCCCCCAGTGCCCGTACGGACGCCTCGGGCAGCGGCCCGCACAGCTTCACGGCCTCGTCCAGGGACGGCCCGAGCACGTACTCGGTCGCGAACCAGGGTGTCTCAGCCCGCGGATCGGCGTCCACCACACCGGCGCCGAACCTCTCCCCCACGACCCGCGCCGCGTCGGTCTCCAGCCGGAACCGGGTACGGAACGCAGGATCGGAGGCGATGCGGGCGTGCATCGTCTTCAGCGCGACGGTACGTCCGCCCACGGTACGGGCGAGATACACGGTGCCCATGCCTCCGCTGCCGAGGCGGGCGATGGGCCGATAGGAGCCGATCGTGTGGGGGTCGTCGTGGGTAAGCGGGGAAGGCATGGGGTCGTTGTCAGTTCTGGCTATGGGAAGGGTGGGTGGGAGAGGTCTGCCCGGCAAGGGAGATCTCCGCCGTGAGAACGGCCGCCGACTGATGGGCGAGGGCGGCGACGACACGCCCGGGGAGCCAGCCTGGACCGAGGAGGACGGCGGAACGGCTCTCCGCCTCAGCGCGCCCTCCCAGGGCGTCGATGAGTTCGGCCAGTTGAGGACGGTTCCTCGGGTCATGTGAGAGGCACCGGGCGATGACCGTACGCAAGGCGGCGGGAAGTTCGTCCCGCTCCGGTGTCGTGTACCCGGTGGCCGCGTAGGCGAGCGTCGCCCCGAGGGCGTACACGTCTCCTAGGGGACGCGGACGCCCGCCGGACGACTGTTCCGGCGGCAGGCTGCCCGGTTCGAGACCCGGCAGCCCTGAGCGGGAAGCACCGTCGGGCGCAGCCGCGCGCACGGCGCCGAAGCAGGAGAGACGCGGCCCGTCGGCGGCGATCAGGACGGCCGCCGGTGACACACCGGCGAAGGTCAGCCCCTGCCCGTGGAGGACGGCCAGCGTCTCGGCGAGGGCCGCGCCCAGCGCGCGTACGGTCCGCTCGGGAAGCGGACCTCCGTGTACGGCGAGGGCGGTGGGGAGGGGCAGGACAGGCAGATACGGGTGCGCGTACCACGGCGGCTCGCCCGCACCGGCGACGGAGGTGGCCGGGGCGGCGCAGGACCCGAGCAGATAGCGGGAGGCTTCGGCCTCGGCGAGGAAGCGCTGAGGGTCGCGACCGGACAGCGGGAGGGACAGCAGCACGGTGTGCTGTCCGTCGGAGCTTCGGGCGATGTACCGCCGCTCGGGGACAGGGACTTTGGTGTGGGGGTCGTCCAGGGCGGTGATCAGCGTGTACGGGCCCACTCGTCGCCGTGACGTGGCGGCTCTACCGGGTTTCGCCCCAGTGGCCACACCACCTACGGCGCCGTCTGCGGCGTGCATTCCCTGTCCTGATTCTTCCGCTGTACCAGCCTGGTTCCACCGCCCTGCCGGGTCCACACCGCGCACGACAGGGGGTGGGCACCCTCCGTGCGCGCCCACCCCGCTACCGCGACGTGCTGATGATCCCGGCCGCTTACTGGAAGTAGCTGGCGGCCTTCTTGTCGCCGCCCATGTAGTCGCCGCCGGCGGCGTGCACGGCGCGGCCGATGGCGTGGAGAGCCTCGTGGATGGCCCGGGCCTCCTTGTCCCATTCGGCCTGCTTCCGGATGTACGCCTGGTGGGCCTCGCCCTCCCACATGCCCGAGACCTTCTGGACCTCGCCCTTGATCACTTCGAGGCTGGCCTCAAGATTTCGGGCCTGGGTGGCGATTTCGGTCGCCATCTGGTCGAGACCGTCGTAATGGACTTCCGTCACGTCACTGTTGTTGATGCCCATGTTTTCTCCGTTGCTGAGAAGTGGTGGTCCGGCCGAGATCAGAGGTGCGACAGTGCCGACGAGCCGCCGAGGTTCACGTCGATCTTGTGCACCGAGGCTCGGACCTGGTCCTCGGTGTGGTCGTTGATCTTCATGGTGGTGTTCATCGACTCGATGAACCCGACCAGGATGTTGCCGATCCGGACCATGTGCTCGTTGATCTCGGTCTGCTTCTGGTTGAACGCGCCGGCGCCAATGCCCTTCCAGTGCCCCTCAAGCGAGTCGATCAGGTGCTGGAGGCGCGTGAGCTGACCCTTGATGTCGTCGAACTGCCCCAGAAGCTTCTGCTCAAGGCCTACGACTGAATCTTTGGTGATCTTCTGAGTGCCTGCTGCCACTTCGATGCCTTTCTCTGTGAACGGAGCCTGCCGGGCGCCGGCTTCTGGTGCCGGCACTGTCGGCAAGCGGACCTCTGCTCGTTCGGCGAATGAGCAGCTGTGCGGGAGACCGGTCAGGCGTTACGGCGTGCACGCAGCGCCGCGAAACCGGCGCCGGCGATGACGAGTACGGCCGCTACGGCGCCGACGATCACCCAAGTGGTTGTATTGCTACCGGAGTTGGAGTCTTTGGCGGCGGCAGATGTAGGACCACTGGCGGAACCAGCGTCCTTCGTCGGCTGTCCGGAAGAGGCCGAAGGGGTGGGGGTAGCTGAGGTGTCGTCGCCACCTGCAGAGTTCTCGGCGGCGAGCGGGTCCACGTTGGCCGGGCCGGGGTTGATGTTCGGGTTGTCGAGGACCATGCGCGGACGCAGAAGACCAAAGCCGAGATAAAGACTCCGCTCGTTCTTGGGCCACTTCCGGCTGGCTGTGTCGAACAGCACCCGGAGTACCTGGTTGGCTGTCCAGTCGGGGTGAGCGGACCAGACGAGGGCTGCGGAGGCGGAGGCGATGGCTGAGGCGGCGCTGGTGCCCCTGGCGTTGCAGTACTCGGTGAACTTGTTGTCGCACCAGTTGGGTACGTCGACCCCGGGTGCCGCAAAGTCGACGTACTCGCCATGTTCCGAGAACTTGGCGACGGTACCGGACTGATCCGACGCAGAGACGCCATTGACGTACGGATAGAAGGCCGGATAGTCGACCTGATTGTTCTTCAGTCCCGCGTTACCGACGGCGGCGAACAGGAGCTTACCTTTGGAGGCGGCATATTTGACAGCCGCTTCCTCGTCCGGATCATCATACGGACTGCCGTAGGACATATTGATGACCTTGGCATCACTGTCCGCGGCAGCCCTGATCGCTTCGGCCGACGTAGCGGTCTTTTCTTTTTCCTGCTTGTCCTTCAGTTCGTCGAGCCCAACACGATAGGGAATGATCTTGGCCCCGTAGGCCAGGCCTTTTATGCCGTTGTCCGCGCCGGTACCAGCGATCAATTCAGCCATGGATGTGCCATGGCCGTCATAGTCCTGTGTGACGTGATACGAGACAGACTTCTGCACCTCGTTGACGAGCACCTGCCCCTTCAACGCGGGGGTGTTCGGATTGACTCCGGAATCGATGACGGCGACCTTAACCCCCCTACCGGTGCTCGTCTTCCACATCTGGTCGGCCTGCATCGCGTCCAGGTACCACTGCTTCGACCGAATGTCCACGGCCGCGGCACCAGGAGCCAGGGACGTGGACACGATGGTCAACGCGCCCAGCGCGGAGCACACGACAGACAAGCGTCTTCCGTCACGCCCTATCAGCCGCAATGCTTTTGTGCCACCTCGGCTAGTCCCTGGCTTCATGCCCGCGTACGTCCTCGCTTGTTCATTCGCTCTTATGTGGCACGTCACGCCGCTTCTTCTGCGACGAGTGGCGCTGTTCCTTCTCGGCCGCCGGCTTTCCGGCTCGTCCCGTGCCACCGTCCGCACCCTGGCGATCGCCTACCGCACCCCGGCCGAGCCCCGTCCTTCCGACGCCGCCCTCGGAGTCTTTAAGCGTCGAGCCGCCGTTGTTCCGTGGCGCACCAATCGCACCCTCGGGATTGCTTGCAGAACGCAGCACCGACTGGCTCGTGGCCGGATCCGCCTTAGCCGTAGGCGTACCGACAACTCCTCGCTGTCCGAGAACGCCCTTCGGCTGCCCCGAGGACACCGGCTCTTCAGCGCCGACGACCATACCCCGCGGGACACGGGAATTGGACGCCGTTCCCGGAGTACGGCCCGTGACAGGCTTGCCACCCACGACACCGTTGCGCGCCGCGCTGGTGGCACCAGTCGCTCCGGCACGCCCACCAGGCGTGTTGGTCATCCGCGGTGTTCCACCAGTGATACCCCGCCCCATCGGGGAACGTCCGGCCTGCTGGGTGGACTCGCGCATGGCTGACTGACCGGCCGGGGCCGTCGTACGTCCCATGGCCCGAGCACCCTGCCCCACTGGGCCCTGCGACACACGGCCACCGGAAGTGGCACGCCCCGTTTCCCCCTCGGGCTCCTGCGACACCTGCCCCCTTGCGGTGCCCGATGGGCCCGTGCGCTCCCGCGTTGAGGTCGGCAGCCGACTGGTCTGGCCATAGCTCGTGGTACGCCCGACGGTCGGCGCGATCGGGGGCGCCATCGGTCCTGTGGTGAGCGGAGGCGTATGACCTCCACCACCGGTAGTCGGGAGAGTAGGCACGGTGGGTCCGGGCTGTGCGGTGTGTGCCTGGGGAGGCAACGTGCCCACGGTGTTGATTTCCGTACCGACCTGATGCTTCGGGTCGGTGACCGGCTGGTGCACCTCTTTCACAGGTGCGGGATGGCCCGGGATGTGTGGGTCGGCCGACACCGCCACCTGATGATGGCCGGACACTGTGGGTTGCCTGGTGGCCTGTTGAGTCGAACCATCGTGGCTCTTTCCAGCCTCGTACAGGTGCCCCCCACTGGTGGGCCTCGGCACCCCCGCAGGCGGCATGGCCTTGTACGGCTCCGGCCCGTCCTCTCCCTTCAGGGCGCCAGCAGACACCGCATAGTAAGAGGCCAGCTTGTTCATCTGGTTGATCGCCTCTTGCCGGTTCTTCTCGGCTGTCTTGGCGACCACGTAGTCCGGGTTGTTGTCATGCTGCTGGGCCTTGGGCAACTGGGTGGGCAGCTTCCGATCGGCCCTGGGCCGCGGGTCACGGGGCGGCATCGTCTTGCTGACGGTTGCCAGGCCCATGCCCGCTGCGGAGATCTGCGTGGCCGCCTTGTTGGCGAACGTCGCAAGGTCATCGCTCCAGCTGGCCAGTCCCTTGCCCCAGACATGAAAGTCAGTGGCTGCCTGTCCCTCCCAGTCGACCGCGTCGAGGTGAGCTCTCAGTTCCGCGGCCGCGTCGGAGATGTGCCTGTGGGCGTCCCACAACGCTTTACCGGCCATCTCCAGGTGCTCGGGCTGACCTTGTTGGGCAAGGTCGATCATGTCGTTGAGGTCGTGGTTCTCGAAGTTGGTCGAGCCGAAGGCGTTGACCTGCATGCCGAAGCCGAACGGCATACCGCCCAGCACGTACTCCACGACATTGACCGCACCGACCTGCTGGTCCGCCTGATCCACGCCGGGCTTGTACTGAGGATCTTGCTGCCACTTGTCGTCGCTCATCAGTACCCTCCGCCCTGGTTGGACTCGTTGGTCTTCTGTCCCGGACCCGACTTCTGAGTCTTCTTGTGCGCCTCCGCCTGCTGGTGCTCCTGGTCGAGTTGTGCGTGAATCGCCCAGAAGCGCTGACGGATCTCTTCTTCGACGTTGTCGTAGCCGGCATCGGCCGCCCGCACCGCGAGCTTCAGGGCCTCGATGTGCAGGCTCAGCGACTTCGACAGGTCTGTGAGACGTGCATGCACACGGTCGTACTGCCCATGCAGGTCAGCCGCCTCGCTGAACGGGATCTCCGTGCCACTGAACGACGCCCGACTGATGGCGTGCTGAGCAATGCTGGACGAAGATCCCGGTGACTCGTCAAATTTCTTCAACGCGTCGTTCACGCGTTTCTGAAAGATCTTCAGAGCCTCAAGACCGCGTCTCAGATCCGAGCCGCCACCGTCACTCACTGCGACCCCTTCCCCGTTTCCCCGTTGGTACAGCTGCCGACGACCTGGGCAGCGCACCACACCCCCGATCCATCGCTGACCACTGTAGTCACTGTGCAAATCGAGGCCAACTGAACTCTGCGACGGTTCAGTTGCAATGGTGTCCCGAAGTGCCCGACTCCGGAGTCGGGCAATACCGACAAGGCATCCATTCAAGACAAATGCGCTCACCCATCCGCACGGAAGCTTCACATTCAGCCATTGGCCCGAAGTTGAGGCACCGACGATACGTAAACTTTGCGATCACACGGGCACCCCATGGGGTGATTCATCATCAGATCGCCGGACCGTTCGATCGAAAATCAGCGACGGCAGTCGCCGCAGATGTGACATCGACCCCGTAAGTACAGGTCAAGCGCACACTCCAGCCACCGCACCCGCCGACGCACCCCCACCTGCCTCCAATCTTCACAGCCCGACAATCCATCGATTGCGGACATGGACGAGTTTTTTCTTGCCTCAGGTTGCTAACTTGACCCGGCACCGGATGTATCCACGCGGGGGAAGGGGCCCTTCCATGGCATGGGACGAGTGGGAGCAGCTCAAGGCTCGGGCAGCCGAGGGTAAATCGCCGCATATGCGCCTCAATCAGCTGGCGGCGGCTGGGGGAGGCAGGGGTACGGGCGAGCTGGTGGTCCATCAGGACGACCTGGGCGCTGTCGGTCACGAGGCCAACATCCTTTACGACGACGTGAAGAGTCAGGCGGACATCGCCGCTGCTGGATCCGGGAGCGGGTCGACCGGCTCGACGATGCAGGCCGCCGCCACTCTCAAGTCACGCGGATTCCAGACGGGCGGTGCTCTGGAGACCACCGTCGAGATGTGGACTTCGCAGGTGAAGGCCGTGCTGCAGGCATGCGCGCACATCTCCGACCACCTGGACTACACCCAGAAACGGCATGCCGAGGACGACGCCAAGATCGGTGCCGTGATCCGGGGTCGTGACGGCTCAGCCGTGTCGGTGTCACAGCTCAACGAGTACTTCAAGTAGGAGCATCTCCGATGACTCTCAGCTTCAACGACCTCGTCGAGGTCGATCTCGGCAAGCTCGCCACCGCCGTGTCGGACTGGAAGAAGGCCGTCGACGGTCTGAAGAAGTCGGCGGAGAGCGCCCGTACGGGGATGCAGGCCAAGTCGGACTCGGCGAAGTGGGCCGGCATCAACGCCACCGTGACGCGTGAGTTCGTCGCCAAGACCGCCAAGGAGGTCTCGGATCTCCACTCCGAGGCCAACAGCATCTACCAGGTTCTCGATGACGGGCACACCGAGCTCGAGTCGCTGCAGAAACAGATCAAGACCGCCGTCCAGGTGGACGCCCAGAATCTCGGTGTCCGGGTGGAGGACATCGGCGAGGGGAAGGTCCGCTGCTTCTTCCCGCACATTCGCGGTGACAGCGACGAGCGCACCCAGGAGCAGCTCGATCAGAGGCGGGCATTGGAGGACCGGATCAACGGCATCCTCGCCCACGCTGCCGAGGTCGACGCTTCCGTCGCCCGCGCACTGGCGAAGAGCCACGGCAACGACCCGTACGACGCGGGCCACAGCAAGTACGAGTCGTTGAACGACGCCGAGGCCGAGCGCGCCGTGGAACTGGCGCGCAAGGGCGACAAGATGTCCGACGCCGAGCTGCGCGAACTCAACCAGCTGCTGCGGTTCAACTCCCGTGAGAAGGATGGTGAGTTCGCCACCGAGTTCTACCAGGGGCTGGGCGGTCCGGAGAAGGCGCTGCAGTTCTACGCCGAGATGTCGATCGACGGCACGGGCGGCGATGCGACGAAGACGCGTCTCAACGAAGTACAAGACCTGCAAAAGGTCATGGGGTACACGCTCGCCAACGCCACTGACCCGGACCACAGGCAGCATCTGGACCCGAGTTGGGGTGCGGAGTTCCGGCGCCTCGGCACCCGGCAGATCGGCTGGCAGAAGGGGCAGTGGAACAAGCCGTACGGTTACCAGGTGCTGGGCGGGCTGCTGCGCTACGGCGACTATGACTCCCGCTTCCTCAATCCCATCGCGGAGCACATCACACAGCTGCACAAGAAGGACCCGTACTTCTTCCTGTCGAACAAACCGGCCGGGAGCCCGGACAGCTACGGCTTCAATCCGTCCGGCAAACTCGGCACGGGCAACGACCCGTTGAACAGCGTCCTGGAAGCGCTGGGGCACAGCCCGCAGGCTGCGGAGAAGTTCTTCACCGAAGCACCGACTGCCTACAACGAGGACGGCACGGTGAAGAGGGGTGGGAATCCAGGCTTCCACTCGTATCTCGACTTGTTCACTGACAAGGACTTCGAGTGGACGATCGACACGAACGCCTCCAACGTCCTGGCCGACGAGGACAAGACGAAGGCGGCCCTCAACTTCGGTCCGGAGGCGCTCGGCCACGCCCTGGAAGCAGCGACCACGGGCCGACCGTACGACAGCGACGCCACGGCCGACGCCATCAAACACAGCGATGCGCAGGCACACCTGGTCAGTGACATCGTCAACAAATTCGGAGGCGACCCGGAACTCATCCGGCACAACGAGAACGGCGACCTGGACGGCGAGGAGACCGGTCCCCTGTATGCCCTGCGGGGGAGCCTCGGGGACATCACCGCCGAGTACATGGGCGACTTCCAACGGTCCATGTACGACGAGGATCCGAGCAGCGACCTCTTTCCGACCTTCGGCGCCGCAGCCGACCTCGATCCGAACCACGCCGCTCGTTTCTTGGGTGAGGTGGGACAGGATCCAGACGCCTATTCCGCCATCACCACGGCCCAGCAGACCTACACGACCGATGTCGTGGACCACGTGATCAACGGCTCCAGTCATTCGACGGCGTCGCTGGACGGACGGGTGGGTGCCGCCGTCGCTCCTGGGTCGGCCATCGCCGGCATCATGAGCGACGCCCGGGCACACGCGATCTACGAGTACCACACCGCTTCTGACGCGGAGTTCAACGAGGCCGCGGCCGAGAAGCAGAAGTGGGTGAACCGCATCCTGGGCATGGGCATCGAAAAGGTCGGGGAGCGGGTACCCATCGCCGGTGCGCCACTTGAGTGGGCCTCGGAGGACATCCAGGAGTCCATCATGAAGAGCATCGAGCAGGACACCTCAAGCGAAGCCGAGACACAGGCCGGTGAGGAGTACACAAACGGCCGCAACGCCGCCCTGGATTCTGCCAGGGCCGCCGTCGATCACGCGCTGGTGAACAACACGGCCATCGATCCCGACACCGCCGACGATCTGAGGAGGGCTGCTCGCACATCTGCCGGTCACAGCCACTCGGACGGCGCCCAGTGGAAATCGGAGAGTAGCAAGCCTTGAGATACGCATCGCACGCCCTCCGTGGCATCTCGCTCTTCGTTGCCGCGCTGACAGCGGTGGGTTGTTCTGCCGAGGAATCGAAGAAGGACTTCACCGTGCCGAAGGCGCTGTGCGGGGTGTCCGCACCAGCCGATGCCCTCTCTCAGCTCCTGCCTGCCTCGGGGAAGCGTCTCACCATCGAACCGACCGGAAGTCTGGAGGACGGCTCGGCGGTGTGCACGGTCAAGGTCGACGGCGACATGGTGCTGGTTGTCAGTGGGGAGCGCATCGTCGCCGGTGACTCGGCCCGGGACATCTTGCGAAGGAGACTCTCGGTTCAGGACCAAAAGTCCGCCGCGAATCGTTCCATCGCTTACGACGATCACGCTGCTGTGTCGTTGATCAAGTGTCGAGGAACCAAAGTTGAGCAGGAGGACGTCAGCATCCTCATCAAGGTTCTGAAACCAGGACGTCCAGATGAGACAGCGATGAAGCAGCTGACAGAGGGATACACGGCTTCATTCCAGATACACAACCCGTGCAGGGCGGCATGACCACCAATGTGCCCTCCAGTCTCGCCCCGTGTCCGCTCAGCACTCCCCCGCCGAACTCGCCACCCTGAACACGTACTTGTACTGGGTGGAGGAGCCGCCGGCGATGCCGGGCGCCTCGTAGTCGCCGGGTTTGTCGCGGAGTACCTTGACGTGCATGCAGAAGGCCGGGGCCGCTCCTTCGGCCGAGATGTTGTAGTACGCCTCGTTCGAGTCCTCGGGGCTGGTGGGAGTGGCGTCCACGGCAGGGCGGGGAGCGTCGTTGCCGACGTGTTGGGCGATGGCGTCCTCGATCGTCAGCGCGTATCCGGTGCCGAGGTCCCCGGGTGTGTCGTCCTCGTAGGGGCTGTAGGTGGAGTCGCCGTCCAGGCTGTCCGCCGCACTCCGCACCGCGTTCGTCAGCTCGTCGTTGCTCCAGTGCGCGTCCTTGGACACGGAGATGCTCTGGAATCCGAAGTAGATGCCCAGCGCGGCCATTCCCAGGAGCGCCACCCGGGCGATGACGAAGTCGATGTCCCCGACGGGCGGGGCCGAGGGGTTGACGGACTCTCGCCAGGAGCGGACCCGGTCGGCCTTCGCGCAGGCCATCAGGATCAGCACGACCGATCCGGCGAAGAGCAGGAACGTCATCGACTTCACGCTCGGCCCTCCAGCGCCCGGCGCCTGCGGCGGGCGTCGCGCAGGGCCACGGCTCCACCGCTCAGGCCTGCCACGAGGACGGCCGCGCCGACGGCCACGTAGGTGGCGTAGCGGGCGATGCGTTGCTGGGTGGTTTCACCGAGGGTGAGTTGGGCGGGGGTGGGGGCCTCCACATGGGTGAGGCCCGGGTCGGGGTGGGGGGCATCGATCGGGTGATCGTCCTCCGTGAGCGCGCGGACCGGGTCCACCACGCCCCAGCCGACCAGGCGGTCGTGGCCGGCAATGGAGCGTTCCGCGGTCTGCTCGATCTGGGCCACGATCTGGTTGGGCTTCCAGTCCCAGTGCTTGGCCTTGATCAGGGCGGCCACGGCGGCCACGTACGGTGCGGAGAAGCTCGTGCCGTTGTCGGAGCAGTGGCCGCCCTTGGGGACGGTCGAGATCATGTCGACGCCGGGTGCGGCGACTCCGACGAAGTCTCCGGACTGGGAGAAGGCCGCGCGTTCGTTGTTGCGGTCGGAAGCGGCTACGGCGAGCACTCCCTCGTAGGAGGCCGGGTACGTGAGCTTCACGTTGCCGCCCAGGCCGTCGTTGCCCGCCGAGGCGACGACGACGATCCCGGCGTTCAGGGCCTCCTTGATGGCAAGGTGCAGGTCGTTGTCCTGTGAAATGGCCTTCGTCGTGTCCTGGGAGATGTTGATGACGTTGGCCTTGACGCCGATCGCGCGTCGGATCGCGGTGGCGAGGGTGCCCGCCGTGCCGTGGCCCTCGGAGTCGTTCTGCTTGATCGGGACGATGGTGGCCTCGGGGGCCAGGCCCACGAAACCGGTCCCCTTCATGGGCCGGGCGGCGATGATGCCGGCCACGCGGGTGCCGTGGCCGACCGTGTCGGTCGTGCCGTCCGCCTTGCCGACGTCGATCTTCTGACCCTTGTCGTCCTTCGTGGGCAGGTAGTTCGCACCCAGGGTCGCGTTCACCGCGTCGGTCAGCTGCGGATTGCTCGTGTCGACGCCCGTGTCGATCACGGCCACCTTCACGTTCTTGCCCTTCGACTGGCTCCACAGCTCGTCGAGGTTGACGCGCTGCAGGGCCCAGGGCGTACCGGCGTACTTGTGGTTGTTCTTGGAGAAGGTGCACTGGTCGGAGGCGTCGTCCGCGGCGGCGACCGGGGCCGCCAGCAGGGTGGCGGTGAGGCCCAGGGCCGCCGCCAGGGCCGTACGCGTGCGCAGTGCGGGCAGGGTGGAGCGCATCGGACGACCTCTCACGAACCCTGCGGCTGGCGTGCCGCCGCCGTCGACAGCCGCGGACCCGTCGGCAGGAACTCCGACCAGGCCGCGGGGATGGGGGCCGGGTTCACGTCTGCGTAGCCGAGGCGGGTCTGCGCCAGTTTGGCCTCCTGCTGGAGTTCCTGTCGCTGCTTGGACGTGAGGCCGACGCCCTTGTCGTCGGTGGCGCTGTCGTCGTTGGACTGCAGGGCGTAGCGCAGGCCGGTGTCGGTGACCAGGAAGACCGAACCCACGTTGGTCGCGGTGCCCTGGAACTGGCGGTAGAGCTGACCGGAGCCCGCGGTGACGTACGCGCTGGAGGAGCCGGTGGCCAGCGCCGCCGGGAAGTCGGTGCCCGCCCAGGTGCTCAGCGTGGTGGTGCCGTTGTCGGGGTCGACGTGGTTCAGGACGTTGCAGACGGTGTTGCGGCTGCCGTCGGCGGTGGGGGTGACGTTGACCGCGGCGGGCTTCTCGGTCGGCCACTTGTACTGGGCGGCGAACGGCTTGCCCCGGGTCATGGCGCCCGCGCTGACCTCCCGGAAGTGCCCGGCCTGGCCCAGCTTCACGAGGTCCGTGTCGGCCAGGAGGAGCTGGGCGACGAAGTCGGAGACCGGTGCGACCCGGCCCTGAAGCACCACGAAGTACTGCTCCTGGTCGGCGACCGGTGCCCGCAGCACCATGCCGACCTTGTTGGCATCCCCCAGCTGGCCGGGGGCGTTGGCCGGGGCTCCGGGGACGCCGGGGATCGTCGGGAAGACGATCTCGTCACCCTGGTGCAGGGTCGCGATCCACTCCTTGGACACCTCCTCCGGCTGGCGGTCCGCCCCCACGAGGGTCTGCACGAGGAGCTGGTCGGAGGCCTTGACCTCGTACGCCGTACCTGTCGCGTCGACCACGTACTGCTTCTTGTCGGTCGGGGTGGTGACGTAGAGGAGGTCGCCCCCGCTCAGCTTCTGCGGTCCCTGGGTCTTCTTCAGGTCGCGCTGGGCCAGGACGAACGCTGCCTTCTGGATGGAACTTCCGCTGCCGCTCGGACGCTCGCAGACGGCCCACTGCTTGTCCGTGCCGGCCTCCTTGTCAGAGGGCAGGCGGTCGGGGGCGTAGGGGATGCCGATGGTGACGCCGTGCGGGATCTTGCCGTTGTCGAGGATCGACTCGTCGACGGTGACGACGTCGACGTTGTCCTGGGTGTTCAGGACGAGCTTGGCGGACGCCATGTTGAGGACGGGGTGGAGCTGGGGCTTGTTGTTCGTGTCCAGCACCACGTACCGGGTGGTGGACTTGCTGGCGATGATCACCTTCTGCCCCGGTGTGTCCCAGCCCTGCGGAGCCGTCGGCTTGAACATGCCCCAGGCCCCGAAGGCCGCCAGCACGACGACGCCGACGAGGGCGCCCGGCAGGATCGCGCGCAGCGGTCGCGGCGCCCCCTCGTCGGAGGCATCCGGTGACGACTGCACGAACGACGCGAGCATGCGGCGCTTCGCGAAGGTGTAGGCGTTGAGTTGGTCCCGCCGAGATGCCATCTGTGCCTGTTTCTCCCCGTGTCTCACGCGGAGCGCGCCCGGGGACCACGCTCCCCCGCCCTCCGTTGTCGGACCCGGCCCCTACTATGCCTGGTACGGAGCGAGTCCGGTGGAGCGGGTAGGGTACCTGGGCCCTCAAGGCCCATGTTGAGCGGCCTGGTTCCAGCGAGTTGTGAGCAAATCGGGGGGATGGAGTGATGGCTTCCGGAACGCGGTCGCGAGCACGCGGCCGGTCGGCGACACGCGGTCGCGCGGCCAGGTCCGCGGCACCCGCGGACGGGGCGTCCGCGCAGCGCGGTGCGGCGCAGCAGGCGGTCACGCTCAGCCTCAGGCCCCGGCCGGGCCAGGCGGGTTCGTTCCGTCTGCAACGGCTCGTGCTGGTGGAGCTGGCGGCGGCCGCCCTCGTCGTCGGGATGGCTGTCGGGATGATGGCCATGGTGCCGGCCGCGGTCGTGGCCGTACTGCTGCTCCTGCTGGCCTTCGTACGGCGCCGGGGCCGCTCCCTGCCCGAGTGGATCGGCACGGCCCGAGAGCTGCGCGCACGCCAGAAGCGAGCCGACAGCACCCCGATCCCGCCGGGCACGGAGCCGGGCCTGGTCCCCGCCGTGGAGTGCGAGCCGGCGCTGCGCACGTACTCCTACGGCGCGCGTGACCGGCGTCCGGTCGGCATCGTCGGGGACGGGACGTTCGTCACCGCCGTGCTCCAGGTGGAGGCCGACGCGACCGCACTGCGGGCCGAGCGCAGCCGGCAGCCGCTGCCGGTCGGGCTGGTGCGCGACGCCTTGGAGGTGGACGGGATCCGGCTGGAGTCGGCCCAGATCGTGCTGCACACCCAGCCGGCGCCCGCGCTGCATCTGCCCCAGCAGTCCGTCGCCGTGTCCAACTACCTTCCGCTGCAGGAGCAGACGGGCGCCCCGGCCGTCCGCATCACCTGGATCGCGCTGAAGCTCGATCCCGAGAGCTGCGCGGAGGCCGTGGCTGCGCGCGGCGGCGGGCTGCTCGGCGCACAGAAGTGCGTCGCGCGGACCGCGGACCACCTGGCGAGCCGGCTGACCGGCTCCGGGTTCCGCGCGCGGGTGCTCGACGAGGAGGAACTGGTCGCCGCGCTCGCCACGTCGGCGTGCGCCAACCCCCTGGTCACCGCCGAGGCGGGGCGCAGCGAGACCCGGGAGCGGCGTACGGAGGAGTCCGGGCGCAGCTGGCGCTGCGACAACCGGCGGCACACGACGTACTGGGTCAGACGCTGGCCCCAACTGGGCGGAGGCAACGGCGAGTCGCTGCCGCACTTCGTCGCCCGGGTCACGGCGATCCCGGCCCTGGCGACCACCTTCAGTCTCACCCTCGCCCACGGGGAGCGGCAGGAGGTGTCCCTCTCCGGCCACCTGCGGGTGACCGGACGCAGTGACGAGGAACTCGTGGCGGCACGACGCGCGCTGGAGGCCGCCGCCCGGCAGGGCGGGGCCGGACTGGCCCGCCTCGACCGTGAGCAACTGCCCGGCATGCTGGCCACACTGCCCCTCGGAGGTGCGCGGTGACGACGATTGCGACGACTTCCACGAGGCCGGGCACGGACACGCCGGCGCCGTCCGGACCGCGCCGGATGGGCGAGCTGCTGCGGCACGGCCTGGGACTGATCGGACCGCGGCACAGCCGGCACGGTTTGCCCGTGCAGCAACTGGACGCGCTCGCCCTGCCGATCGGAGACGACGGCGTCGTGGCCGGTGTCGACGCCGAGGGCCAGCCTGCCGTCCTGGGTATCAACCGGCCCACGCCGTACGACGTCGTGCTGATCGGCGGGCTGTGGACGGCACAGGTGCTGGCTCTGCGCTCGGCGGCCACCGGGGCCCGGGTCGCGGTGGAGACGGGCCGGCCGCAGGCCTGGATGCAGATGGTGCACGCGATGGGCGGCGGGCAGAACGGACTTTCCGTGTACGACGTCGGGCGGGTGCCTCCGCAGGGCGCCTCGGCCGGCACACCCGTCCTGGTGGTCCGGGACTGCGGCATGCGGCCGCCGCGTGGACGCGTGGTGTCCGGCCCCTGGCAGTCGGTACTGACACTGCTGCCGTATCTCAGCCCGGTCGCGCCCAGGCTGCTGCGCCAGGCACGGCTCGCCGGCATCCAGCGGGTCTCGCCGGACGAGGCCGCCGAATTGGGGCGCACGACAGGTCTGTCGCGCACCGAGGTGGAGTCGCTGCCGGCGCTGCCCGACGGCGTCACTCTGTGGTGTACCGACCGCGACCGGCAGTACGTCCTGACGCAACCCACCGACGCCGAGATCGGATTGTTGGGCACGCCACGTCGGATGGACTGAACTCCCCCCGAGTGTCCCTTTTATTCGCAGTTTCCACTCTCCCCTTTCATTACATCCCTCCCGTTTTACCCACCCTTCCTCGGGCAAGGCGCAAGGCGTGCGGGGTGTTTCGGGCGCATGGTGACCGGGCGTTCGCGTGCCGAGAAGCGGGCGGGCCTGCCGAGGGACGGCTCATGGTGATTAGGCTGGGAGCGGGCGCGCTGACAGGACCCGTGGACCGGGCGTCGGTGTCCGGGGGGAGAACCGATGGATCGGACTGCCTCGAAAACGACTACGGACGACTCGGAACAACACGACATGGTCGCCCCAGCACGGCATGAGCATGAGGGTGTTCGACCACACCAGGAGGAACTGTGAACAGCGATCGGGACGGGATCCGCGGGGGCTGGGACACACCCGACGACGACCAGACCGACGCGGAGTCCGCCATCGAGATGACGGGCGAGTTCACCATCGACTACGCGCCGCCCGCCTGGTACACGCAGAACGCGTCGGGTTCGTCCGCTCCTCCCGCGGCGCCGGTGCCGCAGCCGCCGGTCGGCACCCCGCCGCAGGGCACTCCGTACGCTCCGCCGCCTCCGCCCGCGCAGGGCGGTTACGGCTTCCTGCCGCCGGTGCAGCCCGCGCCGCCGGTCGGACCTCCCGTCGGGTCTCCGGTGCCGATGCCGCAGCTGCCGCAGGGGTTCGAGCCGCAGCAGCCCGCTCCGCACGACTTCGAGCTGCAGCAGCCGCACGCCGCTCCGCAGGTCCAGCCCGGGGCCCCGGCGCCGGAGCCGGACAACGGGGATCTGGAGAGCGGGGCCACCATGCGGTTCTCCGCCGTGGCCCTGAAACGCGAGATGGCCGAGATCGCCGAGCGCGCGGCGGCCGTCAAGGAGGAGGCCGATTCCGTCGGCCAGGATTCCGCCGAGGCCGCCGGAACGGAATCGGCCGGCGCCGAGAGCACGGGTGCCGCCGGTGGCGAGGGTGCGCCCGAGACCGTGGTGGCGTCGGACGACTCCGGCGAGGGCGCGGTGGGTCATGTGGCCGAGGAGCTCCAGGAGCCGCGGGAGTCCGCCGAGTCCAGGGGCGGTGCCGCCGCTCAGGGTGACGCCGTTGCCGAGAGCGCCGGATCGGAGGAGGAGGGCTCCGCGGACGCGGAGGGTCCGGATGCCGACGCCGGTGCCGGTGCTGATGAGGACGAGCGCGAGGGCGCGAGCAGCGCCGGGCTTCCGGCCGCGGACGCGGACGGTGCCGCGGGTACCGAGGGCGGGGAGGGGGCCGAGGCGTCTCGGGCGGAGGGTTCCGCCGTCGTCGCGGACTCCGCCGCACCGGAGTCCGCGGCCGCGCCGCAGGACAGTGCCGCCCAGCCGGAGGCCGCCGCCGCACAGACCGACGCGCCCCAGGACGCCGTGCCGCCCGCCGCCGTGCCGCAGGACGCCGTGCCGCAGGCTCCCGCCGCTCCCCCGGCCGCACCGCAGGGTGCGCAGCCCGGTTGGACGCCGCCGCCCGCGCCGCAGAGCGGGGTGCCGCCGCTGCCGCCCTCCTACCAGCCCGCTGCCCCCGCCCCGGCGGGCCAGTGGTCCGGACAGCCGGGCCTCCCCGGTCAGCCGGCGCCGCCGCAGCAGCCCGGTCCCCTGCCCGGTCAGCAGCCGCCGTTCCAGCCGCAGGCCCCGCAGCCCGCACCCGCCGCCTGGAACCAGCCCAACCAGCCGCCGCAGCCCGGTCAGCCCGTCGCGCCGGCCGCGGGCCCGGGACCCCAGCCCCACCCCCAGCAGCCGCCGCAGCCGCAGCCCCAAGCTCAGCCGCAGCAGGCAGGGGCCAACGGACCCGGTGGTTACGGCTTCCCGCCGGCCGGAGTCAACTCCCCGCCGCAGCCGGGTGGTTACGGCTTCCCGCAGCCTCCGCAGCCGCCGCAGGCCCCCCAGCCGCCGCAGCAGTCGCAGCCACAGCCCCAGCCGCAGCCGCAGAGCCCCACCGCGCCGACCCCGCCCGGCGGTTACGGCTTCCCGCAGCCGCAGGCGGACGCCCCGCAGGCGCCGGTCGATCCGCGCACCGGTGCCGCGTGGCCGCAGCCGATCCAGCACGACCAGCGGCAGATGACCAACCCCGGTGCCGCGCCGCTCGGTTACACCGCCGCCGTGGAGCTGTCCTCGGACCGGCTGCTCAACAACAAGAAGCAGAAGGCGAAGAGCGGGCGGCCCGCAGCGGCGTCGAGTCGCTTCAAGCTCGGCGGCAAGAAGGAGGAGGCCGAGCGGCAGCGCAAGCTGGAGCTGATCCGCACGCCGGTGCTGTCCTGCTACCGGATCGCGGTCATCAGTCTCAAGGGCGGTGTCGGCAAGACGACCACGACCACCGCGCTCGGCTCCACCCTCGCCACCGAGCGGCAGGACAAGATCCTCGCGATCGACGCCAACCCGGACGCCGGCACGCTCGGCCGCCGCGTGCGCCGGGAGACCGGCGCCACCATCCGTGACCTCGTCCAGGCGATCCCGTACCTGAACTCGTACATGGACATCCGGCGGTTCACGTCCCAGGCGCCGTCCGGGCTCGAAATCATCGCCAACGACGTCGACCCGGCCGTCTCGACCACGTTCAACGACGAGGACTACCGGCGCGCGATCGAGGTGCTCGGCAACCAGTACCCGATCATCCTGACGGACTCCGGTACCGGTCTGCTCTACAGCGCCATGCGCGGCGTGCTCGACCTCGCCGACCAGCTCATCATCATCTCGACGCCGTCCGTGGACGGTGCGAGCAGCGCCAGTACGACGCTGGACTGGCTGTCGGCGCACGGGTACGCGGACCTGGTCTCCCGGTCCCTCACGGTCATCTCCGGGGTCCGCGAGACCGGCAAGATGATCAAGGTCGAGGACATCGTGGCGCACTTCGAGACGCGCACGCGCGGTGTCGTGGTCGTGCCCTTCGACGAGCATCTGGCCGCTGGTGCCGAGGTCGACCTCGACATGATGCGGCCGCGGACGCGCGAGGCGTACTTCAACCTGGCCGCGCTGATCGCCGAGGACTTCACCCGCCACCAGCAGGCACACGGCCTGTGGACCAACGACGGCAACCCGCCGCCGGTCGCCGCCCCGCCCATGCCGGGCTACGCGATGCCCGGGCAGCCCATGCCCGGGCAGCCGATGCCGGGGCAGCCGATGCCCGGACAGCCCATGCCGGGGCAGCCTCAGCCGTACCCGCAGGTGCCCGGGCAGCCGTACCCGCCCCAGCAGGGGCAGCCCGGACAGCCGGGACACCCGTACCCGCAGGCTCCCGCCGGTGCCCCCGGTCAGCCGTTCCCGCAGCAGCCGGGACAGCCGGGGCAGCCGTACCCGCAGGCCCCCGGACAGGCCCCCGGCCAGGAGCTGTACGGCCAGCCGCCGCAGCAGCAGCCCGGCCAGGCGTACGGCTACCCCCAGGCACCCCAGGCCCCGCAGCCCCCTCAGGAGCAGCCGCCGCAGCAGTAGCAGTGACCGAAAAGGGCGGCCGGTGCGATGCGCACCGGCCGCCCTTTCGTGTCAGTCGCCCGCGGTCACTCCTGTGCCGCCACGATCTCCCGGCACCGCTTCACGTCCGCCGCCATCTGGTCCAGCAGGGCCTCCAGCGAGTCGAACTTCGCCTGGCCGCGCACGTAGGCGAGGAAGTCGACGGCGACGTGCAGGCCGTACAGGTCGAGGCCGACGCGGTCGATGGCGTACGCCTCCACGGTCCGCTCGGTGCCGTCGAACTGCGGGTTCGTTCCGACCGAGATCGCGGCCGGCATGGCCTCGCCCTCGACGTGCAGATAGCCGGCGTACACGCCGTCGGCCGGGATGGCGGTGTGCGGAAGGGTCTCGACGTTGGCCGTCGGGAAGCCCAGTTCGCGGCCGCGCTGGGCGCCGCGCACGACCACGCCCTCCACGCGGTGCGGGCGGCCCAGGATCTCGCGGGCGCCCTCGACGTCGCCCTCGGCGACCAGGCAGCGGGTCAGGGTCGAGGAGAACGGCTTGCCGCCGCCCGCCTCACCGGTGACATACAGGTCGACGACCTCGACCTCGAAGTCGTACGTCTCGCCCTGCTCGGCGAGGAACTCGACGTTGCCCGCGGCCTTGTGGCCGAAGCGGAAGTTGGGGCCCTCCACGACCGCCCTGGCGTGCAACTTGTCCACCAGGACCTTCACGACGAAGTCGGCGGGCGAGAGCTTCGAGAACTCGGTGGTGAAGGGGAGCACGAGCACCGCGTCCACGCCCAGCTCCGCCATCAGCTCGGCACGGCGGTGGTGCGCGGCGAGCAGCGGCGGGTGGCTGCCGGGGCGGACGACCTCGCTGGGGTGCGGGTCGAAGGTGACCACGACGGCCGGGACGCCCAGCTCGCGGGCGCGGTCCACGGCATGCCTGATGATCAGCTGGTGGCCGCGGTGGACGCCGTCGTAGGAACCGATGGTGACGACGCTGCGCCCCCAGTCCTGGGGGATGTCCTCCAAGCCACACCAGCGCTGCACTGTGACCGCTCCTCGAACCCGTGTCCGTATTGACTCTCATTGACTCTCACGACTTGCGCAGGTCTAAGGGTGCCATGCCGGGTGCCCCCGCCCCGCATCGGTGTCGGGGCTGTGACCGGGCGCACGTTCACGGCTATGCCGTCGGCGCTGCTCAGGCCGGTACCCGGACGCCGGCCAGGCTCTCCAGCGTGCGACGCGTGCTGGGGCCCACCACGGCGGCCCAGTCCTCCGGGGTCGC
Organism: Streptomyces sp. NPDC055966; assembly: GCF_042269865.1. Lineage (NCBI taxonomy): Bacteria > Bacillati > Actinomycetota > Actinomycetes > Kitasatosporales > Streptomycetaceae > Streptomyces > Streptomyces sp. NPDC055966. Next base: position 42,728 of record NZ_JBHJYK010000010.1, read on the forward strand.
GCTCAGCCAGCGGGCCATCAGCGCGGCGAAACCGGGCACGTGCCGGCCCAGGTCGACCAGGCCGCGGTCGAAGCGGGTGGCGCCTTCGGGCGTACGGACCAGGAGCAGACCGGTGCGGTGGACGAGCCCGCGCGTCTCCTCCTCGCGGCGGTCGCCGTGCGCGGCCGCCGCGTGCAGGACGGCGGCCAGGACGGACGGCTCCTGTTCGCCGGCCAGCAGCACCTCCAGCAGCTCGCGGCGCAGCGGGCGGGAGGCCGGGGTGCCCGGGGCGGCGAGGACGGCGGCGAGGGCGGCGCGCAGCGGTTCGGGGCCGTCGTCCAGCAGGCCCGTGACGAGGGGCAGGAGGACGGGGCGCGCGGTGGGCCCCTGCTGCTCGAATCGCCGGTCGACGTGGTGGGCGAGCTGCCCGGCCAGGTGTCCCGCGCCCTGTGGACGCAGCCGTACGGCATCCCGGGCGAGGCCGGCGACGGCGCGCGCGAGGGTCGGGGTGGCGGCGTCGGCGAGGGCCGCGAGCAGGCGCACGGCGTCGGGCGGGTCCGAGGCGCTCAGCCGGGTGCGGAAGGCCTCCAGGACCGGTTCGGGATGGGTGGCGAGGGCCGGGGCCAGGGCACCGGGCGGGACGTGCGGGTCGCCGTCGGCGAAGTACCGCAGGGCGGCGGGCAGGTACGTGTCCCGGGTGTGCGGGTCGTGGACCAGCAGGGCGAGCGCGCCGCCGTGCAGGAAGCGGTCGGCGGGGCGGGCGAGCAGGGCGAGGGCGGCGAGCCGCAGCAGCGCGCGGTCGGCCTCCGCGCGCGCGTGCGGCGCCGTACGCAGCCCGAACGCGACGGCCGCCGCCCGTCGGACGGCGCGCTCGTCGTGCGCCCAGCGGTCGACGGCCCGGCACAGGGCCGCCGGCTCGTCCTCGGCGAGCGTGCCGAGCAGTTCGTCGGCGCGGCGGTGGGGGCTCGCGGCCAGCAGGTCGGTGAGGTCGTCCAGCGCGCCGTGCCGGTGGGTGTGCAGCAGCGCCTGGGCGGCCGTGGCGACGGTGGCGTGCGGCGTCGCGGGCAGCGGCCGCTCGTCGGCGAACCAGCGGATCAGCTCCGGCTGTACGACGGCGGGGGCGGCGGCGAGCAGCCGGGCCACGGCGTCGAGGTAGCGCCCGCCGGGCTCCGGGGGCACCTGGTCGGCCAGCACGAGCCGGCGCAGCAGATCGAGGCGTGCGGCGTCCGGGAGGGGCAGCCCGGTCCAGAAGGCGGGCCCGAACTCGGCCGGCACGGTCCGCCCCGCCCGGCGCCAGGCCACGATCCGCTCGGCGAGCAGCCGCAGCACCTCGGTGTACGGCGTCGCGTCCGGGACCTGGTGCAGGGTACGGGCGAGCAGCCGGGCGGCCCACCAGGAGCCGGGGTCCCGGTCCAGGGCGTCGGTCAAGTCCCTGAGGCGGGCGGTGAGTTGACGGGGTCCGCACTGCCGGGCGAGCAGCAGCAGGGCCTGCACGACCGGGCCGGCGCGGTGGTGCGGCACCGGCACGGGCGCGCTCTCGTGCGCGGCGCGGGGGCGGTGGACGAGGGCGTGCAGGGCCTCGTCCAGGTCGAGGTGCATGCCCTGGATCCAGTCGGCCAGCTCCTCGTGCGCGAAGCGGTAGCCGGTGCCGGCCGGGACGAGCAGGCCTTCGGCGAGCACGGCGGAGGCCCAGCCCGTGCCGCCGCCGAGGCGGGCCGGGGCGGGCCCCCACGGGAACACCGCCTCGAAGGACTCCCGGTCCAGCTCGCCCTGCCCGGGCCCGAGACTGCGCCGGGCGGCCTCGTGCACCTGTCCGGCGACGCGCGCGGCGAGCCGCCGTACGGCCGTACCGCGCGGGCCGTCGTTCCCGGCGGCGAGACGGACCGCGATGCGCAGGCACATCAGGTCGAGGTGGGCGGCGAACACCTCGTGCCGGTCGACGGGTCCGGCGGCGGCAGGGGTGTCGGGGGCGGCGGCGCGGATCTCGGCCAGCAGCCGCAGGACGAGCGGATGCCGGGCGTCCCGGCCGACGAGCACACCCTCGGGGACGCCGTACCGCGCACGGGCGCGACGGGCCTCGTCCGACGTCAGCGCGGTGAGCCGGACACAGGGCGGCAGCGCAGGACCGGGCGGACAGGGGGCACAGGCCGGGGCCGGGGTGGAGGCGGTGGTGGACGTGTCGGGGGCGGCGGCGGTGGTCGGAGGCGCGGGGACCCCCGGAGCCGCACGCCCGGCGGCCGGAGCCGCGGCGGTCAGCGGAGCCGCGGGGCCCGTCGCGCGAGCCGTGGGGGCCGTCGGCGCCGCGGGGGCCGCCGGGGCGTACAGCTGGTCCGGCGGGAATTCCGTACCCGCTCGCTCCCAGTACTCCTCCCGGCACGCCACCACCAGCCGTGCCCCGGTCTCGCGGAGCCAGTCGGCGGTGCCGCGGATCCAGTCGGGCTGCCGGTGGGCGAGGACGGGCGGCATCTCCTCGGGGCCGTCGAGGAGGAGCAGCAGCGGGCGCCCGGCGCGGGCGGCGAGGCGGGCCAGCCGCTCGGGGGTGATGTCGCCGAGGTCGCCGCAGGGGGTACGCCGGGGGGCGGCGACGATCCGGGCGGCCCGCTCCAGCGTGCGGCGGGCCGCGTCGGCCACGGAGCCGTCACCGTCCGCCAGGTCGGCGCCGCGCAGCCAGAGCGTGGGCGCGGGCCGTCCGGTACGGGCCCGGCGCGCGGCGAGGGCCGCCAGTTCCGTCGTACGGCCGCTGCCCGCGGTGCCGACGAGCGCGAGGACGGACCGGTCACCGTCCGCGAAGGCCGCCAACTCCCGTGCGACGCCGTAGCGTTCGACGGGTTCCGGCCCGCCGCCGGGGCGGGCGCGGGGGCCGTCCTGGCCGACCGAGGTGGCGGTCAGCTCCAGGATGCCGGCCAGGTTGAGGTCGGCGCCGTACGCGGGCACGGTCGCCGCGTTGCGGGCGAGCAGGTCGGCGAGGGGGCCGTCGGCGGTGGGCCGCAGCGGCGCCGCGAACGCCGCGTCGCGCTGCCCGGTGTGCAGGGCCGTGCCGAGGACGCCGAGGACCGCGCCGGTGCGCGCGTCCAGCACCGGTCCCCCGGCCGCCCCGCAGCCGAGCCGCAGCGCGTCCCGGCCCGCGGTGCCGATGGCCAGCTCCAGCGCCTCGGGGACCGGGTGGAAGCGGTCCGTGGCGGTGTACGTCGCCTCGGTGGCGGCCAGCACCCTCGCCTCGCGCCAGCAGCCCGCCGGGAGCCGTACGTAGGTGCCGGCGTCGATCCGCTCCCGCACGGTCAGCGGCAGCGGGGCCACGCCCAGCCCCTCGGTGCGCACCAGGGCCAGGTCCTGGCCGGGCAGCGGGGTGACGGCGCCGGCGTCGACCACGCACACGCGCTCGCCGGTACCGGCGCCGTCGTGGCCGTCTCCGGACTCGGCCGGGGCGCGCAGGACGAGCCGGGGCAGGCCGTCGACCGCCTCGTGGCTGGTGAGCAGGGTGCCGTCGTGATCGGCGAGGAAACCGACCCCGCGGGGGCGGCCGGCCAGGTCACGGATCTGGACCAGGGCGGGGCCGGTGGGGGCGGGGGGAGGGGGCGCAGATGTGCGGCCGATGCCGTCCCCCGGCTCTCGGCGACCGTCTCCCGCCTCCCCGCGACCGCTTCCGGTACGCGGGCCCCGTCCCGCCATGGCCGTACCTCCCCGCCCGTGCCCCTGCCTGTCCTCGACGGTAGGCGCGCGATGATCGGCGGGACAGATCGCGTGGCGAACGCGCCCCCGTCCGCTCCCCCGGTTCACTCCGAGCGCCTGCCCGGACGGGTGAATAGGCGGGTGCCGCTGGATAACCCTAGGGATGGGGGAACCGAGGGGGGACCGTGGAGCGGCGGCAGGAGCCCGCCCCGTGGCAGGCCGCCGCTCCACGGGCGAACACGCGTCCGTGCCGCGCACGCCCCGGAAGCGCTGTCTCAGCCGAAGACGGCCAGGCTCTTGGCCTTGCCCTTCTGTTCCTCGACGAGCGCCAGGAAACGGCCCTCCCCGTCGAAGACGGCCACCGGGCCGCGGCCCGCGTACTCGCCGGGCATGTCCAGCCGTACGCCGTTCAGCAGCAGCCGGGCCCGCCTGGTGTCCACCTGCCAGCGCGGGAACGCTGCCGCGGCGGCCTCGGCGACGGGCATCACGGTCAGCTCCTGCTGGAGCTGGTCCAGGGTCCTGGCCGCGTCCAGCTTGTACGGCCCCACGCGCGTGCGGCGCAGCGCGGTGAGGTGGCCGCCGACGCCGAGGTCGGCGCCCAGGTCGCGGGCGAGGGCGCGGATGTAGGTGCCGGAGGAGCAGACGACGGAGACGACCAGGTCGAGGACCCGCGTGCCGTCCTCGGCGACCGCCTCCCGGATGTCGTACACGGTGAAGGACGAGACCGTCACCGGGCGGGCCGGGATCTCGAAGTCCTCGCCCTCGCGGGCGCGCTTGTACGACCGCACGCCGTCGATCTTGATGGCGCTGACCTTGGACGGCACCTGCATGATGGCGCCGGTCAGCTTGGCGATGCCGGCGTCGACGGCGTCCCGGGCCACCTTGGACGTGTCGGTGGACGAGATGATCTCGCCCTCGGCGTCGTCGGTGAGCGTGTTCTGGCCCAGGCGGATGGTGCCCAGGTACTCCTTCTCGGTCAGCGCGAGGTGGCCGAGGAGCTTGGTGGCCCGCTCGACGCCGAGGACCAGCACGCCGGTCGCCATCGGGTCGAGGGTGCCGGCGTGGCCGACGCGGCGGGTCCGGGCGATCCCGCGCATCTTGGCGACCACGTCGTGCGAAGTGAAGCCCGACGGCTTGTCGACGATGACAAGGCCGTCGGGCGGGGTGGGCTTGCTGGTCATTCGGCGCTGTCGTCCGTCTCCTCGTCGGAACCCGGCTTCTTGTACGGGTCCGCCTCGCCGGCGTACGCGGCGCCCGCGGACGCCTCGCGCACCGCGGCGTCGGACTGCCGGGCCCGGTCGAGGAGGTCCTCGATGGTCCGGGCGGTGTCCGGCAGGGCGTCCGCGACGAAGGTCAGGGTCGGCGTGAACTTCACACCGGCCGCACGGCCGACCTCGGAGCGCAGGATGCCCTTGGCGCTCTCCAGGCCGGCGGCCGCGGCCGTCCGCTCCTCTTCGTCCCCGTAGACCGTGTAGAAGACGGTCGCCTCCCGCAGGTCGCCCGTGACCCGGGTGTCCGTGATGGTGACGTGCGAGCCGAGCCGCGGGTCCTTGATCCCGCGCTGCAGCTTCTGGGCCACCACCTCTCGGATGAGGTCCGCCAGCCTTTTCGCCCGCGCGTTGTCGGCCACTGGTCCGTCTCCCGTTCTTTCTTCTTCGTTCTGTGCTCAGTCGTCGTCGCTCGGTCGTCGCTCAGTCGTCGTCGCCGTGAAAACGCCGTCGGACCGAGAGCAGTTCCACCTCGGGGCGGCCCGCGACCAGCCGCTCGCACCGATCGAGTACGTCGCTCAGGTGCCCCGCGTCGCCGGAGACCAGCGCCAGGCCGATGCAGGCCCTGCGATGGAGGTCCATGTGGTCCACCTCGGCCGCGCTCACCGCGTACTTCCGCTGGAGTTCGGCGACGATCGGGCGGACGACGGAGCGCTTCTCCTTCAGCGAGTGGACGTCGCCGAGGAGGAGGTCGAAGGACAGAGTCCCCACGTACATGTGTGTAACCGGTTCACCCGCCGGTACGGGATCGATGGCCCCGTGGCCGTGTGGCCGGGGACATCAAGAACGGTACCGCGTACCTGCCGGTGGCTCGACAGGGTTTCGGCACCGTGGCCTGCGCGACCGGCCCTGGGGGCTACGCCCCCGGACCTCCGGCCTTGCCCGGGTCCGGGGGCGGAGCCTCCGGGAACGGCGAGCTGGCCGGCAGGACCGAGATCCCGCCGGCCAGCATCAGAATCCGTCGGCCGTTACGCCCGCGGCTTCTCGCGCATCTCGTACGTCGCGATGACGTCGTCGACCTTGATGTCGTTGAAGTTTCCGAGGTTGATACCACCCTCGTAGCCTTCGCGGATCTCGGTGACGTCGTCCTTGAAGCGACGCAGACCCTCGATGTTGAGGTTCTCCGCGACCACCTTGCCGTCGCGGATGAGGCGCGCCTTGGTGTTGCGCTTGACCTCGCCCGAGCGGATGAGGACACCGGCGATGTTGCCCAGCTTGGACGACTTGAAGACCTCGCGGATCTCCGCCGTACCGAGCTCGACCTCTTCGTACTCCGGCTTGAGCATGCCCTTGAGGGCCGCCTCGATCTCCTCGATCGCCTGGTAGATGACCGAGTAGTACCGGACGTCCACGCCCTCGCGCTCGGCCATCTGCGCCGCGCGGCCGGCCGCGCGGACGTTGAAGCCGATCACGATGGCGTCGGAGCCCATCGCCAGGTCGATGTCGGACTCCGTGACCGCACCGACGCCGCGGTGCAGGACGCGGATGTCGACCTCTTCGCCGACGTCCAGCTGGAGCAGGGAGGACTCCAGAGCCTCGACCGATCCGGACGCGTCGCCCTTGATGATCAGGTTCAGCTGCTGGACCTCGCCGGCCTTCAGCACCTTGTCCAGGTCCTCCAGCGACACGCGGCGCGTGCGCTTGGCGAACGCGGCGTTGCGCTCGCGGGCGGCGCGCTTCTCGGCGATCTGACGGGCCGTACGGTCCTCGTCGACCACCAGGAAGTTGTCGCCCGCACCCGGGACGTTGGTCAGACCCAGGACCTGGACCGGAGTCGACGGGCCGGCCTCGGCGACGTTGTTGCCGTTGTCGTCGAGCATGGCGCGCACACGGCCGTAGGCGTCGCCCACCACCATCGTGTCGCCGACCCGCAGGGTGCCTCGCTGGACGAGGACCGTCGCCACGGCACCGCGGCCGCGGTCGAGACGGGACTCGATCGAGATGCCCTGCGCGTCCTGGGCCGGGTTGGCCCGCAGGTCGAGCGAGGCGTCCGCGGTGAGGACCACGGCCTCCAGCAGCGAGTCGATGTGCAGACCCTGCTTGGCGGAGATGTCGACGAACATCGTGTCGCCGCCGTACTCCTCGGCCACCAGGCCGTACTCGGTCAGCTGACCGCGCACCTTGGTCGGGTCGGCACCCTCGACGTCGATCTTGTTGACCGCGACCACGATCGGCACGTCGGCCGCCTTGGCGTGGTTCAGCGCCTCGACCGTCTGCGGCATGACGCCGTCGTTGGCCGCGACGACCAGGATCGCGATGTCGGTCGACCGGGCACCACGGGCACGCATGGCGGTGAACGCCTCGTGACCCGGGGTGTCGATGAAGGTGATCGCGCGGTCCTCGTCGTTGACCTGGGTCGAGACCTGGTAGGCACCGATGTGCTGGGTGATGCCGCCGGCCTCGCCCGCGATGACGTTCGTCTTGCGGATGGCGTCGAGCAGTCGGGTCTTACCGTGGTCGACGTGGCCCATGACGGTGACGACCGGCGGACGGACCACCAGGTCGCCCTCGTCGCCCTCGTCCTCGCCGAACTCGATGTCGAAGGACTCCAGCAGCTCGCGGTCCTCCTCCTCCGGGCTGACGATCTGAACCGCGTAGTTCATCTCGCCCGCGAGGAGCTGCAGCGTCTCGTCGGAGACGGACTGCGTGGCCGTGACCATCTCGCCGAGGTTCATCATGACCGCGACGAGGGACGCCGGGTTGGCGTTGATCTTCTCCGCGAAGTCGGTGAGCGACGCGCCGCGGGAGAGACGGATGGTCTCGCCGTTGCCGCGCGGCAGCATCACGCCGCCGACACTCGGGGCCTGCATGGCCTCGTACTCCTGGCGCCTCTGCCGCTTCGACTTGCGGCCACGACGCGCCGGACCACCGGGACGGCCGAAGGCGCCCTGCGTGCCACCACGGCCACCGGGACCGCCGGGACGGCCGCCGAAGCCGGGACGACCGCCGCCGCCACCGCCGGGACCGCCGGGACGACCGGCGAAGCCGCCGCCACCGCCGCCGCCACCGGGACCGCCGGGACGACCGGCGAAGCCGCCGCCACCGCCGCCGGGACGGGCGAAGCCGCCGCCACCGCCCGGACGACCGCCGCCGCCGGGACGACCGCCGCCACCGGGACCACGGCCACCGGGGCCACCGCCGCCGGGACGCGGGCCGGCAGCAGGACGCTGCGGCATCATGCCGGGGTTCGGACGCGGACCGGCCGGGCCGGGACGCGGGCCGCCCTGCGGGCGGGGCATGCCGGCGGGCGACGGACGGGAACCGCCCGGAGCCTGCGGACGGGGACCGCCGCCCTGCTGGCCGGGAGCCTGCGGACGCGGACCGGCGCCGGGGGCACCGGGGCCGCCATGGCCGCCGTGGCCACCAGGACGGGGACCGCCCTGCGGGCGCGGGGCCTGCGGACGGGCCATGCCGGTGGAGCCACCGGAGGTGAAGGGGTTGTTACCCGGACGCGGGCCGGCCGGACGGGCGCCCGGACGCGCGGCCTGACCACCGGGACGCGGGGCACCCTGGCCCGGACGGCCCTGGCCCTGGCCCTGGCCCTGAGCGGGACGACCGCCGGGCTTCGGGGCACCGGGGCGGGCGCCGGGACGCGGACCCTGCGCGGCCGGGGCCTGCGGGGTCTGGGCGGCGGCCGGAGCGGCCGGCGGAGCGGTGAACTCCGGGGCTGCCGGGGCCGGGCGCGGCGCGGGCTTGGGACCCGGCACCGGACGCGGGCCGGGGGCCGGCGCGGACGGCGCGGGAGCCGACGAGGCGGCCGGCTGCGGGGCAGCGGGCGCCGTCGGAGGCTTGGGGGCCGGCGGCCTCGGGGCAGCCGGACGTGCCGCCTGCGCCGGAGAGGGCGCGGCGGGCTTGGGGGAAGCCTTGCGCGGGGCGGGCTTACCGGCGGACTTGCCGTTGCCACCGCCCTGGAAGGCGTCGGTCAGCTTGCGTACAACCGGCGCTTCGATGGTCGAAGACGCCGAACGGACGAATTCACCGAGTTCTTGGAGCTTGGCCATGACGACCTTGCTCTCCACGCCGAACTCCTTGGCGAGTTCGTATACCCGGACCTTAGCCACTTCGCTCCTTTGAGGTCCGGGTTGCGTCCGGACCGTCGCTACTTCATGGGCGTACTCATCGCGTGCTCATCGAGTGCTCATCGCAATCTCGACCTACTTCCAACTCGCGGGGTACCTGGTCACGCGGACGGTCCGCGCACCACTTCCTTACGGTGTTGCCTGCTCGACAACTGTTGTCCGCTCGACGTACTGGCGCAACGCCTTTGTGTCGAGCGCTCCCGGGGCGCGAAGTGCCCGCGGGAACGCCCGGCGGCGTACCGCCTGATCGAGACAGACCAGGGCGGGATGTACATAGACACCCCGGCCGGGCAGCGTACCGCGCGGATCGGGGGCGCACGCGTCCTCGATCCGCACGATCCGCAGGAGATCGTTCTTGGCCGCCCGCTCCCGGCACCCCACACAGGTGCGTTCAGGGCATGCTCGGGCGTGCGTCCGGCCAGACACAGTTAAGTCTACCTCCCCGCACCGACCTCACCCCTCCGGGGGAAAGATCGAACGGCTGTTGTCGCAAACCAGCTGTCAACCCAACGATCTGCGGCTTGGATCCATTCCCGGCGGCCCGGCGGCGCCGGTCCGCCCGGCTCCTACTCGGCGGGCTGCTCGGTGTCCGGGCGGATGTCGATGCGCCAGCCGGTGAGGCGCGCGGCGAGGCGGGCGTTCTGCCCCTCCTTGCCGATCGCCAGCGACAGCTGGTAGTCCGGCACGGTCACCCGGGCGGAGCGGGAGGCGAGGTCGACGACCTCCACCTTGCTCACCCGAGCGGGTGACAGGGCGTTCGCCACCATCTCCGCCGGGTCGTCCGACCAGTCGACGATGTCGATCTTCTCGCCGTTCAGCTCGCCCATCACGTTGCGCACCCGGCCGCCCATCGGGCCGATGCAGGCGCCCTTGGCGTTCAGGCCCGAACGGGTGGACCGCACGGCGATCTTGGTGCGGTGACCGGCCTCGCGGGCGATCGCCGCGATCTCGACCGACCCGTCGGCGATCTCCGGCACCTCCAGGGCGAAGAGCTTCTTCACCAGGTTGGGGTGCGTGCGGGACAGGGTCACGGACGGACCGCGGACGCCCTTCGCCACCCGGACGACGTACGACCGCAGGCGCATGCCGTGCGGGTAGGTCTCGCCGGGCACCTGCTCCTGCACCGGCAGGATGGCCTCCAGCTTGCCGATGTCGACCAGCACGTTCTTCGGGTCGCGGCCCTGCTGGACGACGCCGGTGACGATGTCGCCCTCGCGGCCGGCGTACTCGCCGAGCGTCGCGTCGTCCTCGGCGTCGCGCAGCCGCTGGAGGATCACCTGCTTGGCGGTGGTCGCCGCGATCCGGCCGAAGCCGGACGGGGTGTCGTCGAACTCGCGGACCTCCTGGCCCTCCTCCAGGTCCTCGGGGTCCTCCTTCGCCCACACGGTCACATGCCCGGTCTCCCGGTTGAGCTCCACGCGCGCGTGTCGGCGGCTTCCCTCGGTGCGGTGGTAGGCGATGAGGAGGGCCGACTCGATCGCCTCGACCAGCAGGTCGAAGGAGATCTCCTTCTCCCTGACCAAGCCCCGCAGGGCGCTCATGTCGATGTCCACGGCTACGCCTCCTCCTCTTCCTTCATGTCCTTCTTGTCCTTGCGGTTGAACTCGACCTGCACGCGCGCCCTGGCGATCTCCGGGAAGCCGAGCCTGCGGCTGGTCGCCTTGCGGCCCTTGACTCCGGGGACCTCGACGTCGAGACCGTCCTCGTCGACCGTCAGGATCCGGGCGACCAGTTCGCCGCCCTCGGTCAGCTGGAACTTCACGAGCCGTTCGGTGGCGCGCACGAAGTGCCGGTGCTCGGTGAGGAGGCGCTCCGCGCCGGGGGTGCCGACCTCCAGGTCGTACGCCGCGTCGCCCATCGCGTCGGTCTCGTCGAGCTTCGCCGAGAGCACACGGCTCACATCGGCGATGGCGTCCAGATCGGCTCCCTCGTCGGAGTCGACGACCACGCGCAGCACCCGCTTGCGTCCGACGGAGTCCACAGCGATCTCTTCGAGATCCAGCCCCTGGGAGGTGACGAGCGGTTCCAGCAGCTCTCGCAGCCTCTCGCTCTGGGTGGTGCTCATCCGGGTGACTCCTCGGCCGCGTGTGCTGTTGTGGGATGGGTCGCGTGTCTGGTCAAAGGGTATCCGGTCGCGGGGGGTGTCGCTGTCCCCGCCCGAGGCGAGGGCGGGCGTCCGGTGCACCCGAGCGCCCCTCGGGTGGGCTGTCTGAGCCGGTGACATGAAGCGGGGGGATGCGCGGGTACCGTGATCACGGCGGGCCGCCCTCCCGCCCGTGTGTTCGTACGAGCCCCCCGAGGACGTCAGCCGTGCCGTACCCGCCAACCCCGCGCGCCCTCTCGGGTCCGCGGAGGAGAACCCTGCTCGCCTCGACCGCCGGTGCCGCCCTGCTGGCGGGCTGCACGTCCGGTCCCGGCTCCGGCGGCGGCGCCCCCTCGGTGACCGAGCGGGCACGCACGCGTGCGGCCGCGGACAGCCGGGCGCTGCTGGCGCGCTACGACGCCGCCCTCGCCGCCCACCCCGGGCTCGCGGACCGGCTGCGACCGCTGCGGGCGCAGGTGGCGGCCCATGTCGCGGCGTTCGCGGACGGTGCGCCCCCCACGCCCGAGAAGTCCTCGGCCTCTCCTTCTCCCACCCCGGCCGTCCCGGCCACCGAGAAGGACGCCCTGGCCGCGCTCGCGGCGGCCGAGCGCACGCTCGCCGACCGGCGCGCCAAGACCCTGCTCGACGTGCCGGGCGAGCCGGCGCGGCTGCTGGCGTCCGTGGCGGCGGCCGGGGCGGCGCACGCGTACCTGCTGACGGAGGGGGCCAAATGAGCGGCGACAGGACCAAGGACGAGACCAGGAAGGCCGAGCTGACCGCGCTGCAGGCGGCGCTGGCGGCGGAGCACGCGGCGGTGTACGGGTACGGCGTCGTCGGCGGCCGGATCGCCGAGGCGCGCCGCGCCGAGGCACTGGCGGCCTGGAACGCCCACCGGGCCGGCCGGGACGCGCTGGCCCGCGAGGTGCGCGACCTGGGCGGCCTGCCGGTCGCCGCGGACGCCGCCTACGCGCTGCCCTTCCCGGTGCCGGACGCGGCGGCGGCGCTGCGGCTCGCCGCACAGCTGGAGCAGCGCCTGGCCGGGGCGTACGCCGACCTGGTGCGGGCGGCGACGGGCACGCGGCGCGGCGCTGCCGCCGGGGCGCTGCGGGAGGCCGCGGTGCGCGCGGCGCGCTGGAGCGGGCAGAGCGTAGCCTTCCCTGGGCTCGCCGAGCGGGCCACCGAGGGGGCCGCCGAGGGGACGGGCCCGGCCGGTGCGACCCCGTCGGCCTCCGCCTCGGTGTCACCGTGAGCCGGTGACCCGGTCCGCTCCGCAACGACACGATCTCTGACCCGAAGGGAAACGCTCGCGCATGGCTTTCGAACCGCCGCCGCGCCTCGTCAAGGCGCTCGGTGAGACGGCACCGGACGGCGACGCCTGGCTGGCGGAGCTGCCCAAGGCCGCCGAACGGGCCGTCGCCGAGCGGGAGTTGACCGTGGAGCGGGTGCAGGTGCCGGGCGGGCGCAGCAGCCTGGTGCTGCTGGTGCGGCGCGCCGACGGCACCCCGGCGGTGCTGAAGCTGGCCCCGCCCCGGGCCCGCCCGGAGAGCGAGCGGGCGGCGCTGAGGCACTGGGGCGGGCTGGGCGCCGTGGAGCTGCTGGAGGACGGGGCCGAGGAGGGCGTACTGCTGCTGGAACGGCTGCACCCGGATGTGTCGGTGCGGTCGCTGCCGGAGGCGAAGGCGCTGCTGGAGGCGGCGGGGACGCTGCGCCGGCTGTGGGTCGAGCCGCCCGCGGACCATGTCTTCGAGACGGTCGCCGAGCGCACCGGGCGGCAGGCGACGGCCATGCGGGCGGGCGCGGACGCCGGCCCGGAGGTGGCACCGCTGGTCGACGCGGCGCTCACGGCCCGCGAGGAACTGCTCGCCGCGCCGCCCGAACACCGCTTGCTGCACGGCACGTTCCGGCAGAGCAAGGTGCTGTCCGGGGAGCGGATGCCGTGGCTGGCGGTGGGTCCGGATCCGGTGGCCGGCGAGTGCGCCTTCGATCTGGCGCGGCTGGTGCGGGACCGGGTGGAGGACCTGATCGCGTCGCCCTCGGGCGCGGCGACCGTACGGCGGCGGATCAAGCGGCTTGCCGAGTCGCTGGAGGTCGACCAGGAACGGCTGCGCGGCTGGACCCTGTTCCGGGCGGTGGAGTCGGGGGTGCGGGCCCTGCGGGTGGGACGGCCGAAGGACGGCGAGCTGTTGCTGGAGTTCGCCGGCTGGCTGTAAGGGGCTCAAGAGGCTTCGCCGGCCGGCGGCGAGCCGCGACGCACAAGCCCCCTGGGACCACCGCGGGTCCCAGGGGGCTTGTGCGTCGCCGAGGGCCTACTGGGCGGTGAGGCGGGCGATCGCGTCCTCGACCGGCAGCTCCTCGCGCTCACCGGTCTTGCGGTCCTTCAGCTCGACGACGCCCTCGCCGGAGCGGCGGCCGGCGACCAGGATCTGCGGGACGCCGATCAGCTCGGCGTCGGTGAACTTCACGCCCGGCGAGACCCCGGCCCGGTCGTCGACCAGGACGCGGACGCCCGCGGCGGCCAGCTTCTCGGCGACGTCGAGGGCCAGTTCGGTCTGCAGGGCCTTGCCGGCGGCGACGACGTGGACGTCGGCCGGGGCGACCTCCCTGGCCCACACCAGGCCCTTGTCGTCGGCGTTCTGCTCGGCCAGCGCGGCCACGGCACGCGAGACGCCGATGCCGTAGGAGCCCATGGTGACGCGGACGGGCTTGCCGTTCTGGCCGAGGACGTCGAGCTTGAGGGCGTCGGCGTACTTGCGGCCCAGCTGGAAGATGTGGCCGATCTCGATAGCGCGGTCCAGCTTCAGGCCGGTGCCGCACTGGGGGCAGGGGTCGCCCTCCTGCACGACGACGACGTCGACGTACTCGGCGACCTCGAAGTCACGGCCCGCGACGACGTTCCTGGCGTGGGTCTGGTCCTTGTTGGCACCGGTGATCCAGGAGGTGCCGGGGGCCACGCGCGGGTCGGCGATGTAGGTGACCTTCTCGCCGAGGCCCTGCGGGCCGACGTAGCCGCGCACCAGGTCGGGGCGGGCGGCGAAGTCGGCCTCGGTGACCATCTCGACGGTGGCCGGGGCGAAGTGCGCCTCGACCTTGTCCAGGTCCACCTCGCGGTCGCCGGGCACGCCGACGGCGACGATCTCGCCGTCCACCTTGACCAGCAGGTTCTTCAGCGTGGCGGAGGCGGGGACGCCGAGGGAGGCGGCCAGGGTCTCGATGGTGGGGGTGTCCGGGGTGGGGATCTCCTCCAGCGCGGGCACGTCCGCCGCGTCGACCGGCTTGAGGGCGTAGGTGATCGCCTCGGTGTTGGCCGCGAAGTCGCAGTTCGGGCAGTCGGCGAAGGTGTCCTCGCCGGCCTCGGCCGGGGCGAGGAACTCCTCGGACTTGGAGCCGCCCATGGCACCGGCGGTCGCGGCGCAGATGCGGTAGTCGAGGCCGAGGCGCTCGAAGATGCGCTGGTAGGCCTCGCGGTGCAGGGCGTAGGACTTCGCGAGGCCCTCGTCCTCGGTGTCGAAGGAGTACGAGTCCTTCATCAGGAACTCGCGGCCGCGCAGGATGCCGGCGCGGGGGCGGGCCTCGTCGCGGTACTTGTTCTGGATCTGGTAGAGGATCACCGGCAGGTCCTTGTAGGACGTGCACTGGTCCTTGACGAGGAGGGTGAAGATCTCCTCGTGGGTGGGGCCGAGGAGGTAGTCGCCGCCCTTGCGGTCCTTGAGCCGGAACAGCTCCTGGCCGTACTCGTCCCAGCGGCCGGTCGCGTCGTACGGCTCGCGGGGCAGCAGCGCGGGGAGGGTGACCTCCTGGGCGCCGATGGCGTCCATCTCCTCGCGCACGATCCGCTCGACGTTGGAGAGGACCTTCTTGCCGAGGGGCAGCCAGCTCCAGATGCCGGCGGCGGTGCGGCGGACGTAGCCGGCGCGGACGAGGAGCTTGTGGCTGAGGACCTCGGCGTCCGCCGGGTCGTCGCGCAGGGTCTTCGCCATCAACTGGGACATGCGCTGGACCGGTGCTTTCGCCATGGCTCTCGTACTCCTGCCGGGTAAGGGTGATGTCAGGAGGTTAGCCGGGCCGCCTGTGCGGGCGGAAATCGGTTAGCGCCCGCGCAGCGGCAGCGGGGCGCCCATCACGGCGTACGGCCGCGGCGCGCTCGGGAAGTGGACCTGGCGGGCGAGGTCGACGTAGCCGAGGGAGAAGTACAGACCGCGGGCGGGGCTGTCGGTGTCGATCGCGGAGAGGATCGAGCGGGGCTCGGCGGCGGAGTCGGTGATCATAGTGATCAGCCGCCGCCCGATGCCCCGGTTCTGATGACCGGGGTGGACGTGCAGTTCGGTGATGACGAAGGAGTCGTCCAGCCAGTCGGCGTTGTCGTTGGCCCGGAGGTAGGGCTCCACGACGGTGGACCACCAGTGGGTGCGGGAGTTCGGCATGCCGTAGACGAACCCGACCAGACGCCCCCGGCTGGTGGCCCCGAGCGCCCGCGCACCCCGGTACTGCATGTGCCGCTGGACGATCTGCCGGCGTACGGCGACCTCGTCGGGCCCGAGCCCGAAGGCGACGGCCTGCACGGCCAAGGCCTCGTCGACGTGGGCGGCGAGGTCCAGGGGGCCGATGACGAGGTCCATGCGGGGAGGGTACAGGGAAGCCGACGGGGCCCGGTCCGCCTCCGGACGGGGTGCGACCGGGGGCCTAGGACCGGCGCAGGGGTGCGGCTCGATCCGGCGGCCGATGACCGGCGGGCGGGTACTGCCTACGGTCGGATGTCATGAGCATCGACAGCAGTCTGGACGAGGCATACGAACGACTGCACCACAGCGGGCCGGAGTTCGAGGGCTGGCTGAGCAACCACGGCCCGATGGCCGTGGAGGCACTGGTCAGGAACGGGCACGGGGACCGGGTGCACCGCTGGCTGGACCGCTACATGGACCGGCTGGACGAACTGCCGCGCGGCACGTCGCCCGTGACCGCCGACGACTGGCGTACGGCGCTGGGGGACCCGCGCCGGCTCGGCGACTGGCTCGTGTACTTCGAGCGCGAGGTGCGGGAGCGGCCCTGGCGCGCGGTGCTGGAGACGTGGTGGCCGAGGCTGCTGCCCGGTATCGCGGCGGGCGCCACCCACGGCGTGATCCGCACGGGCCACGCGGTGCACGCCCTGCTCGACGACGGAAACAGCGGAGATGGCGGGGCCGACGGGAACGGCGGGGCGGATCCTCGGCTGACCGAGCTGGGGCAGGCGCTCGGGTACTGGGCGGCGCGCTGGCAGCCGGTCACCGTCGTCGCGCCGTCCGGGGCGGCCGACCCCGCGTCCGCCCTCGCCGCGGTGCCACCGGTCCCGGACCGGAGCGCCGGGATCAACCACCGGCTCGGCCAGCTGCCCGAGACGGCCGGCTGGCCCGCGGCCCCGGCCGCGCTCCGGCCCGCCGCGGACGCGGACCAGGCGCGCGAGCTGCTGGCCGACGTGACGTCCGCCGCCGCGCTCCACTATCTGCCCCACGCGCACGGCTCGCCCGTCATGCTGGTGCACGCGGCGACCGCGCCCATGGCGGCGCTGCGGACCCTCCCGGCGCTCCCCCGCACCCAGTGGGTGCCGACTCTGCACGCGGCGTGGACCGCCGCCGCGGCCGTCACCGCGGCCTACCGCCCGGCCGCCCCCGCCCCGCAGGACGGCCTGCCGGCCGCGCCGGAGTCGGCGGAGGAGACGTTCGAGCTGGCCGCCCGGCACGGGGACGCGCACGTCATCAAGCTCGCCGACACCTGCCTCGACGTGCACCGGCGCACCGGACGCCCCGAGGCGCTCGCGGCGGTGATCCGGGCGGCGGAACTGATCGAGGGCATGTGAGCGAGAGGGTGGTGGCGTTCAGAAGAGGACGCTCATGAACGCGCCCACTTCCTGGAAGCCGACCCTGTGGTACGTCCGTCTCGCCGCCGTGTTGAAGTCGTTCACGTACAGGCTCACCACGGGGGCGACGTCGGCGAGGGCGTACCGCAGGACCGCCGCCATGCCCGGTGCCGCGAGCGCCCTGCCCCGGTACTCGGGAGCGACCCACACGCCCTGGATCTGACAGGCCTGGCTGGTCGCGGCGCCGATCTCGGCCTTGAAGACGACCTTGCCGTGCTCGTCGACGCGGGCGAAGGAGCGGCCGGCGCCGACGAGCTCGGCGACGCGGGCCTGGTAGAGCAGGCCGCCGTCCCCGGCCATCGGGGACACGCCGACCTCCTCGGTGAACATCGCCACGCACGCCGGCATGATCGTCTCCATCTCGTCCTTGCGGACGCGGCGGACGTACGGGTCCGGGGCGACGTCGGCGGACATCCGGTCGGTGACCATGAGCGGCTGATGGGAGCGGACCTCACGGGCCGGTCCCCAGTGCGGCTCCAGCAGACGCCACAGCCTGGCGGTGGCCTCGGCGGGCCCGACGATGGAGGAACAGCGCCGCCCGGCCCTGCGGGCCCGGTCGGCGAAGGCCCGCACGGCACGCGGGGTGGCGCAGATCGGCACCAGATTCGCCCCCGCGTAGCACAGGGACGTGAGCATGCCGTCCTCGTACCAGCCCCACATCTCGCCGCCGAGCCGCCACGGGTCGAGGCCGGCGATCTGGACGCGCGAGGTCACGAACGCGTTCGTGACCGGCTCGCGGTGGAGGACGGCGAGCGCGGCGTCCAGGTCGCTCGGTTCGAGCACCCGTGAGGTGGTCTGGGTCAACACGTGCGGGGCCTCGGGGCTGGGGATCTGCTGATCCTCCGCACTGTACCCCGAGGGGTGGTGGAGCGCTTAGTGGTGCGATCCGGCTGCGGGCGGACCCGGCAGCACGACCTCGAAGCTGCTCCTCTCCTGCCCCGGCAATCCGGGTCTCCCCGCCCAGAAGGTCACGGCGTCGTCCAGGGCCCGCAAGAGGATCTCGCGTTCGTCAGGGGCTTCCGACAGGACCGCGACGGCGTCGTCGATGACGACGAGGAAGCGCGTGGCAGCCATCCAGTGGAGATCGCGCAGGCAGTCCCGCAGGGCGCACCGCGGGCCGTCACGGGTGGTTCCCAGGCGGACAGCACCAGGTCGGCGACTGCCAGGAACCGGAGTCGACACTGAGCCGTGTCGGCACCCGACGCGGTCCAGCCGTCCGGGAAAGGCAGCGGGGGCGTGGCAGGCCAGACACCCCGACAGGAAACTCAGGCGCCGGCATCTCGCAGCCGCCGCGCGACGTCGATGTCCCGTTGCAGCGCACTGAGCCGGGGAGGCTCCCGGCTCGCGTCGAGGACGACGACGTGCAGCCGGTCACCGACCTGGGGTGGTGCCTCGCTCTCGTCCCACCAGGAGGGATGCTTCGCCTGGTCGATGAAGCCGGCCTCGCGGCCGGCTTCGACCTTTGCTCCCGCAGGAGCCACCGCGATCACGGTCACCTCCAGCTCCTGATGATTACGGAACGCCATGCCGCTCCTCATGCTCCACCGCCGGAACATCGGATTCAGACTTCATTGGCGTATGCGGTCAGCTTTGAGATGAAGGCCGTGTCAGCAACGACCCGAATACGAGCCTCAGATGACGTCAGGTTAAGGGTGACACCGTTGTCGGAGGTCAGTGAGACATCTGCTCTGATATCGGTCCCGAAGCCTTCCAGCGCGATCTCCTTGATACCGCTGAACGAAATCTCGACCTGCGTGGTGTTGAAACGCTGCACCGCCCACTTACGCGGAGGCTGTTCCGGGTATCGCGCGAGATCCAGGCGCAGCGTCAAGGTCGGTCCGTCTGTACGGAGTACCGCCTCGTGCAGGTGAACGCCCACGAGGTCCGGCGGGTTGCCCTGGTAGACGGAGGTAATGCCCTCCGGGTTGTGCAACAGGGAGGTCCATGACATGCCGACTCAGCCTTCCGGCCTGGGGAACTCGTACTTTTTTCGGGTCGTAGCGCCACGTCCCAGTAGCTCAGATCCACCGAAAAATTCTCTCCGAAGTCCCGCACGGTGATGCGGCCGACCGCGCCGGATCCTGCTACGGCTACGGCGGGCGACGAGGCGGAGACAACCCGTCGACGTCCGGCGTGGTCGTCGTACGCCGCCCGCGCCGCGCCCCCTCAGTCTGCACACCAGCCCGAAGGCCCGAGCAAGGACGACGAGTTCGCAACCGACGAGGGATGGCGACATACTGCTGCAGTGCGCTGAGCCGAAGCGGCTCGCGTCGAGGACCGCGGCAGGCAGCCTGTCCTACGTCATCTCACATTCGCCGAGTTCCTCCAGGAAGGGAGTCACATTTCCTGTGGAGTGATGAATTCCAGCACACTGCCGGTTAGACGTCCTCCACACACCGGACACTCCGCACGGAACGAGTGGGCCCGATAGCGCTCGACAAGGTCGGGGAACAAGGGAACATCAACCGTGAGATGGACCACTCGGAATTCCGAACCGCAGACGGGATGGGTAATCAGGTAGGGCTCTCCTACGACGGCTCCGGAGAAGTCCTCCCCCGTCGCCGTACCGGCGGCGACACGGCTGTCCAGGGCTGACAAGTCAGTACCGTCACTCCAGTGCAGGTAATAGCGGTGCAGCGGCCAGCCAGGACGTCCCCGGAGCACGATCCGGCGCATCCGCGGATGAGCCGCGAGCAGTCGGTCTTCCAACTCGTCGAACGTGGCGATCGGTTCGTCCGCTTCGACGAGTTCTCCTGCAGGAAAGTACTGCGTCTCCCACCGTCCGAACTTCACTGTCAGCCTGCCCACGGTTCCACCTTGATCATGTTCGGAATCAACACTTCGCTCTCCCCTGCTCCAGGCAAGCTCTGCCAGATCCCTTCGCTCGGGTCGATCATGGCACGATATACGGGACCCCCGTTGGCGAAGTACTTCGCGACCTCCGGGTCTGTCGTGAACGACATCACCGAACGGGGGCCGTATGCCTGCTGCATCTCCGTTCCGAACTCCGAATGGGCCTGAGCAAGGGCATCGGGACCACCCCACTCCGCGAGAGCAGCGGCGTGCGCCCTTTCCGAAGCCTGGAGAGCATCCTCGACGGAGCCGGTCGAGTAGTACACGTTCCTGGCCGACTCGCTCATGAGCAGACCCGTCTCGTCCGCAATCATATTCTCCGCCATCATGCTTGTACCTCGGTAAATCGGTACCTTCCCCCCCTGCGGGTAGGGGGACAAACCGAGGGGGTCCGTCCAGAGGTGCGGGCTGGACACGTAGGTGTTGGGGTTCGGGGCGGGCGCGAGGCCGAGGGGATCCGGGGTGACGTAACGCGCGGTTTCAGGGTCGTAGTGGCGGAAGAAGTTGTAGTGGAGGCCGGTTTCGGGGTCGTAGTACTGGCCAGGGAAGCGCAGCGGGATGTATCCGGTGGCGTCGGCGTTCCATGCCGTAGTGCCCCAGAGGGTACTGCGGGTACGCCAGGCGATCTCACCATGCTCGTCGACGAGTTCGACGGGGCTGCCGACCAGGTCGGTAACAATGGCGAAGAAGCGGCTGTCGATCTCTTCCTGGGAAACACGGGCGGAGTGAACCCGTTCCGTCTGGGCGATGGGGCGCCGCCCCTGATAGTCCCAGGTGAGGGTGACCGGGCTGGGCAAGTCCGTGGATGTCGTCGTCTCTTCGCAGAGGGTGGTGCCGTCCCAGGTGAAGTCGGTCCGCTCGACAACCGTTTCACCGTCCCCTGCGAGGCGGAGTTTCGCCACGCGTCGGCCCAGCGGATCGTAGACGTAGCGCCAGCGAGTGCCGTCCGGCGTGACGGCGGAAGTGAGCCGGTTCTCGCAGTCCCATGTGTAGCGCCAGTTTTCCGGTTTACGGGAGAGTCGGGTCTTCTGGCGGAGAGTGATGCGTCCGAGGGAGTCGTGCTCGTAACGGACGCTTCCTGCGCGAGTGATCCGAGTGCCGAGGTATGTGCGTTCCCCTGTGGCATCGTGACCGGGGTGAGAGGCCGGCCAGGTTGCCTGTGCCTGGTTGCCTGCCCCGTCGTAGGCATAGGTCTCGGTCCAACCCTCCGCTCGAACGGCGGTGACCCTGCCGCTCGCGTCCAGGTCGAAGTCGCGTCTGCCACCCAACTGAGCTTCGATGGCGGTCAGATGGCCGTCGGCACGGTAGGTGTATGCGCGCCTCTGCAGCGTGCGGTGGTCCGGTGACGTCACCGACTGGGCAGCAAGGCGTCCCGCGTCGTCAAACGTGTTGGCGAAGGAGAGGAACTCATCGACATGACGGTTGAGTTCGCGGCCCGCCTCATCGTAGATGAAATCTATGGTGTGCCCGTTGGCCGTCAACTGACGGCGGTTGCCTGCCGCGTCGAACGACCAGGTGCTGTGTGCGCCGGTGGGCGTGGTGCGGCCGACGCGGCGACCCAGAGCGTCATAACCGTATGTCATCGTCCGGCCGTTGACCGTCTCGGACTTGAGACGCCCGTAACGGTCACGGAGTAGCTCGAGAACACTGCCGTCCGGGCCTGTGGCATGGGCCAGTCGGCCGGTGAAGTCGTAGGCGTAGGTGGTGATGGAGCCTGCGGCGTTCTTGGTAGTGACCCGGCCCAGGGCGTCACGTTCAAACGCGATCTGCTGGCCGAGGGCGTCGGTGCGGGTGGCGAGCCGGCCTGCGACGTCGTAGGTGTAGGTCAGGACGCGGTCGTCGAAGTCGGACTCCGATACGAGACGGCCTGCGGGATCGTATGTGTAACTCCAGTTCAAACCGTCAGGATTAGTGACTCGAGTGAGTCGCAGTTCGGTGTCGTGAGTGAATTCGTAGCGGACCCCGTCCGGCCCTGTGCGGGCGCTCAGCAGGTCGAAGTGGGTGTATTCGAAGCGGGTGACGCCACCGGCGGGGTCGGTGTGGCTGGTGCAGTTGCCCTCTCCGTCGTACGTCCATGTCTCCGTGGTGCCGTCGGGAGCCGTGCGGCGGGCAAGGTGACCTTCCACCGTCCAGGCCAAGCGAGTGGTCGAACCTGTGGGATCGGTGACGTCCACGGGGCGGCCGAAGGCGTCCCGGGTGTAACGAGTGACCGCGCCCAGCGGGTCGGTCACCTCGATCGGGAGGCCCGCCTGATTGCAGCGGATGGCTGTCGTGTGGCTGAGCGGGTCGGTCACAGACGTCAGGTGACCGGCCTCCGAGTACGCGAAGTGAGTCGTCTGACCGGACGGGGTGGTTGCCGATATGCGGTTGCCCCGCTCGTCGTAGGCATGGCGATAGGTGTTGCCGTCAGTGCCCGTGATTCGTGTCGGCAGGCCGTGGGTTCCGTACTCGACGCGGGCCTCTTGGCCGTCGGGCCGGATGATGGCGGTCAGGTTGCCTTCGTCGTCGTAGCGGTACATCGTCGCGTGGCCCAGCGGGTCGGTGTGGGACAGCACGCGGTTGTAGCGATCACGGGTGAAATGGGTCGCCGCACCCAGCGGATCAATTTCGGTTATGACTTGGCCGGAGTCGTTGATCACGTAGCGGCGGGTGTGGCCCTCGTCCGTCACGGTGGTGGTGACGCGGTGACCCGTCGCCGGATCCGTACCGTCGTACGACAGGCGCAGCGCTACGTGGCCATGTGAGCCGCTCTCGGCGACGCAGCGGTCCCGGTCGTCGTACTCGTAGGTGTAGCTGCGGTTGTTCGTGTCCGTCCAGGACGTCACGCGAGCTCGGTCGTCGTAGCCGAAGCGGAGGGGGAGGCCGGAGGAGTTGACGACCTCCGTCAGGTGGCCTTCCGGGGAGTAGGCGTAGCGCTTCAGTTCCGTGTCGGTGCCGTCCGGCCCCGCGCCGGCCAGGTGCAGGGCGGTCACCCGGTCACCCTGTGTCGTGATCTTCAGGCGGTAGCCGGCGGACGACACGATGGCGAGTGGGGTGCCCTGCGCGTCGTACTCGAAGGTCAGCCAGTTGCCGTTGCGGTCGTCGATCTGCTCCAGGACCGCCCGGTCCGCCGACTGGTCGGCGAAGTGCCAGACCCGGCCCGAGAGCGGGTCCGTGATCGTGTAGCCGCCGTCCACCCGGACCAGGGGCCAGCGGTTGCTGCCGTGGGCGGGGAGTGTCGCGGTGTCGGACCGGGGGTGGGGGTAGGTGAGGAGGAGGCCGTCCTCCGTCACGAAGATGACGCCCTCGGCGTCGATCGCCAGGTGCTGGTCGAGAGTTGAGGACCAGGACGGGCCGAACCAGTGGCCCAGTTTGTAGCCGGACTCCACGCGGCGCGTGAAGACGAGAGGGAGCGTGCCGGGGAGGGTGACGTCGGTCTGCGGCAGGTACATCTTGCCGGTGACCAGGTCGACCGGGTCGGTGTTGTCGTCCTCGACCTTGTTCTTGGGGTTCTCCGCAGTGCCTTCCGGGTCCTCGCCCGCTGCCTGGCGGGCGGCACTGCGGGTGTCCGCCGCCGCGACGTCGCCCAACCCGTCCAGTTCGCTGGGCAGCGCACGGATTCCGGGGACGGAGACCCCGTCGAAGAGGGCGCGGAAGCCGCCCGCCTCGCCCGCGACCTTGGCCATGGCACCGGCGCCGCCGAACATGCCGCCGAACTCCATCCCGGACACGGCCGAGTCGCTGACCTCGTCCAGGTTGAAGCCCTTGCTCTCACCGGTGGCCATCGAGACCGGCTGGGTGACCGCCAGGTCGACCGTCACCGACTCGATGCCGCCCATCGCGGCCGTGGCCAGGGTGGTGCCCGCGATCGTGGCGATCTCGGTGGAGACCTCGACGCCCAGGGTTCCGGCGAGTTCCACGACGCCCGCCGTGGCCGCGGCCGCCGCGCCCTCGGAGATACCGGCCGTGAAGATCGCCAACGCCGTACCCGCGATGATCGTCGCCCCGACGATCTCCAGCTCGTGTTCCAGCTTCACGACCGCGTGGTGGACGGCGTCGGCGTACTTGTCCAGCGCCTTGGCCATGTCCCGGGCGCCGTCGGCCATGTCCTTCAGCCAGCCGTGGCCGTTGTTGTAGTAACGGCGCCAGTAGGGGTCGTCGAAGGCGGAGATCGCCTCGCCCTTGTTGTCCTCGATGATCCCGCGGGCCGTCCTGTTCGCCGCGGTCATGACCGTCTCGATGTCATCGGCGAAGTCACGCCAGGCCTTGGCCGCCGCCCGCAGCCCGTCCTCGTCGGCCGCCGGCCACCACATGCCGGTCATGTCCTGGACGATCTGCTTCGCCTTGTCCGCCGCACTCACTTCGGCTGACCCCCGCCCTGACCACCCGGCTTCGGATGGATCCGGCTGAACATCGAGCGGACCAGTTGCTCGTTGTCGATGTGGCCGTCCGCCATGTCGGTCATCGCTTCTTCGATGCTGGCCAGACCCTGGGAGAGGACGTCCGCGGCGTGCTCGATCTTCGTCACCAGCGGGCCGTAGGTGTCGTGGAACTCCTTGCCCTGCTTGTCGTCACCCCACGGCGAACCGGCCGCCGCGAGCGCCGTCTTGAGCTTGGTCAGCGCCTTGGTCAGATCGGTACTGTGCGTATGGAAATGCGGAGCCGTCTTCTTCAGATCCTCGATCTTGATGTCGAGAATCTTGCCGTCGCCGCCGCCCTGGTCACCCATGGTGCCGCGCCCCTCCCCCGTCAGCCAACTCATCGGTCCGAAGACCCTAGTTGGCAAGACGCGTTCGCAATCGAGAGCGGCACCAAGGGGCGGTAAAGCCACGTTCAGGATTGCGCAAGCCCGAGGAACGCCTGCCAGGCGGCCGGCGGCACTATGAGGGTGGGGGCGGTGGTGGGGTTCTGCTTTGAGTCACGGATGTGGATGGTGGTGGGGGTGGTGGCGATCTCGACGCATTGGCCGCCTTCGCCGTCGCTGTAGTTGGACTTGTGCCAGGTGAGGGCGACCTCGACGCATTCGCCGCCCTCGCCGCTGCTGTAGCTGCTCTTGAACCACGTCAGCCCGGACGACTCTTCGACGTTCATGTCTCTCCCAGCAACTTCTCTACGAGGGCCAGCGATTCGCGCGGCGTCAGGGCCTGGGCGCGCAGGAGGCTGTACTGCTCCTCCAACTCCCTGACCGTCGCGCGGTCGGCGAAGAGGCGGCTGTGCTTGTGCGCCTCCATGTAAGCGATCCTGCGCCCATTCTCCGTCTCGATCAAGCTGAACGGTCCAGCGAGCGCCGCATGCTCTTCGCGGTCGTCCGGCATCAGCTGGATCTGGACGTTACGCCGTTCACCGACGAGCAGAATCTGCTCCAACTGGCCTCGCCAGACGGTCGATCCGCCCAGACGCTTGCGAACTACGGCCTCCTCCATGACGAAGGACATGGTGGGTGCCGGTTTCCTCGCGAAGACTTCCTGCCGCGCCAGCCTCGCCTCCACCCGCTGCTCGATGGTCACCTCGTCCAGCAGGGGACGCCGCATGGTGAACACCGCCCGCGCATAGTCCTCCGTCTGCAACAGACCCGGAACCCCCTGCACAGCGAAGAAGTACAGAGTGACCGCCTTCTTCTCCAGCGCCGCAGCGTCCTGGAAGAAGGCTGGATACTGCGCCTTCTCCATGTCCTCAAGGAAATCGGTCAGTGCCCCGCGTGCGTTGAGCAACTCGTCGGCCCGCACGATGAACTTCGGGGGCGGGATCCGCCTGCCCTGCTCGAACGACGCGATGGTCGCCGCCGAGTAGCCGGTGAGGGAGCCCAGTTGGGCGCGTTCCATCCCGGCCTGCGTCCTGAACCGCTTCAGCAACCGCCCGAAGGCGACCGGCATGCCCGAGCCCGGCTCGGACTCACCCTCCGATTCCTGCACTTCCTCGCTCACACAACCCACAATGTCCTCGCGCCACCGTCCGTCACGGCGCGCACGCCGACAGCGGCACCCCGCCCTCGTACAACACCTGTTGGTCGAGGTGCAGCCGCTGTTCAACGTTACTGAGCGTGCGGGAGCGTAAACGGCATGAAGTCAGAAATCTCCACCCACGAGTTCGCCCACGAATTCGCGATGCGCTTCACCTCCACCCCGCGCGGCGCACGCCTCGCCCGGCGGCTCGTCTCGCACCGGCTGGACGAGTGGGGGCACCCCTACGACGGGCCCGCCAACGAGGCCGTGACGCTGATCGCCGCCGAGCTGGTCGCGAACGCCGTACGGCACGGGCACGTACCCGGACGGGACTTCCACCTGAAGCTCACCGGAGCAGGTGCGACCCTGCGGCTGGAGGTCTCCGACACCCGTACCGAGTGCCTGCCCGAGCTGCGGGTCCCGCAGGGCGAGGGAGGCCGGGGCCTGCTCCTGGTCGAGGCGCTCGCGGACAAGTGGGGTGTCACGCCACGGCGGCCGGGCAAGTCCGTCTGGGCGGAGGTACGACTGAGTCCCGCCACCGAGCGGTGACGGGACTCACGGAAATCGAGGGTCAGCCCGCGACGGACACCGACGGCTCGCCCGACTCCACGCCCGCGTCCTGCATCTTCTCGGCCAGCTTCATGGCCTCCTCGATGAGGGTCTCGACGATCTTGGACTCGGGGACGGTCTTGATGACCTCGCCCTTGACGAAGATCTGGCCCTTGCCGTTGCCGGAGGCGACGCCGAGGTCGGCCTCGCGGGCCTCGCCCGGGCCGTTCACGACGCAGCCCATGACCGCGACCCGCAGCGGGACCTCCATGCCGGTCAGACCCGCCGTGACTTCCTCGGCGAGCTTGTAGACGTCGACCTGGGCGCGGCCGCAGGACGGGCAGGAGACGATCTCCAGGCCGCGCTGGCGGAGGTTCAGGGACTCCAGGATCTGGGTGCCGACCTTGACCTCCTCCACCGGGGGCGCGGACAGGGAGACGCGGATCGTGTCGCCGATGCCCTGGGAGAGGAGCGCGCCGAAGGCGACGGCCGACTTGATCGTGCCCTGGAAGGCCGGGCCCGCCTCGGTGACGCCGAGGTGGAGGGGGTAGTCGCACTGGGCGGCGAGCTGCTTGTACGCCTCGATCATGACGACGGGGTCGTTGTGCTTCACCGAGATCTTGATGTCGCGGAAGTCGTGCTCCTCGAAGAGGGACGCCTCCCACAGGGCCGATTCGACCAGGGCCTCGGGGGTCGCCTTGCCGTACTTCTGGAGCAGGCGCCTGTCCAGGGAGCCGGCGTTGACGCCGATGCGGATCGGGGTGCCGTGGTCCTTGGCGGCCTGGGCGATCTCCTTGACCTTGTCGTCGAACTGCTTGATGTTGCCGGGGTTGACGCGGACCGCGGCGCAGCCGGCCTCGATGGCGGCGAAGACGTACTTCGGCTGGAAGTGGATGTCCGCGATCACCGGGATCTGGGACTTCCTGGCGATCGTGGCGAGGGCGTCGGCGTCGTCCTGGGTGGGGCAGGCCACGCGGACGATCTGGCAGCCGGACGCGGTCAGCTCGGCGATCTGCTGGAGGGTGGCGCCGATGTCGGACGTACGGGTCGTGGTCATCGACTGGACCGAGACGGGCGCGTCTCCGCCGACGGCCACGCTTCCGACCTGGATCTGCCGGCTCTTCCGGCGCTCGGCGAGCTTGGTCGGAACGGACGGCATGCCGAGAGAAATCGCAGTCATCTGCTGTGCAACCCCAAGTCGTGGATCAGGATCCGGTCCCGTAACGGCGGGCTCCAGGCTTCGAGATTACGGCACCGGCCCGGGCGGGAGCACATCCCGTCCGGCAAACCCACCCGATGGAAGGCGGCCCGGAAGATCATCTTCCGGGCCGCCGCCAACGTCGTGTGGCTACGAGATTTTCACGGGGTTAACCACGTCGGCGATCAGGACCAGGATCGTGAAGCAGACGAAGATCCCCGCCACCACATACGCCACCGGCATCAGCTTCGCCACGTCGAACGGGCCCGGGTCCGGGCGGCGCAGGACGCGGGCCAGGTTGCGGCGCAGGGCCTCCCACAGGGCGCCCGCGATGTGCCCGCCGTCCAGGGGGAGCAGCGGGAGCATGTTGAACAGGAACAGGGAGAGGTTGAAGCCGGCGAGCAGCATCACGAACATCGCCACCTGCTGGGAAGCGGGGATGTTCAGGGTGGCGATGTCGCCGGTGATGCGGGCGGCGCCGACGATGCCGACCGGGGAGTCCGGTTCGCGCGGGCCGTCGCCGAAGGCGGCGTTCCACAGGGCCGGGATCTTGGCGGGCAGGGCGGCGAGGGAGTCGACGGCGTCGCCGACCCGGTCGGTCATCCAGGTCACGGACTCGCCGAAGCTCTGGTGGACCACGCCGGTGGCGGAGCTGAAGCCGAGGAAGCCGGCCTTGACGTACTTGCCCTGGACGTACGTGCCGCTGGAGTCCTTCTTGGCGACCAGGTTCGTGGCGATCGTGGCGTGCAGCGTGAGCTGCTTGCCGTCGCGGTCGACGACGATCGGGACCGTCTTGCCGGCGCTGTCGCGGATCAGGTCGGAGAGGGTGTTCCAGTCCTTGGTCTGCTTGCCGTCGAAGGAGACGATCTTGTCGCGCTTCTGCATGCCGGCGGCCTGGGCCGGGGAGGCGGGGTCGGACTTCTTGCAGGTGTCGCGGTTCTCGCTCTGGGCGATGACGCAGGGGGAGACGGAGGCGACCGTCGTCGTCTGCTGCTGGATGCCGAAGCCCATCAGGACCGTGAAGAAGAGCGCGACCGCCAGGACCAGGTTCATGAACGGGCCGGCGAACATGACGATGACGCGCTTCCAGGGCTTGCGCGTGTAGAACATGCGCGTCTCGTCGCCGGGCTGGAGCTCCTCGAAGGCGGCGGAGCGGGCGTCCTCGATCATGCCGCGCCAGGGCGAGGTGGAGCGGGCGGAGACGCGGCCCGCCTCGTCGGGCGGGAACATGCCGATCATGCGGATGTAGCCGCCGAGCGGGACCGCCTTGATGCCGTACTCGGTGTCGCCCTTCTTCCGCGACCAGACGGTCGGGCCGAAGCCGACCATGTACTGCGGCACGCGGATGCCGAAGAGCTTGGCCGTGGAGAGGTGGCCCAGCTCGTGCCAGGCGATCGAGACGAGCAGGCCGACGGCGAAGACCACTATGCCGAGGATGAACATCAGGGACGTCATGCACGCGCCTCCGCGGTCGCCGTCGTGGCTGTCAGTTCACGGGCCCGGGCTCGTGCCCAGGTCTCCGCTTCGAGGACGTCCGACACGGTGAGTGAGGTTCCCGTGACCGGGGTGCCGTGTTCCTCGACGACCCGGGTGACGGTTTCCATGATCCCGTTGAAGGGCAGTGCGCCGCCCAGGAAGGCCTCGACGCACTCCTCGTTGGCCGCATTGAACACCGCCGGAGCCGTGCCCGCGAGCTGCCCTACGTGCCGGGCGAGGTTCACCGAGGGGAAGGCCTCGTCGTCCAGCGGGAAGAACTCCCAGGTGGAGGCCTTGCTCCAGTCGAAGGCGGGCGCGGCGTCGGGGACGCGTTCGGGCCAGCCCAGTCCGATGGCGATGGGCCCGCGCATGTCGGGGGGCGTCGCCTGGGCGATCGTGGATCCGTCGGTGAACTCGACCATCGAGTGAACATACGACTGGGGATGCACGACCACCTCAATGCGGTCGAAGGGAATGTCGTAGAGGAGGTGTGCCTCGATGACCTCCAGGCCCTTGTTGACGAGGGTCGCGGAGTTGATCGTGATCACCGGGCCCATCGCCCAGGTGGGGTGGGCGAGGGCGTCCTCGACGCCGACGTGCGCCAGTTCGGCCTTGGTACGGCCGCGGAAGGGGCCGCCGGAGGCGGTGACCACCAGCTTGCGGACGTCGGCCCGCGTTCCCGACGCCAGTGCCTGGAAGAGGGCGGCGTGCTCGGAGTCGACCGGGATGATCTGGCCGGGCTCGGCGAGCGCCTTGACGAGCGGGCCGCCGACGATCAGCGACTCCTTGTTGGCGAGGGCGAGGGTGCGGCCGGCCTCCAGGGCGGCGAGGGTCGGGGCGAGGCCGATGGAGCCGGTGATGCCGTTCAGGACCGTGTGACAGTCGGAGGCGGCGAGGTGGGTGGCCGCCTCCGGTCCGGCGAGGATCTCGGGCAGCGGCTCCCCCGCGCCGTACTCGGCGGCGAGCGCCTCGCGCAGGGCCGCCACGGCGTCCTCGCGGGCGACCGCGACGGTGCGCACCCGCAGCCGGCGGGCCTGCTCGGCGAGGAGGGCCACGCGGCCGCCGTTCGCGGACAGGGCGGTGACGCGGAAGCGGTCGGGGTGGCGCAGCACGAGGTCGATGGCCTGGGTACCGATGGATCCGGTGGAGCCGAGGATCACCACGTCCTTGGGGCCGTCGCCCGCGAGAGGGTCGTAGACGAGGTGCGGATCGGCGAGGGGTGCCGGATGGGCGGGGCTGTCGGTCATCTCTCCATTGTTGCCGCATCGGGCAGCGCTCCGGACAGGGCGTCCCCCGGGCGGGTGCGTTAGCAGGTTTCGTTGCCGGATGGAGTGATTCTCCCGATGTGAAGTACTGGTGAAGATCATGTGATAACTCTTCAGGCATGCCGGTCCACCGGTACGTCTTCGGGAGCGTCAGCGTCGGCGCCGGGAAGTACATGAAGATCCACACGGGCCGGGGTACGGACACCGCGACGGACAAGTACCAGGGCCGCCGCGCCTACGTCTGGAACAACGACCGGGACACGGCCACGCTCACCCGGTCGAACGGGGCCAGGGTCTCCTCGTGCTCCTGGACGAAGCCGGACGCGGGGCACACGTACTGCTGACGTACGTAAAGGTGACGTAAGTACTGCTGCCGTAGCGCGAAATCGCGCACGTGTGGTCGTGGATCATGGCATCCTTCCCGTTGGCGCCCGTCAAGTAGGGCGAAACGGGGAGGAGTCACCACCATGAAGCGCATGCGTACGACCACGGCCGTGCTGGCCACGACCGGTCTGCTGGCCGCTGCTCAACTGGGTCTCGCGGGCGGCGCGTTCGCCGCCGCGCAGACGCCGAAGGCCACCGGCTGCCCGGTCGACATCGTCTACCCGAGCCGCTTCTACATCGGCTCGAACCACTGGGTGACCAACGGGGGTCTGTACTTCGGCATCAAGAGCAGGACGGCGACCGGCTTCAAGCGGGTCACGTTCACCGTCACGGACACCAAGAACCTCCGCTTCGGCAAGGCCGGGGCGACCGGCGGCCGGATCACCCACAACTCCTCCACGTCGGTGTCCGTCTACGCGGGGACCCTCAAGGGCAGGGCGAGCCTCGGGATGAGGATCCCCACGCATCTGCTCAACACCCGTTCCTACGGGGTGAAGTTCACGCTTCACGGCTCCGGCTGGAACTGCGCCGTCAACCAGGGCACCTGGGGCAACTGACCTCAAGCGCCGTACGGGCGGCGTTCGTTCTCCCGGGTGGCCGGTCCGGGGGTCGCGTCGGCGATCCACGGGCCGTCCCCGGAGGGATCGATGATTCCCTCTTCCAGCCAGGTGTACGACCCGGCGAGCACGGCCTTGACCACCGTGTGGTCGAGGCCGTCCGTATTGGTCCACAGCCGGCCGAAGAGCTCCTCGATCCGGATGCGGGCCTGGTGGCAGAAGGCGTCGGCGAGCTGGTAGGCCTCGCGGCCGTGTTCGCCCTGGACGCGCAGCCGCTCGGCCCGTACGCAGGCCGCGCTCATCGCGAACAGCTCGGCGCCGATGTCCACGATCCGCCCGAGGAAGCCCTGCTTGGTCTCCATCCGGCCCTGCCAGCGGGACATGGCGTAGAAGGTGGAGCGGGCCAGCTTGCGGGCCGCGCGCTCGACGTACCGCAGATGCCCGGACAGGTCGATACCGTGCTTGAACTCGCCGTAGGACGTGGGAAGTTGACCGGGACCGGCGACCAGCTTGGGCAGCCACCTGGCGTAGAAGACGCCCGCGTTCGCGCCCGCCTTCGCCTTGTCCGTAAGGGACTTGTCGGGGTCGATGAGGTCACCGGCGACCGACAGGTGCGCGTCGACGGCCTCGCGGGCGATCAGCAGGTGCATGATCTCCGTGGAGCCCTCGAAGATGCGGTTGATCCGCAGGTCGCGCAGCATCTGTTCGGCCGGGACGGCCCGCTCTCCGCGCGCCTTCAGGGACTCGGCGGTCTCGTAGCCGCGCCCGCCCCTGATCTGGACCAGTTCGTCGGCCATCCGCCAGGCCATCTCGGAGCCGTAGAGCTTGGCGAGGGCGGCCTCGATGCGGATGTCGTTGCGGTCCTCGTCGGCCATCTGGGAGGACAGGTCGAGGACGGCCTCCAGGGCGAAGGTCGTGGCCGCGATGAAGGAGATCTTCGCGCCGACCGCCTCGTGCAGCGCGACCGGCTTGCCCCACTGCTCGCGCTCCGCCGACCACTCGCGCGCGATCTTCAGGCACCACTTCCCGGCACCGGCGCACATCGCGGGCAGCGACAGCCGGCCGGTGTTCAGGGTGGTGAGCGCGATCTTCAGGCCCGCGCCCTCGGGGCCGATGCGGTTCGCCGCGGGCACCCGGACCCGGTGGAAGCGGGTGACGCCGTTCTCGATGCCGCGCAGGCCCATGAAGGCGTTGCGGTTCTCGACGGTGATGCCCTCCGAGACGGCCTCGACCACGAACGCGGTGATGCCGCCCTTGTGCCCCTCGGACTTCGGCACCCGCGCCATGACGACGAGCAGATCGGCGACCACCCCGTTGGTGGTCCACAGTTTCACTCCGTCGAGGACGTAGCCGTCGTCCCCGTCGGGTACGGCCGTCGTCGCGAGGCGGGCCGGGTCGGAGCCCACGTCCGGCTCGGTGAGCAGGAACGCGGAGATGTCGGTGCGGGCGCAGCGCGGCAGGAAGGCGTCCTTCTGCTCCTGGGTGCCGAACATCTTCAGCGGCTGGGGTACCCCGATCGACTGGTGGGCGGAGAGCAGCGCGCCGATGGCGGGGCTCACGGAGCCGACCAGGGCGAGGGCCTTGTTGTAGTAGAGCTGGGTGAGGCCGAGACCGCCGTACTTGGGGTCGATCTTCATGCCGAGGGCGCCGAGTTCCTTCAGGCCCGCCACGACCTCGTCGGGGATGCGGGCCTCGCGCTCGATGCGGGCCGGGTCGATCGTCGTCTCGCAGAAGGCGCGCAGCGCGGTGAGGAACTCCTCGCCGCGCCGGACGGAGTCGTCGTCCGGGAGCGGGTGGGGATGGATGAGGTCGAGCCGGAAGCGCCCGAGGAACAGTTCCTTGGCGAAGCTGGGCTTGCGCCAGTCCTGTTCCCGGGCGGCCTCCGCCACCTGACGCGCCTCGCGCTCGGTGACGTTGGTACGGGGGGTGGTGGGGGCGGACATGAGGCTCACCTCGCCGCGAAGAGGGATGATGGGGGACCGTTCGCTACCGACCCGTGCTACTGGATCGTTCGTACCCGAAACGGACCGACCTCACCACCCCTCGCGCGTCCGTTCAGCCGATGCCCAGCGACGCGTTGGTTGCCCGGCCGTGGAGCACGAAAGGGCTGTCGAAGCGCTTCGACAGCCTCTGGACACCTCACCCCGGCTGAAGCTAGTGTCGATCTCACCCTCACTCACTCTAGTCGGTTACGCGCTCTGTCGAAGCGCTTCACATAGCTTGGAGAGCCGGATGGTCACCCTCGCCGAGGTCGCCCAGCATGCCGGAGTGTCGGCGAGCACGGTGAGTTATGTTCTCAGCGGCAAGCGGTCCATCTCCGCGACCACCCGGCAGCGGGTCGAGGAGAGCATCCGGGAGCTGGGCTACCACCCGAACGCCGGCGCCCGAGCGCTGGCGAGCAACCGGTCGAACATCATCGCGCTGATGATCCCGCTGCGCACCGACATGTACGTGCCGGTGATGATGGAGATCGCCATCGCGGTGGCCACCACGGCCCGCACACACGGCTACGACGTCCTGCTGCTCACCGGCGAGGAGGGTCCGGACGCGGTGCGCCGGGTCACCGGCAGCGGGCTCGCCGACGCGATGATCCTGATGGACGTCGAGCTGGAGGACGAGCGGCTGCCGCTGCTGCGGGGGACCGACCAGCCCTCGGTCCTGATCGGGCTGCCCGCCGACACGGACGGTCTGACCTGCGTGGACCTGGACTGGACGGCGACCGGCGCGCTGTGCGTGGCGCATCTGGCGGGGCTCGGTCACCGTGACATCGCTGTCATCGGCGAGGCCCCGGCCGTCTACGAGCGGCACACCGGCTTCGCCGAGCGCACCCTCGACGGACTGCGCGCCCGGGCCCGCGAGGCGGGCGTGCGGGTGCTGCACCGCCCGTGCGAGGGCGGGTACGACGCGATGGCCCTCACCCTGGCCCGGATCTTCGACGAGCGTCCGGGCACGACCGGGTTCGTGGTGCAGAACGAGTCGGCGGTGGAGCCGCTGCTCGCGCTGCTGCGCCAGCAGGGAAGGGCCGTGCCCGAGGACGTCTCCGTGGTCGCGATCTGCCCCGACCAGGTCGCCGTGCAGGCCTCGGTGCGGCTGACCTCGGTCGCCATCCCCGCGCAGGAGATGGGCCGGCGCGCCGTGGAGCACCTGGTGGCCAAGCTGGACGGGCGCGGCGGCGACGGCGTCGTCCTGCTGGCACCCGAGCTGACCGAGCGGGCGAGTACGGGACCGGCGTCGGCCGCGTCCTGACCTGCACCGACGGTGCCCTTCCCGGGCACCCCCCTGCCTGCGTCCCTGTCTGCACTCCTCACCTCAGGAGCCGCCGTGAACCAGCCTGCCGGTACTCAGCCCGCCCTCGCGCAGCCCAAGGTCAGCCTCGCCCAGTCCGCCCCCACCGTCGGCCGCCTCCAGGTACGGGAGGGGGCGCTGGAGTGGAGCGGCCGTCAGGAGACGGTGCGGATCGAGCCGTGGGGTCCGGACGCGGTCCGGGTGCGCGCCCGGCTCGGCGGTCCGGTGCTGGAGGGGCTGCCGGGGGCGCTCCTCGACTCCCCGCCGGCCGCCGAGGCGACGATCGCGGTCGGTGCGGCGGGAGGCAGGCTGACGGTCGGCTCACTGACCGTCGAGGTGAGCGCCGAGGGCATGCTCCGCTTCCTGCGCACCGACGACGGCGGCGAGCTGCTCGCCGAGGAGCGGGCGCACTTCTGGTGGCCCGGCCCGCGCCTCTACACGGCGGTCGGCAACGGCCACCACCGTCTGGAGCAGCGCTTCGCCGCCTACGAGGACGAGAAGCTGTACGGCCTCGGCCAGCACCAGCACGGGCGGCTGGACCAGAAGGGCCTGGTGCTGGACCTGGTCCAGCGCAACAGCGAGGTGAGCGTCCCGGTGCTGGTGTCCAGCCGGGGCTACACACTGCTGTGGAACAACCCGGCGATCGGCCGCGTGGAGCTGGCGGGCAACGGCACCCGCTGGGTCGCGGACTCGGCCCGGCAGATCGACTACTGGATCACGGCGGGCACCCCGGCCGACGGCCAGCGCGCCTACAGCGCGGTGACGGGCCGTACGCCCATGCTGCCCGACTGGGCGGCGGGCTTCTGGCAGTGCAAGCTGCGCTACCGCACCCAGGACGAACTCCTCGGCGTGGCCCGGGAGTACAAGCGCCGGGGCCTGCCGATCTCGGCGATCGTGTGCGACTTCTTCCACTGGACGCACCTCGGCGAGTGGAAGTTCGACCCGAAGGAGTGGCCCGACCCGGCCGCCATGGTCCGCGAGCTGGACGAGCTGGGCATCAAGCTGGTCGTGTCCGTGTGGCCGTCGGTGTCCCCGCTCTCGGAGAACCACCAGCTGATGGAGCAGCGCGGCTACTTCATCGGTACGCAGTACGGCCCCGTGGCGCACGCCGACTGGCCGGACAAGGAGGTCGCCACCCCCGTCCAGGTGGCGTTCTACGACGCCACGAACCCCGAGGCCCGCGCGTTCGTGTGGTCGAGGATCCGGGACAACTACCTGATCCCGTACGGCATCACGGCGTTCTGGCTGGACGCGTGCGAGCCCGAGCTGAAGCCCGGCTTCCCCGAGAACCTGCGCTACTGGGCGGGTCCGGGCCTGGAGGTCGGCAACCTGTACCCGCGCGAGAACGCCCGCGCCTTCCACGAGGGGCTGCTCGCGGCCGGACTCGGCGACGACGAGGTGATCTCGCTCAACCGCTCGGTGTGGGCGGGCAGCCAGCGGCACGGCGCGGCCCTGTGGTCCGGTGACATCGGCACCGACTTCGCGACCCTGCGGCGGCAGATCGCGGCCGGGCTCAACACCGCGCTGTCCGGGATCCCGTGGTGGAACACCGACATCGGCGGCTTCCACGGGGGCGACCCGGACGACCCGGCGTACCGCGAGGTGATGGTCCGCTGGTTCCAGTTCGGCACGCTGTCCCCGCTGATGCGGTTGCACGGCTTCCGCGACCCCGGTATGCCGCTCGGCCCGGAGATGACGGGCGGCCCCAACGAGGTGTGGTCGTACGGCGAGGAGGCGGGCGCGATCCTGGAGCGCTGTCTGCGCCTGCGCGAGCGCCTGAGGCCGTACATCCTCAAGGTCATGCGGGAGGCCCACGAGCAGGGCCTGCCCGTGCTGCGCCCGCTCTTCCTGGAGTTCCCCGAGGACCGGACGGCCTGGTCGGTGGACGACTCCTACCTCTTCGGCCGCGACCTCCTCGTCGCCCCGGTGCTGACGGCGGGCGCCAGGGCCCGCACGGCGTACCTGCCGGCCGGGGCGACCTGGACGGACGCCTGGACGGGCACCGCGTACGCGGGCGGTACGGCGGTGACGGTGGACGCGCCGCTGGACCGCATCCCGCTGTTCCTGCGGGACGGCGCGGTACTCCCGATCGCCGGATGAGACCGGGGGCCGGTCCCGTGCGGGACCGGCCCCCTGCACCGCCGGGTGGCTCAGCTGCTGCTGACGCTCTCGCTGTTGACGGTGAAGTTCAGCCCGCCGGCCGAGGAGGTGATCTCGAAGCCGAACTGGAGGTCACCGATGGTCACGTCGCCGAACCAGCCCTTGGTGTCCTTGATCCACTTCAGGATCGGCAGGATGTTGACCGAACCGGAGCTGGAGTTGGAGCTGCGGACGAAGGAGAACACGTCGTTGGATCCGTTGTTGCCCTTGTAGGCGGTCCAGGTGGAGCCGCCGAGGGTGACACTGCCCTGCGAGGTGCCGAGCGGGCCGACGGCGCCGGTCTTGTTGACCCAGAGCATGATCTCGTACTTGTGGTTCGTGTCCCAGATGTCGTACGCCGTCTCGTAGGCGCCGGACGACGGGACGGTGACGTTGTAGCTGCTGGTGA
Organism: Streptomyces sp. NPDC055966; assembly: GCF_042269865.1. Classification (NCBI taxonomy): domain Bacteria; kingdom Bacillati; phylum Actinomycetota; class Actinomycetes; order Kitasatosporales; family Streptomycetaceae; genus Streptomyces; species Streptomyces sp. NPDC055966. Next base: position 79,732 of record NZ_JBHJYK010000010.1, read on the forward strand.
GCGAGGCCAGGGAGCTGACCGACTTGTTGATCACCTTGTTGGCGTTGGGGTAGGACTTGATGCCGCCGGTGTTCGGGTGGTTGGCGTTGACGCCCCAGTTGGTGCCGGAGTTGGCCCAGATGCACTGGGTGCCGGCGCCGGAGCCCCAGATGTCGTTGTAGAGGGTGTAGCCGTTCAGCGTGGTGCTGCCCCACTGGTCGCAGGAGGACCAGACGGCGGCGGAGGCGGGCGCGGCGGCGAGGCCGACGGTGGCGCCGAGGGCCAGGGCGGGGGCGATGAGCGCCGTGGCGGCCTTGCTGAGCGTGCGCAGTGCCATGGTGGCGTCCCTTCCGTTCCATGGGTGGGGGGATGTGCGGGGAGTCACCACGTCCCCAGGGTGAGGACGCGGTCTTCTCCGGCGACGAGGTCGAGCGGCTGTGCGCCGGAGGGAGTCCGCAGGTCGATGCGGGCGGTGCGGCTCGGCCGGAGGGTGACCGTGGCACGCCCCGGAGCCCAGCCGAGGTCGAGTTCGGCACCGAACCGGGTGCGCACGCCCCGGAGTTCGCCGGCCGGGCAGCTGTCCGGGACGGCGGGCAGCAGGACCAGCCGGCCGGGGGTGGACTGGACGAGCATCTCGATCAGGACGCCGGGCAGGGTGTGCGCGGCGTCCGCGTTGTAGACGTCCCGGTCGGGGTAGTGGGCGCTCATCAGCGAGGCGTGGAAGAAATCGCCGCCGAGGACCTCGCGCAGGGCGTCCTCGGCCCGGCCGGCGTCCCGCAGCCGTGCCGCGATCAGGGCGTGGTGCAGATGGCCGTGCGCCGAGTGGTTCTCGGCGCCGCGCAGGGCGAGGGCGCGGTGGGCGGCGGCGGCCAGGCCGGGGGTGTCGTAGGGATTGATCTCGTCGAGCGGCCAGACGCCGTAGAGGTGACTGAGGTGCCGGTGGTCGTAGGTGTCGTCCAGACCGGGCCAGGCCCATTCGGCGAGCGCGCCGTCGGAGTTGACCCGGTGCGGCGGCAACCGCTTCGCCAACTCGCGCCATTTCGCTGCCCGTTCGGGGTAGTAGCGGGCGGCGGTGAGCAGGGCGTGCCGGGCGGCGGACAGATCCATGGCGGCGTTGAGGGCGCCCCAACTCGCGTTCGCGGGCCGGTTCTCGGGCGAGTAGGAGGGCACGACGACGAGCCGGCCGCGCGCGTCGGTGCGGGTGAGGAAGTCCTCGTAGAAGGAGGCGACCTCGGCGAGGACGGCGCCCGTGCGCGGATCCCGCTCGCCCCGGGTCTCGTCGTGGTCGACGAGCGGCTTGAGCAGCCAGTCGGCACCGGCCGTCCACAGCTGGTGGGGGTACGCGCGGTCGAAGTGGTACGTCCGCCCCGACTCGCCGTCGGTGTGGGTGGGCGCGACCACGCCCCGGGCGCCGAAGATCGCGCGGGCGTTCTCGCGCCAGTCGCCGAGCTGGCGGTGGATCAGTTCCGCGAGCGCGTCGGTCACTTCGGGGAGGGCCGCGGCCGGTGCGGAGGCGGTCTGGAGGTTGAGGTTGGCGTTGGTGGTGAACGCCCCGGACCAGGCGGTGTCCCAGTCGCCGGTCCACAGGCCGGTGAGCCGGGGCGGCAGCAGGCCGCTGCTGGAGAGCAGGTGATAGCGGCCGGCGGCGAAGAGCCGTTCCAGCAGGGCGGGGCTGCCGGGGCGCCGCAGCAGCTCCGAGCCGGGCAGTGCGCGCTCGGCGGGGTCGGCGCCGAGGTCGAGGCCGACCCGCCGGTAGGCGGTGCGGTGCGACTCCAGGTGCCGGGCGAGCAGTTCCTCGTACGGCCGCTCGGTGCCGGACACCAGGTTCCGGAGCAGCCCGGCCTCGGCGACGACGTCGGCCTCGCCGGTGTGCCGCAGGACGCGGGTGAGCAGCAGCACCGGGCGGGCGCCGGTGACGCGGACGCCCGGCGGCTGGAGTTCGGCGCCGCCGGCGACGACGAGGGTCACGCCGGTGTAGGCGCGGTCGCCGCCGGGGTAGCGGGCGCGCAGGCTCAGCAGGGCGCCCTCGGGAGTGAGCAGGGCGCCGTGGCCGACCCGGAGCCCGGCCGGGGCGCCGGGCAGCCGGTGGTCGAGGCGGATGTCGAGGTCGCCCGCCGCGATCTCGTGCACGATCACGTCGTCCGCGCGGGAGACGAACGCCCGGCTGCGGAAGTCGGCGCAGACGGCGGTGACCTCGCCGGTGGTGAAGTCGGCGGTCCGCCGGTATCCGCTCCGGCTGTCGCCGGGTCTGCCGAGCCGTATCTGGAAGGCGGGATGGAAGGGCTGGACCCACTGGAGCGGGCGGCCGTCGGTGAAGCTCTCTGCGGCGGTGAGGTCTCCGTCGAGCAACCGGTCCTGGAGCGCGGCGAGTTGATCGGCGAGCCGGGGCGGGCGGGCGTGTTCGCCGCCGTTCGGCCGGACCAGGGTGTGCTGGGTGACGATGACCCGTTCGTCGTTCGGATCACCGAACACAAGGATGCCGTGCCGGCCGTTCCCGCTCAGGAAGGCGTCCTCCCAGCGCTCCGCCGGGGCGGGCTCCCAGGTCCCGTGCACGGGTGCGGGTGCGGATGCGTCGCTCATGGCCGCAGCACCGCCACTCCGTACCGGTCGAGGGTGACGAACCCGGTGACCGGCTCCCCGCCGGTCACCGCGTTGCGCCAGCGGTAGCTCCGCGAGGCCTCGGGGGTGGTTTCGGCGACGGCTTCGGCCGCGGTGGCTCTGGCGGGAAGGGTGAGGAGGGCCGCGGTGGCCGCGGTGCCGGTGAGGACGGTTCTGCGGGTGGGGGTGGGCATGGGGGGACCTCTGAGGGCGTGGGTGGACGGAGTTGCCGCCGGGCGGGGGTGGGGTCGCTCGCCCGCGCTCGCGGGGTGCCGCCCTGGGGGCACCTCCCAGGCCCTTTAGGCACTGGGGGAGGCACGACTCCGCAGGCCGGGCAGGTGAGCGCCTGAAGGCTCGGGTCACCCCTTGACCGCTCCCGTCAGCATCCCCTTCTTGAAGTGCTTCTGGACGAACGGCGACAGGACCGTCACCGGCAGCAGGGCCATGACCATCACGGCCATCTGTACGGCCAGCCCGGACAGTTCGCCCGTCTTGATGGCCTGCCCCAGCCCCACCGGGGCCTGCTGCTTCTGCACCAGCTGGATCATGACGTTCTGGAGCGGCATCTTGTCCTGGTCGTTGAGGTACAGGGACGCGTTGAACCAGGCGCTCCAGTAGCCCACCGCGTAGAAGAGGGTGATGACGGCGAGGACCGCGCGCGACAGGGGCATGACGATCTGCCACAGGATCCGGAAGTCCCCGGCCCCGTCGATGCGCGCGCTGTCGATCAGCTCCTGCGAGATGCCCATGAAGAACCCGCGCAGGACAAGGATGTTGAAGACGCTCACCGCGCTCGGGAGGATGAGGGCCAGGTAGCTGTTCATCAGACCCAGGGACTGGACCAGCAGGTACGTCGGGATCAGGCCCGCGCTGAAGAACATCGTGGCCAGCAGGAACATGAGGAGCCAGCGGTGCCCGAGGGTGCCGATGCGCGAGAGGCCGTAGGCGCACAGGACCGACACGGCCATCGAGAACAGCGTGCCGACCAGCGTGACCAGGACGCTGATGACCGCGGCCCGGGTGACCTGGCCGCCGCTCAGCAGTTCCTTGTACGCGACGAACGTGACGCCCTTCGGGATGATCACCAGTCCGCCCGCCCGGTCGATCGTCCTGCGGGACGACAGGCTGGTGACGATCACGATCCAGAGCGGGAAGAGGATGCCGAGGCAGGCCAGGGTCAGGACCAGGCCCTTGCCGGCGAGACCGGCCCTGCCCGGTTCCTCCTCCCACACCGGGCGGGGCGGCGCTGCCCAGCGGGACGGCGGCCGCTCCGGGACCGGCGGGCTGTCGATGACGGCGGTCACTTCTTGTACACCCCCTGCTCGCCCATGAGATGGGCCACCTTGTTCGCGGCGAGGACCAGGCCGAGGCTGACCACGCCCTTGATCAGACCGGCGGCGGCCGCGTAGCCGAAGTCCTGGTTGCGGACGCCGTTCCACCAGACGAAGGTGTCGAGGACCTCCGCCGCGCCGGGTCCGACGGCGTCGCGTTGCAGCAGGATCTGCTCGAAGCCGACGGTCAGGGCGTCGCCGACCCGCAGCACCAGCAGCAGTGCGATCACCGGTCGCAGTGCGGGCAGCGTGACGTGCCACATGCGGCGCCGGCGGCCGGCGCCGTCCATCGCCGCGGCCTCGTACAGATCGGGGCTGACCGAGGCCAGTGCGGCGAGGAAGATGATGATTCCCCAGCCCGCGTCCTTCCAGATCCCCTCGGCCGTGACGAGGAACTTGAAGGTGGACGGGTTGGTCATGATGTCCAGCCCGTTGTAGCCGTGCCGGCGCAGCAGCTGCGACAACACGCCCGCGCCGCCGAAGAGCTGCTGGAAGACGGCGATGACCAGCACCCACGAGAAGAAGTGCGGGAGGTAGAGCACGGCCTGGGCGAAGGCTCTCACGCGCGGTCTGACCACACTGTTGATGAGCAGCGCGAGCAGGATCGGCACCGGGAAGAACAGCACGAGCTGGAGGACGAACAGGACCAGGGTGTTCTTGACGGCGCTCCAGAAGGCCGAGTCCGCGAAGATCTGCCGGAAGTTGTCGAGACTCACCCAGGCGCTGTGCAGCATCGAGACGATGCCGTTGTCGCTGACGTAGGGGTTGTAGTCCTGGAAGGCGACGATGTTGCCGAGGATCGGCAGGTAGTTGAAGACCAGGATCAGCAGGACCGCGGGCAGTGTCATCAGCAGCAGGACGCGGTCACGTCCGAATCTGCGGCGCAGGCTCGGCTTCCCGCTCACCGTCCTCTTCCCGCTCGCTTTCCTCTTCCCGTCCACCGCCTCCTCCCCGTCCACCGCCTCCTCGCGGGTCCTGCCCGCGCTGTCGTCCGCCCCGGCCCTGCTCCGAGGCTCCGTGCTGTGGGACACGGCCGTCTCCTCGCCTCGTGCCTCGCCTCAGCCGGCCGCCGTGCCGTTCTCGTCGAGCAGCTTCTTGTACCAGTCGCGCAGCTTGTCCCCGCCCTTGCTCTTCCAGTCGGAGACGGCCTGCTGCATGTCGCTGATCTTCTTGCGGCCGCGGGTGATGTCGTCCTCCAGCTGCTCGAAGTCGTTGCCGAGGTCGGTGTAGCGGGACGGCTCGGTGATCATCTGGCCGTAGAAGCTGGACTTCCTGGTGAAGGCGCCCATCCGCTGCTGCCACTCGACCTGGGCCTTGGCGACGTCGGGGAAGTCGGGGTGGGCGATGGTGGCGGCGGGGCTCGCGACCATGACGTAGGCGTTGAGCACCTCGTTGTTGCCCTGGGTGGTCTTGACGGGAACGCCGTTCCTGACCGTGTAATCGGCGCCCTGGACACCGTAGTTGGTGGCCATGTACTCCTTGGTGCCGTACGGCGCGGCGGTGACGTCGGCGACGGCCAGCGCGTCGCGGATCACGGACTCCGAGGCCTTCTTGTTGACGAAGGCGAAGATGCCGGCGGGTTGTTCGGCCCACAGGTGCGGATCGCCGCCGTCGTGGCCGAAGATGTCCATGCCCCAGATCCTGTACGACGGGTTCTGGGCGGCCTGTTCGGCGGTGCGGCTCCACCACTGGCTGATGTTGTTGGGGTAGATCAGGAACTCGCCGGCCGCGAACTTGGGGCCCGGGTCGGGGGCGTTCTTGCCCATCAGGGAGTCGGGGTGGACGTATCCGGCGGCGAAGAGCTTGCGGGTCCACTCCAGCGCTTCGAGGTACTCCTCGGTCTCGATGCGGTTGATCATCTTTCCGTCGACGAGGTTCCAGCCGAGCGGCTTCTCGCTGCCGGAGAGCACGCCGAACATCTGGAACGCGGTCCACTTCATGTCCGTGCACGCCCAGCGCTTGGCCCTGGCGTTGGTGATCTCCTTGCACAGGGCCGTGAACTCGTCCGCCGAGCGCGGTACTTGATACCCCTGCTTGTCGAAGATGTCCTTGCGGTAGAGGGGCACGATGCCGGTGACGTACGGGGCGGGCTGCGGCAGGCCGCGCAGTTTGCCGCCGATGATGCAGCGCCGCCAGGCGTCGGTCGGGATCGCGGCGAGGTTCGGGTAGTCCTTGACCTTGTCGCCGGAGAGGTAGGGGCCGAGGTCGGCGAACTTGTTGATGATGGCGGTGGGTATCTTGCCGCCCATGTTCCAGCTCGGGACGACCACGACGTCGGGGACGTCGCTGGAGGCGAGGACGGCGCCGAGCTTCTGGTCGTAGGTGTTGCCGTCCTGGTTCTGCCAGACGACGTCGACGCCGGTCATGTCGTTCATCGCCCGGTAGTAGGCGTTGTCGCCCTTGGGCGGGGAGCCCCAGAACGGCGACATGATCGTGACCTTGCCGCCCTTGCCGAGCTTCTTGGGCACCGAGGTCTTCAGGGCCGCCAGGTCGGTCTTGCCGGTGAAGCCGATCGCCGAGCCGTTCTTCGCGGGGATGTCCGGGGTCACCACGGTGTTCGCGACGTAGGTGGGCAGCAGTTTCCGGTCGCCCTTGCCGCCGGAGGTGCCGCCGCCGGACCCGCTGTCCGACGCCCCGCAGGCGCTGAGCAGCGGCATGCCTCCGGCGACCACCGCGGCGGCGACCGCGGTGGAGGCGAGGAAGCTCCGCCGGCTGGGAGATTCTCTCCGGCCGGGCGCGGAGGAGGCGGAGGCGGCGTTCGGCGTCATTGCATCAATCCTTCGAGGTCAGTCGAAGCGCTTCGATGTTGCTGCGAGGTTAAGTGAACACATGGGGGCGCACAAGGGTCGCTCCCAAGATTTCCGCGATGCGCCGGGCCCTTGCCCGAGCGCCAACACCCCGTGCAGACTTGGCCGTATACGAGTGTTGATCAGACACGGCACCTTGACACCCCGGCCTCTCCCGTCCGAGCATCGAAGCGCTTCGAAAGCATCTCACCGCTCCATTCGCAAGGGGAACCGCCCGTGACCGTTGACCCGCCGTCCGCCCCGCCGTTCCGCGATCCGCATCTGCCCTTCGCGAAGCGCATCGACGATCTGCTGGCGCGGCTCACCCTGGCCGAGAAGATCTCCTTCCTGCACCAGTTCGCGCCGGCCGTCGAGCGCCTCGGCATCGCCGCGTTCCGCACCGGCCAGGAGGCACTGCACGGGGTTGCCTGGATGGGCCCGGCGACGGTGTTCCCGCAGGCCGTCGGGCTCGGCGCGACCTGGAACCCGGAGCTGGTGCGGCGGGTCGGCGAGGCGGTGTCCCGGGAGGTCCGCGCGATGCGGGCGCGGGACGAGCGGGTCGGCCTCAACGTCTGGGCGCCGACGGTCAATCTGCTGCGCCACCCGCTGTGGGGCCGCAACGAGGAGGGCTACTCCGAGGACCCGAAGCTGACCTCGGCGATCGCCACGGCGTACACGCAGGGCCTGCGCGGCGGCCATCCGCTGTACTGGCGCACCGCACCCGTCCTGAAGCACTGGCTGGCCCACAACAACGAGACGGACCGGGCCACCTGTTCCGCCTCCGTCCGCCCGCGTGTGCTGCACGAGTACGATCTGCGCGCCTTCCGCGAGACGGTCGAGGCGGGCGCGGTGGCCGGGGTGATGCCCGCGTACAACCTGGTCAACGGCCGCCCCAACCACGTCTCCCCGTATCTGCGCGACCCCCTGCGCACCTGGACCGAGGAGGAGCTGCTGGTCTGCTCGGACGCGGGCGCACCCTCCAACCTGGTCGACGCCGAGCACTACTTCGACACCCACGAGGAGGCCGTCGCGGCCGCCCTGCTGGCCGGCGTGGACAGCTTCACCGACCACGGCACGGACGGCTCGCAGATCACCGGACGCCTCGAAAGGGCTTATGAGAAGGGCCTGTTGACCGAGGCGGACATCGACACCGCCGTACGCCGCCAGCTCTCCGTGCGCTTCCGGCTCGGCGAGTTCGACCCGGCGTACGACCCGCACGCGGGCACCGGCGAGTTCGACACCCCGGCGCACCGGGAGCTCGCGCGGGAGGCCGCCGAGCAGGCGGTCGTGCTGCTGAAGAACGACGAGGACCTGCTGCCGCTCGCGCCCGACACCCGGATCGCGGTGGTCGGCCTGCTCGCCGACGAGTGCAAGCTGGACTGGTACAGCGGCAGCCTCCTGCACCGCTCCACCCCGCTGGAGGGCCTGTACGAGCGGTTCGGCGCCGCGCGCGTGGAGTTCGCCGAGGGCGTGGACCGGGTCCGGCTGCGCACCGCCGCCGGGGCGTTCCTGCACGTGGCGCCCACGGACGCGCCAGCCGAGGCGCGGGGCGCCGAGGGCGCCCTCGACCCGGCGCTGCTGGCCGGCCGCACCGATCTGCCGCCGCTCACCACGGACCCGGCCGGCACCGAGTTCGCGCTGGTGGACTGGGGTGAGGGCGTGCTGACCCTGCGCGCGCCGGACGGCCGGTATCTGTCGGTGGCCGACGACGGCTACGTCCGCGCCTCCGCCGACCAGCCCGGCGGCTGGGTGGTCCAGGAGACGTTCCGCCTCGAACCGCACCACAACGGTCACCTCCTCAGGCATCTGGGCACGGGTCGCCATGTCCAGGTCGCCGCCGACGGCGTGAAGGTTGCCGACGCCGAGGGCTCCGGCGACGTCTTCGAGGTGATCACGGTCGAGCGGGGCGAGGAGGCCGTGGTCCGGGCGGCCGAGCAGGCGGAGGTGGTGCTCGTGGTCGCGGGCAACGACCCGCACGTCAACGGCCGCGAGACCGAGGACCGTACGACCCTCGAACTGCCCGCACACCAGCGGCGGTTGCTGCACGCGGCCCGCGCCGCGAACCCGCGCACGGTACTCGTCCTGACCTCGGCCTACCCGTACGCGGTCGACGTGGCGCGGCTCCCGGCCGTCGTGTGGACCGCGCACGGCGGCCAGGCGGCGGGCACCGCCCTGGCCCGCGTCCTGGCCGGCGACGTCTCCCCGGCGGGCCGGCTCCCGCAGACCTGGTACGCCGCCGACGCCGACCTGCCCGGCCTGCTGGACTACGACGTGATCGGCGGCCGCCAGACCTACCTCTACTTCGACGGCCTCCCGCTGTTCCCCTTCGGCCACGGCCTGTCGTACGCGTCCTTCGGCTACGGCGATCTCGCGGCGACTGTCGCGGGCAGCGCGCTCCGCGTCCGCTGCACGGTGACGAACACCGGGGACCGGGCGGCGGACGAGGTGGTCCAGCTCTACGGGCGGGCCGCGGACCCGTCGGTGCCCCGCCCGCGCCGGGAGCTGCTGGCCCACCGCCGGCTCGGTCTCGCGCCCGGCGAGCGGGCCGAGGTGACCTTCGAAGTGCCGCTGTCCGCGCTGGAGTTCTGGGACGTGGCGCTCGGCGGCCCGCGCCTGGAGACCGGGCCGTACGACCTGCTGGTCGGCGCGTCCAGCGAGGACATCCGGCTGCGCACGACCGTGCACGTGGACGGCGCCCCGCCGGCCCCGCGTCCGGTGGTCCGGCGGGGCCTCGCGGGCGCGGACTTCGACGAGCAGTCGGGCATCGCGATCGTGGACCGGACCCGGACGGCGGGCGACGCGGTGACCGCGGCGCACGGCGGGACGGGCGAACTGGTCTACCGTGCCTGCGACTTCGGCCCGGGCGCGACCGAGGTGACCGCACAGCTCGCGGGCGAGGGCGTCCTGGAACTCTCCCTGGACGGCGGCCCGGTGCTCGCGGCCCTGCGGCTCGACACCCCCACCGACGGCCCGTACGCCTACACCACGCTCGGCGCCGGGCTCGTCGCCGAGGGCGTGCACGACGTCCGTCTCAGGCTGCGCGGCCCGCTGCGGCTCGCGCACGTCGGCTTCTCCGGCTGAGGGTCCGGAGGAGACCGACGACAGTGAAGGGGCCCGGCACCGAAAGGCAGCGGTGCCGGGCCCCTTCACCTGCTCAGGACGAATGTCAGCCGCGGCTCGCGCGCGCGAGGGCCGGCACGAAGGTCAGGGCGTTCAGCGTGCCCACACCCGTGGCCATGTCGTAGCCGTCGACGGCCTTGTAGCCCTTGACGCCCTGGTAGCTGTTGTCGGTGCCGTCGTTGACGTCGACGACGCCGGAGCCCTTGCGACCCATGAGGGTGTAGAGGGCCTGGTTGATGTCGCCCACGCGGTGGCCGCCCGCCTGGTCGGCGAGGGCGACGATGCCCGAGAACAGGGGGCTCGCCTCGCTGGTGCCGCCCGCGACGTCCCAGCCGGTGGCGGTCGGGTCGTAGCTGGAGTAGGTCCAGGCACCGCCGTTGACCGCGGCGGCCATCGAGATGTCCGGGGTGCCGCGGCGGGTGCCGACGACGTTCCGCACGCCGTTCTGGAAGGCCGGGCGGGTGAACACGTGCGACTGGCCGCCGCCGCCCGCGCCGTTGTCGTTGTAGACGCTGTCCGGCTTGACGCGCGTGCCCTTGTCGTTCAGGTGGAGCTGGGTACCGCCGATGGAGGTCACCAACGGGTCCGAGGAGGGCCAGGAGTTGACGCGGTACTTGTAGTAGCCCTTGCCGTCCGCGGTGGCGTCGGTCGCGCCGCCGTCGCCGGAGGAGGCGAGGACGGTCACGTGCTTGCGGGCGGCGTCCTCGAAGGCGTACCGCAGCTTCTTGATGCTGGAGAAGTCGCCCTTGTCGAAGCCCGGGAAGGTGTTCTCGGTGGCGCCGAAGCTCTGGCTGATGACGTCGCCGACCCCGTGGTCGATCATGTACTTCTCGGCGTCCATCATCTCCGGCAGACCGGTGGTGCCCTCGGTCTCGGCGACGGCCGTCTCCACCAGCACGATCCTGGCGTCCGGCGCGACGGCGTGCGCCATCTCCACGTCGAGCGTGGTCTCGCCGGCCCAGCCGGTCATGTCGGAGTTCTTCGGGTCGAACGGGGGCACCTTGCCCCACTTGACCACGTTGACCTTGGCGCTCTTCATCCCGAACTGCTTGCTGTACACGTCGAGATCGTGCTGGATCGTCGGCGAGCCGAACGAGTCCACGATGACGATCGTGCGCCCCTTGCCCGTGATGCCCTTCTTGTACAGCGCGTTGAGGTTGTACGCGGTTCTGTACTGGAGCGGGTTGTAGCAGTTGATGTGCCACTTGGCCTGGCACTGCGCGATGGGGAGGGGGCTCGCGACGTCGCGAGCGAGGGTGTGCCCCGCGATGGCCGGCTGCGCGAAGGTGTGCGGTACGCCGGCGGGCGCGGCGGCGGTGGCGCCGGCCGAGGAGACGGTCGCCAGGCCTGCGGCGACCAGTGCGGCGGTGGCGGCGGTGGCGGCGAGGCCGCGCCCGGTACGGGCTATGTGCATGTGTTCCCCTGAGTGGTCCGAAGTCGGACGTAGATCGGTCGCCTAAGTCGACACGGAACCCCACGGGTGAGTCATGCACAGAACAAGATAATTGACCCGCTTATGCCAAATCCTTTACCGGAGCACATCATTCAGCGGGAACACGAACGGCCGTTCCCCGCGCACGCGAACGGCCGCGACCCCCGCACAGTGGGCCGCGGCCGTCCAGTCCGACCTGTCCGTGGCAGGTCAGAGCGCGAGACCGGTGAGGACCAGCACGCGCTCGTATGTGTAGTCCTCCATCGCGAACTTGACACCCTCGCGGCCCACGCCGGACTGCTTGGCGCCGCCGTACGGCATCTGGTCGGCGCGGTAGGACGGGACGTCGCCGATCACCACGCCGCCGACCTCAAGGGCGCGGTGGGCGCGGAAGGCGGCCTGGAGGTCACGGGTGAACACGCCCGCCTGGAGGCCGTACTTGGAGTCGTTGACCGCGGCGAACGCCTCGGCCTCGCCGTCCACCTTCTGCACGCTGAGGACCGGTCCGAAGACCTCCTCGCGGGCGAGGGTGGTGCCGGCCGGGAGGTCGGTGAGCACGGTCGGCGCGTAGGCGGCGCCGTCGCGCTTGCCGCCGGTGAGCAGCTGGGCACCGGCCTCGACCGCCTCCGCCACCCAGGACTCGACACGCTTGGCCGCGTCCTCGCTGACCAGCGGGCCGACGTCGGTCGCGGCGTCGCTCGGGTCACCGGTGTTCTGCGCCTCGACGGCGGCGACGATACGCGGCAGCAGCCGGTCGTAGACCGACGCGTCGGCGATCACGCGCTGCACGGAGATGCAGGACTGGCCGCCCTGGTAGTTGGAGAAGGTCGCGATGCGGGTCGCGGCCCAGTCCAGGTCGGCGTCGGAGGCGTAGTCGCCGAGGACGACCGCGGCGCCGTTGCCGCCCAGCTCCAGCGTGCAGTGCTTGCGCGGCACCGAGTCCATGATCGCGTAGCCGACCTTCTCGGAACCGGTGAAGGAGATGACCGGCAGGCGCTCGTCCTGGACGAGGGCGGGCATCTTGTCGTTGGCGACCGGCAGGATCGACCACGAACCGGCCGGCAGGCCCTCGGTCTCGGCGAGCAGGTCACCGATGAGCAGGCCGGAGAGCGGGGTGGCGGGCGCCGGCTTCAGGATGATCGGCGCACCGGCCGCGATCGCCGGGGCGATCTTGTGGGCGCACAGGTTCAGCGGGAAGTTGAACGGCGCGATGCCGAGCACGACGCCCTTCGGGAAGCGGCGGGTCAGCGCGAGGCGGCCCTGGCCGCCGGCGTCGGTGTCGAGCCGCTGGGCCTCGCCGCCGTTGAACCGCCGGGCCTCCTCGGCCGCGAACCGGAACACGGAGACGGCACGGCCGACTTCCCCTCGGGCCCACTTGATGGGCTTGCCGTTCTCGGCGGAGATCAGCTGGGCGATCTCCTCGGTGCGCTCGGCCAGCCGCTTGCTGACGTGGTCGAGGGCGGCGGCGCGCACGTGGGCCGGGGTGGCGGCGAACTCGTCCCGCACGGCGTACGCGGCGGCCACGGCCTCCTCGACCTGGGCGTCGCTCGGCACGGCGACCTTGCCGACGAGCCGGCCGTCCCACGGGGAGGTGACGTCGAGGGTGTCCTCGCCGGTGACCTGGCGGCCGGCGAGCCAGAAGGCGTGGGTGGAAGTCATAGTGCGAGTCCCGGCCCTTCCGCGTTGGAGGTGTGCTGCTTTCGTGCTCCACGGTAGGGCTGGGGCGTCCGGCGGTCGCTTGTCCGACTCGTAGCAGTCGGGGCGGTGGGTACGCCGTATTGGCGAGGTGAGGTGGCGGGTCGCGCGCCACCGCTCACTCCGCCGAGGTCGCCTTCAGGGCGAGCCACAGCTCCATGCGTACGTCCGGATCGTCCAGGGACCGCCCGAGGATCTCCTCGACCCGGCGCATCCGGTACCGCAGCGTGTGCCGGTGCACACCGAGGTCCGCGGCGGCGGCGTCCCACTGTCCGTGCCGCGACAGCCAGGCCCGCAGCGAGGCGACGAGATCGCCGCGGCCGGTCGCGTCGTGCTCGTGCAGCGCCCGCAGCAGCCCGTCGGCGAACGCCTTCACCGCGTCGTCGGCCAGCAGCGGCAGCACCGACCCGGCGGCCAGCCGCTCGTGCTCGACCAGCACCCGGCCGCGCCGCCGGGCCACCGACAGCGCCTGCTCGGCCTGCTTGTAGGCCGCCGCCGCGGCGATCGGCCCGGCCGGTGCCGACAGACCCACGACCAGCTCCGCCTCGTCGCCCCCGGTACGCTCCGGCGCCGCCCGCGCGGCCTCCAGCGCCGCCGCGTACCGGGTGCAGGCGGCCACGGCCGCGCCCGCGTCGGCGGCCAGCACCACCAGCCGCTCCCCCTCGGGCACGACCAGCACGGCCTCGCCGGAGCGGGCGGCGGCGGACTCCACGCTCTCCGCGAGCCCGCCCAGGGGATCCCCACCGCTGTCGGCGACGACGGCGGTGCGGCCGGGGGCATCCGCCTGCGCCCGTGCCGCCGCACCGGACGCGGACTCGGCGACGATCATCCGGAACGGCGCGTCGAGGAGTCCGCCGTACAGGTCTCCGGCGACGGCCCGGGCGTGGTCGGGCTCCCCGGCGAGCAGCATGCGCAGCACGGCCGCGCCGACGCGCTGTTCGGCCGCGTGCAGGGAGCGGGAGCGTTCGGTGGTGAGGGTGAGCAGCGCGATGGCGGAGTGCACGGCGTAGCGCTCGGCGGTGCCGAGGGCGGCGGCGGTACCGACGGCGAGCGCGGCGCGCGGCCGGCGCCCCGTGCCGAGGGAGTGCAGCTCGACCCGGTCCTCGTGCTCGGGTCCGCCCACCACGGACGACGCGGGCGCGGGCCGCTCCCGCAGCCGTTCCACCTCGGCGGTCAGCCGCGCGGCCCGCCGTCCCGCCCACTCGGGCGCGGCGGCGACGACGGCGCCCGAGGCGTCGTACAGGGCCGCCCACCCGTCGACCTGCGCGGCGAGCGCCCCGAGCAGCCCCTCGGGGCCGGCGTTGAGCGTCTGCTTGGTCAGCTCGCGCTGTGCGGCGAACCCCGCCGTGACGGCACGGTACTGGTCGGCGGCGATGGCGGCGGAGACGGCCTTGCTGATGGCGAGGAAGGGTGTGCGCCGCGGCACCTCCAGCAGCGGCAGCCCCTCCTCGCGCGCGGCGTCGACGAGCGCCTCGGGAATCTCCTCGTAGTTCACCCCGACGGCGAACCCGAGCCCCACGACACCGGCCCCCACCAGCCGCTTCACATAGCGCCGCATGATCTGCGGATCCTCCGCGTCCAGCTTGAGGGCGGTGATCAGCAGCAGCTCGCCGCCCTCCATGTACGGCACGGGGTCGGCCAGCTCGCTCACGTGCGCCCAGCGGACGGGCACGTCGAGGTGGTCCTCGCCCGCGCGCACCGTCAGCTTGAGCGCGGAGTGGTGGACGAGCGAGGCGAGCGTGGGGGGCATGGGTCCTTCACGGTGAGGGGGCATCCACCGGTCTCGGCGATCTCGGCGGTCTCGGCGATCTTTTGGCCGCCGCGTATGAACGGCCCACCCCGATTCTGCCTCACCGTACGAGCCCGCGCCGCCCCCTCACCCCCGCAGATCCACGAGCAGCGGCGGCGCGTGCTCCCCCCGCACACTGGTCAACGACAACACGGCATGCCCCGCGGGCACCCCGTGCGCCAACTCCGAGGCCGACCACCGCTCCCGCTCGACCTGGCGGACGGTGACGGCGTCCGTGGTCACCGGCTTGCCCGTGCCGAGTTTGCGCACCGCGTGGAGCACCCGGGTCAGCGGCTGGTTCGCGTAGACCGTGTGTTTGGCGACCTCCTTCGTCTCCACCCACTCCGTGCCCCACGCCTGCGCGAACAGGGCACCCTCCAGGGTGGTGATGCCCGGGAAGGCCGCGTGGCAGCCGACGGCCGCGATCAGGGGCTGCCTCAGGTGCTCCGGCACATCGGCGAGAGCCCGCAGGCTCAGGACCACACCGGCATGACACTCCCGCAGCCTGCGCAGGGCACGCACCGAACCGGCGGTGATCGCGTGCGTCGCGTCGTCCAGCACGAGGCAGGCGAACAGGGACCGGTCGGGGCGTGTGGCCATGCTCGCCGCGAACTGGGCGAGGAGCAGCCGGGCCAGCAGTTGGGCCGCTTCCGGGTGGGCCCGTTCCGGCAGGTCGATCCGCACCCGCAGCGGGTGGTCAAGAGAGCGCAGAGTGAACGGCCGGGCATCGGCGGAGGTGTCGAAGAATCCGGCAAAAACCGGGCGGTCCAGACAGCCGAGCCGGTCGGCGAGCATTATCCCGGGGTCTCCCGGGACCCCTGCCTGGCGCACCCGCGCGTCAAGTTCCCGGCGCTGTGAGGAGTGTGTGTCCGGGTCGAGCATCTGCTTCAGCCGGTCCAGCACCGACGGCTCGCCGTCCAGCAGGCCCCGCAGTTCGGGTACGGACGGGAACCGGCCGTGAGCGGCCCGGAAGGGCCCCAGAAGCTGGGCCAGCACGGTCCCGGCACGCCGCAGGTCGAGCTCGGCCCAGTCTCCGGCGAGGACGTCGGCGAGGAGCGTGGCCGCTTCGTCGGGATCATCCGTGCCGCCGTAGAGATCGAGGTCGTACTTCGACGTCCGGTCCCCCGGCTTGATCACGACGTCATACGCCTGATCTGCCCCCATGGCCGTTCCGGCGGCACACACCATGACGAGCGCCGCCTGCCCGGCGAGGGCCTGGAGCCCGAGGGACTCGGCGACGGGCCGCACCAGGCGGTCGGTCTTGCCCGAGCCGGGCGGGCCGACCGCCAGAAGCGACGTGCCCAGCGTCGCGGGGTCCACGGCCGCGCCCGCGGCACGGTGGCCGGACGGCGTGCGCTCGACGTCGGCGTACCGGCCGATGCGCACCTGCGAGGTCAGCAGGTCGTGGGTGGCCGTACGGACCGGAAGGTCCCGCTGTCCGGAGGGGTGCAGGCAGGCTCGGGCGCCGTCGCGGAGCACGGCCGAGGAGAACGCGTCGAGGCGGGCCGGGTCGGCCAGCACGGAGCTCCAGGCCCGGCGGATCCGCGCACAGTCCACGTCGTTCATGCGCCCCGCGCGCCCCTCGTCGGCCAGCCGCTCGGCCAGCCCGTTCTGACCGTGGGCAAGCAGCTCGGGCCAGTCCGTACCGGTGGCGGGCCCCGCCGGCTGGCCGTTCGCGGTGGCGGTGCGGGTGCCCTGCACACTACGGAGCAGCCCCAGCCAGTCCCCCACCACCGCGAACGGCACGAGGATCAGCACCATGAGCACGGTCTTCAGGATGTTGAGCCGGTCGATCGTGGCGTGAGGATCCCCGGGCGGGAAGAGCCAGTCGTACGGTGTCAGCCCCGTAGCGAGCGTGTAGTACGGCAGCAGCCCGCGCCAGGCAATCAGCCAGGCGATGAGCCCCCCGAGGACGGCGGCGCGCAGGGCGCGCGACGGCTGACGGTGTTCCGTCACGTACCGCTGGAGGACTTCCTTCCAGTTGCCCACGCGTGCGAAGTAGTAGAGGACGAGGGTGGCGAAAAGGCTGTCGTAGACGGCTCCGGCGGTGAGCGCCGCACGGGGCGGGTGGAGACCAGCCCACCAGTCGGACGGTGTGACCAGCTCCAGCAGGACCCGCTTGTGGGGTACCAGGTTGTTGTTCCACAGCGACCACACGAGCAGGGCGGCGACGAGCGCGCCGACGGCTCCCGTCAGCAGCGCCCGGTCGGAGACCCGGCCGGCGGCCTCCTGGGAGCGGGGCCGGTATCCGAAGCGCCAGACGCCGGCGGAGGCTTCCGGACGAGGAGTGCGCAGCCAGGTCAGGAACGCCGGCCCGTCGGGCTTGGGCGGAACACCAGGTGGCACCGCGGGCATCGGCGGTACCCCTCCCTCCAACGGCGTAGCCGGGCGTGGTACCGGGTGCGCATGCGTGCCGCGTGCGTCGCGTGTGCCGTCGCTGTCCATCGCCCTTGCCCCCTGACCAGCCGTTCCGTCCACCGTCAGCGAGCCAATCTAACGCCCCCGCAGGGGGAGTTCACCGATTACGGGGCCGACAGGGCCGGGCGGGCGGGTGGAATGCGGGCGAACGGCTATGTCCAACGCGGACAAGGAATCGCGCCGACAACGCCCACATGGAGCATGCCCACCCCCCGTTCCCGGCCCTAGCCTGCGAAGAAAGACATGTAAGCGGCCGAAAACGCACGGCCCCGGACCGTTCGGGACACCGGACACCACGCCCGTACGCAAGATCATCAGGAGCCCTCATGACCGCACTTCCGCAGGAGCGCCGCGTCGTCACCGCCATCCCCGGTCCGAAGTCGCAGGAGCTGCAGGCCCGCCGCACCGCCGCGGTCGCGCAGGGCGTGGGCTCCACGCTGCCGGTCTTCGTCACCCGCGCCGGCGGCGGCGTCATCGAGGACGTCGACGGCAACAGCCTCATCGACTTCGGGTCCGGCATCGCCGTGACCAGCGTCGGCGCCTCCGCCGAGGCCGTCGTACGGCGCGCCTCCGCCCAGCTCGCCGACTTCACCCACACCTGTTTCATGGTCACCCCGTACGAGGGCTACGTGGCGGTCGCGGAGGCGCTGGCCGAGCTGACCCCGGGCGACCACGCCAAGAAGTCCGCGCTGTTCAACTCGGGCGCCGAGGCCGTCGAGAACGCCGTCAAGATCGCGCGGGCGTACACGAAGCGGCAGGCGGTCGTGGTGTTCGACCACGGGTACCACGGGCGCACCAACCTGACGATGGCGCTCACCGCCAAGAACATGCCGTACAAGCACGGCTTCGGGCCGTTCGCGCCCGAGGTGTACCGGGTCCCGGTGGCGTACGGCTACCGCTGGCCGACCGGGCCGGAGAACGCCGGTCCCGAGGCCGCCAAGCAGGCCATCGACCAGATGAGCAAGCAGGTCGGTGCGGACAACATCGCCGCGATCATCATCGAGCCCGTGCTCGGCGAGGGCGGTTTCATCGAGCCGGCCAAGGGCTTCCTGCCGGAGATCGTGAAGTTCGCCAACGACAACGGCATCGTCTTCGTCGCCGACGAGATCCAGAGCGGCTTCTGCCGGACCGGGCAGTGGTTCGCGTGTGAGGACGAGGGCATCGTTCCCGACCTCATCACCACCGCCAAGGGCATCGCGGGCGGGCTTCCGCTCGCCGCCGTGACCGGCCGCGCCGAGATCATGGACGCCGCGCACGCCGGTGGGCTCGGCGGTACGTACGGCGGCAACCCCGTCGCCTGCGCGGGTGCGCTCGGTGCCATCGAGACCATGAAGGAGCTGGACCTCAACGGCAGGGCCAAGCGCATCGAGGAGGTCATGAAGGGGCGCCTCACCGCCATGGCCGAGAAGTTCGACGTCATCGGCGACGTGCGCGGGCGCGGGGCGATGATCGCGATCGAGCTGGTCAAGGACCGGGCCACCAAGGAGCCGAACCCGGAGGCCACCGCGGCGCTCGCCAAGGCCTGCCACGCCGAGGGCCTGCTGGTGCTGACCTGCGGCACCTACGGCAACGTGCTGCGCTTCCTGCCCCCGCTCGTCATCGGCGAGGACCTGCTGAACGAGGGCCTCGACATCATCGAGCAGGCCTTCGGCCGCGTCTGAGCCACCCGTGCGCGCACTGCTGACGTGCCGTACGACAGGCCGTGTGAAGAAGGTGTGCGAGGTGGATGACGGGACGCTGTTCCGTCTGCCCAAGCGCGCCCGCCTGCCGTAGGTTCTAGGCAGATGAGAGATACACCCCGCCCACAGGGGACTGTGGGCGATTTCAGGCCGGGGCCTCCCCAGCTTCGACCTGGTCGTGCCCTCGCGCACACATCCGGCGCCTGACGGCTCCGGGATCTCCTCACCGATCGGACGGTCGCCGCCCCAAACCCCCCGGGGCGCGCGACGTTCCGATCCGGACGGCCGCCTCGGAACCACCCCCCCTGTTCCGGGGCGGCCGACCTCCTTCTCCGCGCCGCCCGCCCCGTCTGCGAAGCTGGGCGCCGTGTCGACCGTCGTCCGCAGCACCTCGCGCGCCCTGCGCGCCCTGCTTCTGGTCCTGCCGGCCGTGCTCCTCGCCCTGCTCACCTGGCAGGTCGTGGCGCACGGCCCACTGCTGCGCCTGGACGCCCGGGTCAGCCGGGCCCTCGTCCGTCCGGACACGTTCTCCGAGGTCCTCTCCGACCTCGGCGACATCCAGGTCGCCGTGCCGGTGCTCGTGATCGCCCTCGCCCTCGTGCTGTGGCGGGGCCGGCGCGCCGGTGCGAAGCGCTGGTGGCTGCCGCCCGCCGCCGCTGCCGTCCTCATGGCGCTGCTCCCGGCGGTCGTCGTCCCGCTGAAGGACTGGACCGCGCGGCCGGGGACCCCCGTGATGCCCCCGGCCGTCGGCTACTTCCCCTCCGGGCACACGGCCACGGCGGCCGTCGCCTACGGCTCCGCGACCCTGCTCCTGCTGCCCTGGCTGCGTTCCCCGGCTGCCCGCCGCGCCCTGGTCGCCCTCTGCGCGGCCCTGGTCCTCGGCGTGTCGTACGGCCTGGTCCGGCACGGCTACCACTGGCCGCTGGACGTGGTGGCCAGCTGGTGTCTGTGCACCGTGCTGCTGACCGTCCTCAGCCTGGTGATCAGCCGAAGTACGCGTCGAAGTTCTTCTGGAACTCCCAGTTCGCGTACCGGTCCCAGTTCACCGACCACGTCATCAGACCGCGCAGCGCGGGCCAGGTCCCGTGGGTCTGGTACGAGCCGCAGTTCGTCTTCTTCGTCAGACAGTCCAGCGTCTTCGTGACCTCGGCGGGCGCCACGTAGCCGTTGCCCGCCTCGGTCGAGGCCGGCATGCCGATCGCCACCTGGTCGGGGCGCAGCGGCGGGAAGACGTTGTTCGGGTCGCCGGCGACCGGGAAGCCGGTGAGGAGCATGTCGGTCATGGCGATGTGGAAGTCGGCGCCGCCCATGGAGTGGTACTGGTTGTCCAGGCCCATGATCGGGCCCGAGTTGTAGTCCTGGACGTGCAGGAGGGTGAGGTCGTCGCGCAGGGCGTGGATGACCGGGAGGTACGCCCCGCAGCGCGGGTCCTGGCCGCCCCACTTGCCGGTGCCGTAGTACTGGTAGCCGTTCTGCACGAAGAAGGTCTCGGGGGCCATCGTCAGGACGAACGCCGGGCCGTACTTGGCCTTCAGGGTCTTCAGGGCCGAGATCAGGTTCACGATCACGGGTGTCGTGGGGTTCTTGAAGTCCGTGTCGTTCGTGTCCAGGGAGAGCGAGTGGCCCTCGAAGTCGATGTCCAGTCCGTCCAGGCCCCAGGTGTCGATGATGTTCGAGACCGACGAGACGAAGGCGTCGCGGGCGGCCGTGGTGGTCAGCTGGACCTGGCCGTTCTGGCCGCCGATCGAGATCAGCACCTTCTTGCCGGCCGCCTGCTTGGCCTTGATCGCCGCCTTGAAGTCGGCGTCGGACTCGGCGTTCGGGCAGTCGGTGACCGGGCAGCGGGTGAAGTGGACGTCCCCGGAGGTGGGCGAGGTGGGCTCGCCGAAGGCCAGGTCGATGACGTCCCAGCTGTCGGGGACGTCGGCGAGGCGGGTGTAGCCGGAGCCGTTGGCGAAGCTGGAGTGGAGATAGCCGACGAGGGCGTGCGTCGGCAGGTCCGCCGAGCCGCCACCGCCGCCCGTGCCCGTCGTCGCCGTCACGGCCGCCGACTTCGCGGACTCTCCCGCGTCGTTGCTCGCCGTGACCTGGAAGCTGTACGCCGTTGCCGCCGAGAGCCCCGTGACGGTGGCCGAAGTGCCGGTCACGGTCTGGGACTTCACCCCGTCGCGGTAGACCGTGTAGCTCGTGGCGCCGGTCACGGCCGGCCAGGACAGGGCCACGGAGGACGCGGTGACGGATCCGGCGGTCAGGCCCGCGGGGGCGGCGGGCGGCTGTCCGGTGCCGGTACCGCTGCCGCCGGGGCCGACGAGGGAGATGTCGTCGGCGTCGTAGCCGCCGGTGCCGTACCAGCCGTGGGTGTAGACGGTCACCTTCGTGGTCGTGGCGCCGGTGGTGAAGGTGGTGCTCAGCTGCTGCCAGTCGGGGGCGGACTGGGTCCAGGTGGAGACGTCGCTGGTGCCGGTGCCGGTCGCGCCGAGGTAGACGTAGGAGCCGCGGACGTAACCGGAGAGCGTGTACGTCGCGTTCGGCTGGACGGTCACCGTCTGCGTGCACTGGGCGTCGTCGCTGCCGGCCGGGGTTGCCTGGAGCGCCGAACTCCCGCTGTGCACGGGCGAGTCGACCGTCGTACCGGCCGTACAGGTCCAGCCGGTGAGGCCGGACTCGAAGCCGCCGTTCGTCAGGACGTCCGCGTCGGCCGCACGGGCGGCCGACGAGAGCGCGGTGACTCCGGGGACGGCCAGAGCCACGGCCGTGAGCAGCGCGAGAAGGGGCCTGGGAGGTCTGGCGCGGTCCACAAGGGCCTCCGGTGTCGGGGGAGTTGGAGGAACGGAGCGGCCGCTCCGGGATCGCACTCAACTTGGTCCAGACCAATCGGCTTGTCAAGGTGTCCGGACACCCCCGCCGGAACGTCCGGCACCCCGGCCCTAACCGTCCGCACCCCCTCCTCCCCCGTCCCCGCCCCTGACCAGCCCTGCCGCCGCCTCGTGCATCGCCAGTTCCAGCAGCGCGGGGTCGGTCAGCGTGCCCGAGCCGTCCGGCGGCACCAGCCAGCGCACTCCCCTGGCCGTCCGGCCCGGGTGCGGTACGACGATCCAGGTGCCGGGCCCGGCGGTGCGGATGCCGGTGCCGACCCAGCGGGCCGCGGTGCCCGGTGCCACGAAGAACCCGACCCGGTCGTCGCCGAAGTCGACGAGGACCGGGCCGGGCCGGTCGAGGACCCGGGTGAGCACGTCCAGGGTCGGGTAGCCGAGGCGGCCGGGCAGGATCAGTACGTCCCAGGCCTTGCCGGCGGGCAGCAGTGCGACCCCGAGGGGGTTGCGTTCCCATTCCCAGCGGCAGGCGCCGGGATCCGGTGCGACGGATGCCAGCCATTCGACGGCCGTCTTCGCCCCAGTCATCAAGAAGGCCTCCCTGCTCTTCCTGTCGACGCGGTCGCGTCAGCAGGAGAGAGGGAGGCCGCCTCGGGGCATTACGCGGGTTCCGCGCACCCGATGGAGTGACCTGAGTCACACTTCAGGAGCGGGCGTCAGCTGTCGAAGCCCAGCCCCAGCCGGTCCATCGTCCGCAGCCACAGGTTGCGCCGGCCGCCGTGCGCGTCCGCGCGGGCCAGGGACCACTTGGTGAGGGCGATGCCGGTCCAGGCGAACGGCTCCGGCGGGAACGGCAGTGGCTTCTTGCGGACCATCTCCAGCTCCGTCCGCTCGGTGCGCTCCCCGTCCAGCAGGTCCAGCATCACGTCCGCGCCGAACCGGGTGGCGCCGACGCCGAGCCCGGTGTACCCCGCCGCGTACGCCACCCTGCCCTCGTGCGCGGTGCCGAAGAACGCCGAGAAGCGCGAGCAGGTGTCGATCGCGCCGCCCCAGGCGTGGGTGAAGCGGACGCCCTCCAGCTGCGGGAAGCAGGTGAAGAAGTGGCCGGCGAGCTTGGCGTAGGTCTCCGGCCGGTCGTCGTACTCCGCGCGCACCCGGCCGCCGTAGTGGTGGACCGCGTCGTAACCGCCCCACAGGATGCGGTTGTCGGCGGACAGCCGGAAGTAGTGGAACTGGTTGGCGCTGTCGCCGAGGCCCTGCCGGTTCTTCCAGCCGATCGCCGAGAGCTGGTCG
The DNA here is from genome assembly GCF_042269865.1 of Streptomyces sp. NPDC055966. Classification (NCBI taxonomy): domain Bacteria; kingdom Bacillati; phylum Actinomycetota; class Actinomycetes; order Kitasatosporales; family Streptomycetaceae; genus Streptomyces; species Streptomyces sp. NPDC055966. Next base: position 102,665 of record NZ_JBHJYK010000010.1, read on the forward strand.
GCGGTCAGCGGCTCGGTCATCAGCGCGTAGTCGTAGACCGGGACGGTGTAGGAGCGCACGCGGCGCAGCAGGCTCGGGAAGATGTTCGTGCCGAGCGCGACCCGGCGGGCCCGGACCTGGCCGTACGGGGTGCGTACGGCCATTCCGCCGCCGTAGCTCTTCAGGGTCAGGGCGGGCGTGTGCTCGTACACCCGCACGCCCAGCTCGACGCAGGCCTTCTTCAGGCCCCAGGCCAGCTTCGCGGGGTGCAGCATGGCCACGCCCCTGCGGTCCCACAGGCCCGCCTCGAAGGTGGGCGAGTGCACCTCCTCGCGCACGGCGTCGGCGTCCAGGAACTCGATGCCGTCCGCGAGGCCCTTCTCCGTCAACTCCCGGTGCCAGTCCTTCAGTTCCCAGGCCTGGTAGGTCTCGGTGGCGACATCGATCTCGCCGGTGCGCTCGAAGTCGCAGTCGATGCCGTGCCGGGCGACGGCGGCCTCGATCTCGTCGAGGTTGCGCCGGCCCAGCTCCTCCAGTTTCCCGATCTCGTCGGGCCAGCGGGCCAGGCCGTTGGGCAGGCCGTGGGTGAGGGAGGCGGCGCAGAAGCCGCCGTTGCGGCCGGAGGCGGCCCAGCCCACCTCGCGGCCTTCCAGGAGCACCACATCGCGCCGCGGGTCGCGCTCCTTGGCATTGAGCGCGGTCCACAGCCCGCTGTATCCGCCGCCCACGACCAGCAGGTCGCAGGTGTCGGTGCCGGTGAGGGCGGGCTCGGCGTGCGGCTTTCCAGGGTCTTCCAGCCAGTACGGGACCGGCTGGGCTTCGGAGAGAGAGGCGATCCAGTTGTCTTTGCCACGGCTCATGGCGCTTGGGGCCATGATTTCAACTCCCTACGAGGGCTTTCCTGAAAAGGCAGGACCTGAAACGGCTTATGCCTTTTGCTTGTTACGGCCGTTGGTGACGACCATCGAGAACAGTGTGATGAGGACGGCGACGAGGAACATGGCCGTACCGATCACGTTGATCTGGACCGGAGTTCCGCGCTGTGCCGAACCCCAGACGAACATCGGGAAGGTGACGGTCGAGCCGGCGTTGAAATTGGTGATGATGAAATCGTCGAAGGAGAGCGCGAAGGACAGCAGCGCGCCCGCGGCGATCCCGGGTGCCGCGATGGGCAGGGTGACCCGCAGGAAGGTCTGCGCGGGACCGGCGTACAGGTCCCGGGCGGCCTCCTCCAGGCGCGGGTCCATCGACATCACGCGCGCCTTGACCGCGGTGACGACGAAGCTGAGGCAGAACATGATGTGGGCGATGAGGATGGTGTAGAAGCCGAGCTGCGCGCCCATGTTGAGGAACAGGGTGAGCAGCGAGGCGGCCATGACGACCTCGGGCATCGCCATCGGCAGGAAGATCAGCGAGTTGACGGCGCCGCGTGCGCGGAAGCGGTAGCGGACCAGCGCGAACGCGATCATCGTGCCGAGGACCGTGGCGCCGATCGTCGCCCACACGGCGATCTGGAGGCTGATGGACAGCGAGCCGCACATGTCGGCGACGCCGCACGGCTGTTTCCAGGCGTCCAGCGAGAACTGCTGCCATTCGTAGTTGAAGCGCCCCTTCGGCTTGTTGAAGGAGAACACCGTCACGATGACGTTGGGCAGCAGCAGATAGGCGAGCGTCAGCAGTCCCGCGATGACGACGAGACGGCGCTTGAGCCAGTTGACGAGGGGCATTAGACCAGATCCTCCGTCCCGGCCCGGCGGATGTAGATCGTGACCATGGCCAGGATGGCGGCCATGAGGATGAAGGAGAGGGCCGCGGCCGTCGGGTAGTCCAGAATGCGCAGGAACTGCGTCTGGATGACGTTGCCGATCATGCGGGTGTCGGTGGAGCCGAGCAGCTCGGAGTTGACGTAGTCACCGGCCGCCGGGATGAAGGTCAGCAGCGTGCCGGAGACCACGCCCGGCATCGACAGCGGGAAGGTCACCTTGCGGAAGGTGGTCCACGGCTTGGCGTACAGATCGCCGGCCGCCTCGTGCAGCCGTCCGTCGATCCGCTCCAGCGAGGTGTACAGCGGCAGGATCATGAACGGCAGGAAGTTGTACGTCAGTCCGCACACCACGGCGAGCGGGGTGGCCAGCACCCGGTCGCCGGCCGTCCAGCCGAGCCAGTTGGTGAGGTCCAGGATGTGCAGCGAGTTCAGCGTGTGCACGACCGGGCCGTTGTCGGCGAGGATCGTCTTCCAGGCGAGCGTGCGGATCAGGAAGCTGGTGAAGAACGGCGCGATCACCAGGATCATGATCAGGTTCCGCCAGCGGCCCGCGCGGAAGGCGATCAGGTAGGCCAGCGGATAGCCGAGCAGCAGGCATCCGACGGTCGCGGCGGCCGCGTAGAGGACGGACCGCAGGAACTGCGGCCAGTACTGGCCGAACGCGTCCCAGTAGGTCGCGAAGTGCCAGGTGACCTTGTAGCCGTTCTCCAGCGAGCCCTGCTGCACGGAGGTGGAGGCCTGGTAGATCATCGGCAGCGCGAAGAAGACGACCAGCCACAGCAGGCCGGGCAGCAGCAGCCAGTAGGGCGTGAACCGGCCGCGCTTGCGCGGGGGCCTGGTCTCCCCGGGCGTGGGAGACAGAGGCGGGGGCGCCTCGGTTTCGGTGACGGTCGACATCAGGCGGCCGCCTCTTCCTCGGTGCCCGCGGAGCCCACCGTCCCAGCAAGCAGGGACTGGGCCGCGTCGAGGCCGAACGTGTGCGCCGGGCTCCAGTGCAGGACGACGTCGGCGCCGGGCACGAGACGGCCGTCGCGCTCGACGTTCTGGACGTACACCGCGAGTTCGTCGCAGACCGGGCTGTCGATGACGTACTGCGTGGAGACGCCGATGAAACTCGCGTCGGCGATCGTGCCGGTGAGGCGGTTGCGGCCCTCGGGTATGTCGCCCGCGTCGTCGGCGTGCGTGAGCGAGATCTTCTCGGGGCGGATGCCGACCAGCACCTTGCCGCCGGCCGTCGTGGGCGCCGAACATCGCGCCTTCGGCAGGACGAGCCTGCCGCCGCCCGCCTTGAGGACGATGTCGTCGCCGTTCTTGGTGTCGACCTCGGCCTCGATGAGGTTGGAGGTGCCGAGGAAGTTCGCGACGAAGGTGGTGTTCGGGTTCTCGTACAGGTCGGTGGGCGAGCCGAGCTGCTCGACGCGGCCCGCGTTCATCACGGCGACCGTGTCGGCCATCGTCATGGCCTCCTCCTGGTCGTGCGTGACGTGCACGAAGGTGATGCCGACCTCGGTCTGGATGCGCTTGAGCTCCAGCTGCATCTGGCGGCGCAGCTTGAGGTCGAGGGCGCCGAGGGGCTCGTCGAGCAGGAGCACCTTGGGGTGGTTGATGAGGGCGCGGGCGACGGCGACGCGCTGCTGCTGGCCGCCGGAGAGCTGGTGCGGCTTCTTGCGCGCCTGCTCGCCGAGCTGGACCAGGTCCAGCATGTCCTCGACCTGCTTCTTCACGCTCTTGATGCCGCGCCGGCGCAGCCCGAAGGCGACGTTCTCGAAGATGTCGAGGTGCGGGAAGAGGGCGTAGGACTGGAAGACCGTGTTCACCGGCCGCTTGTAGGGCGGCAGGTGGGTCACGTCCTGGTCGCCGAGGCGGACGGAGCCCGTCGTGGGCTCCTCCAGGCCGGCGATCATGCGCAGGGTGGTGGTCTTGCCGCAGCCGGAGGCGCCGAGCAGGGCGAAGAAGGAGCCCTGCGGGACGGTCAGGTCGAGCGGGTGCACGGCGGTGAAGCCGTTGTCGTACGTCTTGCTGATACCGGAGAGGCGGACGTCGCCGCTGTTGTCTGGTGTCGTCATCGTCGTCACGCCCCTGTGAGCTTCGAGAACTTCTGCTGGTAGGCCGTCTCTTCCTTCTGCGTCAGCGCGCGGAAGGCATGGGACTTGGCCTGCATGGCCTTGTCGGGAATGATCAGCGGGTTCTTCGCCGCCGAAGCGTCGATTTTCGCAAGGTAGGGCTGCACTCCGGCGACGGGGCTCACGTAGTTGATGTAGGCGGCCAGCTCGGCGGCGGGCTCGGGCTCGTAGTAGTAGTCGATGAGCCGCTCGGCGTTCGTCTTGTGGCGCGCCCGGTTGGGGATGAGCAGGTTGTCCGTCGACGTCATGTAGCCGCTGTCGGGGATGACGTAGCCGACGTCCGGGCTGTCCGCCTGGAGCTGGACGATGTCGCCGCCCCAGGCGATGCAGGCCGCGAAGTCGCCCTTGGTGAGGTCCGAGGTGTAGTCGTTGCCGGTGAAGCGGCGGATCTGGCCCTTGTCGACGGCCTTCTGGAGGCGGGCGATCACCGCGTCGTAGTCGTCGTCGGTGAACTTCGCCGGGTCCTTGCCCATGTCGAGCATGGTCATGCCGATGCTGTCGCGCATCTCGGTCAGGAAGCCGACGCGGCCCTTGAGCTTGGGGTTGTCGAGCAGGTCGGAGACCGACTTCACCTCGATGCCGTCGAGCGCCTTCTTGTTGTAGGCGATGACGGTCGAGATGCCCTGCCAGGGGTACGAGTAGGCGCGGCCCGGGTCCCAGTCGGGGGCCCGGAACTGGTCCGACAGGTTGGCGAAGGCGTGCGGCAGGTTGGACGCGTCCAGTTTCTGGACGTACCCGAGCCGGATCATGCGGGCGGCCAGCCAGTCGGTGAGCACGATGAGGTCGCGGCCGGTGTCGTGGCCGGCGGCCAGCTCGGGCTGGATCTTGCCGAAGAACTCGTCGTTGTCGTTGATGTCCTCGGTGTAGGTGACCTTGATGCCGGTCCGCCGGGCGAAGTGGTCGAGCGTGGGGTGGCTCTTGCCCTTGGCGTCCACGTCGATGTACTCGGGCCAGTTGGAGAAGTTGACGGTCTTCTCCGTGGCCGAGTGGTCGTCGGCGGAGACCCCGCCCTGGTTCTTGCTCGCCGCGGGGATCCCGCAGGCGCTCAGCGCCCCGAGTCCGCCGACCGCGAGCGCGCCGCCCGCCGAGGCGCGCAGCAGCGACCGGCGGGTCGGGGCCGCGACAGGGGTCGGGCGGTGGGGCTCGTAGTGCTCCATGCGCGTGGTGCCTTTCGGGAAGTGCCCTTGGAGGAGGTGCCCTTGGAGGGGGAGGTGCCGGCCTGGTCGGTGGCCGGGCGGGTGCCGAGCGCTCCGCTGGAAGCGCCGCGATGTGCCGTCGGTCGTCTGCGGGTCCGTCGTGGCCGGCCACGCAGTTCCGCGCCCCTTCGGGGCGTTGCCGAACCGGACCGGACTTCGCCGGGCCTGCTCAGCGGTCCCCGAAGACGGTGCGGTGCCAGTCCTTCCTCGCCACCGCCGTGTTGTCGAACATGACGTGCTTGACCTGCGTGTACTCCTCGAAGGAGTACACCGACATGTCCTTGCCGAACCCGGACGCCTTGTAGCCGCCGTGCGGCATCTCGCTGATGATCGGGATGTGGTCGTTGATCCACACACAGCCCGCCTTGATCTCGCGGGTCGCGCGGTTGGCCCGGTAGACGTTGCCGGTCCACGCGGAGGCGGCCAGGCCGTAGGGGGTGTCGTTGGCCAGCCTGAGCCCCTCCTCGTCGCTGTCGAAGGGCAGGACGACCAGGACCGGGCCGAAGATCTCGGACTGGACGATCTCGCTGTCCTGGGCGGCGTCGGCGACCAGCGTCGGCCGGTAGTAGGCGCCGTCCGCCAGCTCCCCCTTCGGTGCCTCGCCGCCGGTCACCACGCGCGCGTAGGCACGCGCCCGGTCCACGAAGCCGGCGACCCGGTCCCGCTGGACGTGCGAGATGAGCGGCCCGAGGTCGGTGCCGGGGGCGAAGGGATCCCCCAGCCGCACGGTCTCCATGAGCGCGGCGGTCCGCTCCACGAACGCCTCGTACAGCGGGCGCTGCACGTACGCGCGCGTGGCGGCCGTGCAGTCCTGGCCGGTGTTGATGAGCGCGCCGGCGACGGCGCCGTTGGCGGCGGCCTCCAGGTCGGCGTCGTCGAACACCACGAAGGGGGCCTTGCCGCCCAGCTCCAGGTGCAGGCGCTTGACGGTGGCGGTGGCGACCTCGGCGACGCGCCTGCCGACGGCGGTGGACCCGGTGAACGAGGTCATGGCGACGTCGGGGTGCCCGACGAGGTGCTCCCCCGCCGCCCGCCCGGTCCCGGTGACGATGTTGATCACGCCGTCGGGGAGGCCGGCGTCCGTGGCGGCCTGAGCGAACAGCAGCGAGGTGAGCGGGGTCAGCTCGGCGGGCTTCAGCACGATCGTGTTGCCCGCGGCGATCGCCGGGAGGATCTTCCAGGCGGCCATCTGGAGGGGGTAGTTCCAGGGGGCGATGGACCCGACGACACCGATGGGTTCCCGGCGGACGTACGAGGTGTGGTCCCCGGAGTACTCGCCGGCGGACTGACCGGCCAGGTGCCGGGCGGCGCCCGCGAAGAAGGCGGTGTTGTCGATGGTGCCCGGCACGTCGAACTCGCGCGTGAGCTTCAGCGGCTTGCCGCACTGGAGGGACTCCGCGCGGGCGAACTCCTCCGCCCGGTCGGCGAGCACGGCGGCGAAGCGGTGCAACGCGTCCGAGCGCTCGCCCGGGGTGGTCGAGGACCAGCCGGGGAACGCGGCGCGGGCGGCGGCCACGGCCGCGTCGACGTCGTCGGCGCCGGCCAGCTCGTAGGTGTACACCTCCTCGCCGGTCGCGGGGTCGGCCACGGCGTGGGTGCGGCCCGAGGTCCCCTTCGTCAGGCGGCCCGCGACGAACTGCGCACCCTCGGCGAACCGGTCCTGTGCGGGAAATCGTTCCGGGGTGGCGGTGCCCGGGTTGTGCATGTCGCTCTCCTCCGCCGTGCGCCCCGTCCCCGGGGGTTGGGTGGCGTAGCTCCAGCTCGATTTGAGTGCCGATCCTGACAGAGCAAGTGGACTCCAACAAGTGATTCCGTTGTTGCCTTTTGGTTACGCGACGGAATCTGTCGACCAGATGTCGAGTCGGGGCAGAAAAGGACGGACGGAGTGTCAGTGGTGCGTGCCAGACTCGCGTGCATGGGGAAGATCGACGGGCTCGAAGCCCTGATCAGCGAGGTCCGGTCCGGGGCCCGGGTGAAGTACCTGCACTTCTGGGGGCACCGGCCGACGAAGGACGGCAGCATCGGCGCGAGCTGTCTGAGCCAGTGGTGGCCGTCACCGTTCGTGGTCGACGGTGTCGAGTACGCGACGGCCGAGCACTGGATGATGGCGGGCAAGGCACGGCTCTTCGAGGACGAGGAGGCCGAGCGCAAGGTGCTCGCCGCCGGGCATCCCTCCCGGGCGAAGAAGGCCGGGCGGCTGGTCCGGGGCTTCGACGAGGAGATATGGGAGCGGGAGCGGTTCCGGATCGTGGTCGAGGGCAGCGTGCACAAGTTCGCGTCCGACGACGCGCTCCGCGCCTTCCTGCTCGGCACCGGTGACCGGGTGCTGGTGGAGGCGAGCCCGGTGGACCGGGTGTGGGGAATCGGCCTCGCGGCGACGGACGAGGCGGCGATGGACCCGCAGCGCTGGAAGGGCCCGAATCTGCTGGGGTTCGCGCTGATGGCGGCGCGGGAGAGGCTGGCGTAGCTCTCCCCCGGGCCGAGCGCCGCTCGGGTCGGCCGCGCTCGGGGGACTCAGTGGAGCAGGGCTATGACGACTGCCCAGAACCCCAGCACCAGCACGATGCCCACCGACCCGCAGATGAGCCCCGCCAGGGCCATGCCCGGGTTCGTCGCCTCGCCCCGCTTCGCCTTGCCCCGGCCGATCGCGCCGAAGATGATCGCGAGGATGCCCAGCACCAGGGCGATCGGCCACAGCAGGAAGCCGACCGTGGACAGGATGCCGCAGACCAGGGCGGCCGTGCCCAGGCCGTTGCTCGGGGCCGGCTGCATGCCCGGCCAGCCGTAGGCGTGCGCGGCCGGGTAGGCGCCGGGGTCGCCGTAGGCCGACGGCGCGGGCGGGTAGTACGGCAGCTGCCCGGGGCCGTCGGGCGCGATGGGCGGCGGGGGCACCGCCTCGGACGCCGGGTACTGCCCGAGGGGCGGGGCGTACGGCTGCGCGGGGGCGGCCGGGGCGCCGTACGGGTGCGCGGGCGGCGCCGTGGCCGTCGGCGGGGCGTACGGGTCGGCCGGGGCCGCGAAGGGGTTCGCCAAGGGCGCGGCGGCGGGGGCGGGCGGGGCCCAGGACGCCGCCGCGGCGTCGGTGGGCAGCGAGATCACCGTCTGCTGGTCATGGACCGAGCCGAAGGAGCCGAACCCGGGCCCCTGGCCGGGAGCCGGGGCCTGCGCGGCCGCAGGCACGGTACCCGCCGGGGCCTGCGGAGCCGCCGGGGCCTGCGGAGCCGCCGGTGCCGTGCCCGCGACCCTCTCCTGCGACGCCTGGCTCCCCGCGGTCTGCTCCTCCGCGGTCTTGTTCAGCGACACCGGGGACGACGCGGGCCGCTCGCCGGCACGTTGCTGCTCCGGTGGCGTGTGGTGCGGCACCTCGTCGGACATCGTGAACGCAACCCCCTCAACTGGATGTGTTCATGCTACGGGCCGCCCCGGACGGCGGCGCGGGCCGGGGGCCTACGATGATCCCGCGCAACCGATCAGCCGATCACCGCGCCCGCACCACGGACCGGTTCCACGGACCCCGTCCCGAACCCCGTTCCGCGGGCGCCCGTTTCCGGGGAGGACCCCTTGACCGACCACAGCTCCGCACCCGCCACCGGCACCGCCGACCGCGATCTGCGGACCTTCATCGCCGGCCTCCCCAAGGCCGAACTGCACGTCCACCACGTCGGCTCCGCCTCCCCCCGCATCGTCTCGGAACTGGCCGCCCGGCACACCGACTCCAAGGTCCCGGCCGACCCGGAGGCCCTGGCCGAGTACTTCACCTTCACCGACTTCGCGCACTTCATCGAGGTGTACCTGTCGGTGGTGGACCTGATCCGCACCCCCGAGGACATCCGGCTGCTGACCTACGAGGTGGCCCGTGACCTGGCCCGCCAGCAGGTGCGGTACGCCGAGCTGACCCTCACGCCGTTCTCCTCCACCCGGCGCGGCATCGACGAGCTGGCCTTCATGGCGGCCATCGAGGACGCCCGCAAGGCGGCCGAGTCCGAGTTCGGGACCGTGCTGCGCTGGTGCTTCGACATTCCCGGCGAGGCCGGGCTGGAGTCCGCCGAGGAGACTGCCCGGCTGGCCACCGACGACCGGATCCGGCCGGAGGGCCTGGTGTCGTTCGGGCTCGGCGGGCCCGAGATCGGCGTACCCCGGCCGCAGTTCAAGCCGTACTTCGACCGGGCCGTCGCCGCCGGACTGCACTCCGTGCCGCACGCCGGGGAGACGACCGGCCCGCAGACGGTGTGGGACGCGCTGACCGAGCTGAGCGCCGAGCGCATCGGGCACGGCACCAGCTCCGCGCAGGACCCGAGGCTCCTCGCGCACCTCGCCGAGCACCGGATCCCGCTGGAGGTGTGCCCGACCTCCAACATCGCCACCCGCGCGGTGAGCACCCTGGACGAGCACCCGATCAAGGAGTTCGCGAAGGCCGGGGTGCTGGTCACGATCAACTCCGACGACCCGCCGATGTTCGGCACCGACCTCAACAACGAGTACGCGGTGGCCGCCCGCCTGCTCGACCTGGACGAGCGGGGCCTGGCCGGACTCGCGAAGAACGCGGTGGAGGCCTCCTTCCTGGACGCTGCGGGCAAGGCGCGGATCGCGGCGGAGATCGACACCTACACCGCCGCCTGGCTGGCCCGCTGACCCCTTCCGTTCGACCGGGCCCGCCACAATGGGGGTCATGCAGACCGTGACCGCCGTGGCCCACCGCGGCGACCCCTACCGCTTCCGCGAGAACACGACCGACTCGCTGCGTTCCGCGCTCGACCAGGGCGCGGACGCGGTCGAGATCGACGTACGGCTCAGCCGTGACGGTGTCCCCGTGCTGCTGCACGACGAGACGCTGAAACGGCTGTGGGAGGTCGACCGGCCGCTCGCCGCGCTGTCCGCCGAGGAGGTGCGCGGGCTCACCGCGGGCGGTGTGCCGACGCTCGCGCAGGCGCTGGCCGCGACCGGTGACGCCCGGGTGATGGTGGACCTGTGCGGGCGGGTGGAGCGGCGCATGGTGGACCGGGTCATGGACGTGGTCCGGCAGTGCGGGGCCGAGGACCGCGTCTACTACTGCGCGCACGCCGAGGCCATGCTCGCCGTGCGCGCCGCCGACCCGGCCGCCGAGATCGCCCTGACCTGGACGACGCTCGCCCCGCCCCGGCCCGCGCTGCTCGACGTGATCAGGCCGCGCTGGCTCAACTACCGCTTCTCGCTGGTGAGCCGGGAGCTGGCCGCGCGTGTCCACCACGACGGCTACCTCGTCTCCGTCTGGACCCCGGACACCCGCCGCTCGATGAGCCGGCTGCTGGACCTGGGCGTCGACTCGGTCACCACGAACCGCGTCGAGGTGCTGCACGCCCTGCGCGGCGGCAGCTAGGCATCGGCTAGACGTCGGACCGCTGGGCGACGGTCGAGGTGTCCGCCGGGGTGGCGCGGGTGAGGTACTGCGGGACCGGGGTGTCGTCCCTGCCGGTGTCGCGGACCAGCCCGTAGCGCCTGGCGCCCTGGGCGGGGCCGGTCGTGACGTCCTTCTCGACGGCGTCCCAGGTGCTCGGGAGGACGCTCAGGCCGTAGTCGGCGCCGCGTTCGTTCTGGGTGAGGGTGACGGCGCCGTCGAGGTAGAAGTACTCGTTCTGCCACATCTGTTGCGTCCCGGGCGGCAGGACGTCGTAACCGACGGCTCTGCTGCCCATGCCCGTGGCGGTGGGGTCGGTGGTGCTCACGGGGTCGTCCATGCGCCGCCCGCCGCCCGAGGCCACATGGAAGAGCTTGCCCGTCAGGCCCGTCCAGGCGGGCATGACCAGGCCGCCGGAGCGGTACTGCGGCGAGATCTGCCAGCGGACCAGCACATAGCCCTGCCCGCGCAGCGTCACGCTCTCCCCGCGGTGGTTCATCACGGCGTGCGCGCCGCCGGTGCTCGTGACACCGGTCGCGGGCCGGCGGGGCAGGGCGGCCGGGCGCGTGTCCGGGTCCGGCGCCCGGTCGACGGCGTCGACGACCGTGCCGTACAGAGCGGTGGGAGAGGCCGACGGGGCCGGAGTCGGAGACGTGGACGGGGCCGGGGACGGCGGCCTGAGCCCCGGCGGTGCCACGGCCGTTCCGCTCGCCGTGGAGGTGACGGCCGGACCGCTCCCCGGCCGGTGGTGGTCCGGGGCGTGTACGGCGATATAGGCGCCGCCCGCCACGGCGGTCGCCCCCGCCGCCAGGGCCACGGCGGGCTTGGTCAGCGCGCCGAACACCTTCGCCGACCAGCCCACGGAGGCGCCGGCCGCCGCCGTCCTGCCGCCGAGCGCGAGAGACAGCGCGAACCCCGCCGGGACCGGCACCAGGGCGAGGCCGACCAGCAGCCGCTCCGCCGGGACGAGCGACTCGGGGGCGTCACCGCAGTAGCCGCAGCCGCGCAGATGCCGGGCCAGCCGTTTGCGCCAGACGGAGTCGGGCCGCCCGTCCCAGCGGGCGGTCAGCTCACCCAGCTCCGGGCACGCCCCGTCCAGCGCGCGCACGATGCCGCGCGCCGTCTCCAGGCGCCCCTTCAGCCGCTGGACGCGTACGGCGGCGTGCTGCCGGCTGATGCCGAGGCCCTCCGCCAGTTCGCGCCGGGTCAGCTCGCCCGCCACCTCCAGCCACCACAGCGACACCAGCTGCCGGTCCTCGTCGTCCAGCCAGCGCACGGCCCGCGCGACCTCGCGCCGCTGACCCTCCAACTGCAGCCGCAGTACGGTGAGTTCGGCGAAGTCGGCGGTGTCCGCGGCGGCGTCCTCGGCGAGCCGGTCGGCGGAGCGGCGGCGCGCCCGGTCCCGGAGCTGCCGCATGGCGATGGCCACGAGCCAGGACCGGAAGCTGTCCGGGTCGCGCAGCGAACCGAGGTTGCCGACGGCGCGCAGCATGGTCTCCTGCACGACGTCGTCGACGTCCGCGTGGCCGCCCAGGGCGCGGCCGACGATGTTGTAGACGAGCGGCAGCCAGCCCGCGGTCAGCTCGTCCAGGGCCCGCCGGTCGCCTCCTTGCGCGGCCGCGACCGTGGTGCGCCAGTCCCGCCCGTCCACCGATCCCGACTCCCGTTGGTGTCTCACTTGCTGTAGAGCAGCGTCCCGAAGCCGAGCTGGTCGTAGCCTCCGCTGTTCGGCCCGTAGTCGCCGCCCCCGCCCTCCGCGCGCACCTTCTCGGCCATGGCCGTGACGTACGGCGTGCTGAGCCTGCGGCGGCGGGCGTAGTGGTTGTGCAGGATCTCCCAGACGGGCCGGAGCTGGCCGCGGGCCGTGGCGGAGATCACGGTCTGCTCGCGCCACTGGCCGTGTCCGGTGCCCGAGCGCCAGCCGTACGGCGTGAAGGGCACGTCCGCGCCGAGGTTGTAGCGGGCGACGTACTCGGCGGCGTGCAGGAAGCGGTTGTCGCCGTAGCCGTAGAGGTCGGCGCCCTGGTTCCAGGCCATCTCGCAGATCGCGCCGAGCAGGCCGATGCCCATCATGCTGTGCCCCTGGTCGCGGCCGCTCTCCTGCCACTGGGCGAGGCCCTGCCCGGCGTAGCGGAAGGGGATGGCGTTCTTGAAGGAGCCGTTGCCCTCGCCCTTCTTGAGGTACGTCACGGCGCCGCGGAACAGGGCGTGGTCGTCGAGCAGGATCCCGATGGCCATCACCGAGGCGAGGTTGCACAGGTCCCAGTTGGCCCAGTAGTTGGAGATGACGGCGCCGTTGTGGCGGGTCAGGAAGTCGATGTTCATCGGGTAGAAGACCGTGCGCAGCATCTTCCGGAAGCGGGCGAAGTCGAAGTCCGGGTGGTCGCGGACGAGTTCGGCAGCGTTGGCGAACTGGTAGCCGTAGATCCCGGCGGCCAGGAAGCGGTCGGCGTTGCCGGTGAGCGTGGTGAGGGTGGCCGACCAGGTGTTGAGGAGGGCGACGGCCGTGTCGCCGTTGGCCCTGGTACCGCCGATCTTCCAGCGCAGGGCGTTCTGGTAGGCGGCGTGGATGTCGTTGTAGAGGACGGTGTAGTTCTGGCCGGGCACGGCGCCGCGGACGACGGTGGCCTGCGGGCGAGGCCGCCAGGAGCTGGCGGAGTGCGGGTTGGCGGTGAGCCGCTTCCAGCCGGCGAGCCACGGGTCCCGGCCGGCGGCGACACGGACCTTGGCGCGGTGCAGGTCACCGGCGTTGTGCAGCAGGCCGGGGTGGGTGAAGTGCTTGCGCCCGGCGGACGCCGTGGCGGCGGCACTCGCGGAGGGGCTCGCGCCGGCCGCGCGCGGGGACTGCGCGGCGTCCGCTCCGGCACCGGAGAACGCGGCGATCCCACCGCCGAGCACTCCGGCCGCCGCGAGTCCGCCGCCGACGGTGAAGAGGCCCCGGCGGCTGAGACGGTGCTTGTTGACGTGCTGGTGGGCGGGGCTGGGCATGAGGGGGACTCCGCGCGTGAGGGAACGGTGACGTGCGAGGAGACGGAGTGGAGGGGGCGCGGATAACAGTTTTCCGTCCGCCCGCGCACCGTTCTCGACGACGGTCCACGCACCGGCACGGCACCGGCGGGCCCGCCCTGCGGTCAACCGCTGACGGCCGGCCGGGGCAGCGCCTCCAGTCGCTTGATCTTCTTCCGTACGACGTACAGCGGGACGACCCCGAAGATCCCGAAGGACATGTCGATCAGGCTCCACCAGAAGGGGATCGAGCGGATCGGCCCGCAGACGAGGGCCAGCGGGACGATCCCGGCGCAGGCGATCATCCCGAACTCGACGACCCAGATGTTGCGGACCGGGTCGCGGTACGGCCCGTAGAAGGCGACGGCGATGACGAGATGGGCGAAGGCCAGCCAGTCGGTGCCGTAGAGAAGGAACGGGTAGTCGGCGTCGGCGGTGTCGAGCCCGTGCCGCACCCGCACGATCCAGTCCATCAGCCCCGGCAGCCGCTCCGGCACGGACAGCGCGCGCAACAGGCTCTCGGTCCAGCGCAGTTCGTGCACGAGGGGGAAGGCGGTGGCCCCGCTGAGGACGAGACACACCACGAAGAGGACCAACCAGACGCGAATGCCCTTGAGAAGGGCGGCTCTGTCGCTCATGACGGCAGCCTACGCCGACAATTGAACACGTTCAAAAGCGCCCGATGGCGAGCAGAAGCCCGCCGCTCCAGTTCCGCGAGCGGCCGCGCCTCCGACATCGTTGTCGAAGGCGCGGCCTGCGGAAGGGACGGTCGGACTATGGCGCGTAGACGGCGTCACTGCCGTACAGCTCCCTGGTGAACGCGGAGACGTCGGCGCTGCGATCGGCGCCGTCGAGGTTGTAGGTCAGGTAGACGCCGTACCCCTCAGCGACCGTGCGGCGGGCGAGGTCGGCGGCCGTGCTCTGCGAGGTCCCGCCGATCTCGACGGCCGCGGGCGACAGCTTCGACTTGGGCAGGGCGATGCCGGGGACCTGCCAGGTGCCGTAGTACGGGTTCCAGGCGTAGTCGAAGTCGGACGAGACGTCGACGCCGCCGTAGGACAGACTCGACGCGGCCGGGCCGATGTCGTAGAGGCTGATGATCTTGTCCGGCATGTTCGCGCGCAGTGCCGACACCAGGTACACGAACGAGCTGTCGTTGGGCTGGCCGGTCCCGTTGTTGCCGTACTCGGCGTACTCGTCGTCGAAGTCGATGCCGTCGAGGCCGTACTCGGCCACGGTGTCCGAGAGTTGTTTCGCGAACGCCGAAGCCGCCTGCCGGGACGGGAAGTTGGCGAAGCCCGCGCCCTGGTGGTTGCCGAGCACCGAGAGGACGACCTTGATGCCCTTCTGCTGCAACGGCCGTATCTGCGTGGCGGCGTTGTCGAGGACGCGTTGCACGTTCTCGTTGAAGTACAGGGTCGCCGCCTTCGTGCCCGTGTCGTAGTTGATGTTCGCCGCGAAGATCACGGCGATGTCGAAGACGTTGCCGCCGCCGCCCGCGAGGGTGTACTTGCCGACGTTCAGCATGCTGTTGTTGTTCACCTCGACATAGGCCACCGAGGTTGGTCCCTGTTTCGCGGGAGCGGGGGCCGCTGCCGCACCGGTCGTGGGGGTCGCGCCGAGGGCGAGGGCCGTAGCGGCCAAGAGCGCGAGCGCGGCCGTCCGTACTCTGCTGCGCACCGGAGTGAACATCGTCGATCGGTCTCCCATCGCATGGGGCGGCGCCCGACCTGTCCGCAAGCGCCGAGTGCCCTCCGATCTTTCCGCTCCCGTGACCGAATCCCCAGAACCCTGCGAGAGCTCTTCACGACTCCCACACCAACGGAGAGCGCGGGAGATCGGAATTGTCAGAGGGGAGCCGAGCCCCCGTCAGAGCCCCACGATCGTGTTCCAGCGCTTGGCGAACTCCACGCGTTCCGTGGAGGTGATGTCGCGGGCGATGGCGAGGCGCCCCCGCATGGTGGTGTCCGGGAAGATCAGGGGGTTGTCGGCGAGGGCCGCGGTGTCCTTGTCCTTCGAGGACGCCAGGACCTCCTTGGCCGCGGGGACCGGGCAGACGTAGTTGACCCAGGCGGCGAGCTTCGCGGCGACCTCGGGGTCGTAGTAGTAGTCGATCAGGCGCTCCGCGTTGGCCTTGTGGCGGGCGCGGTTGGGGATCATGAGGGAGTCCGACCACAGCTCGGCGCCCTCCTCGGGGACGACGAAGCGGATGTCGGGGTTGTCCGCCTGGAGCTGGATGACGTCACCGGAGTAGGCCTGGCAGGCGAGCACGTCGCCGCTGACCAGGTCCTTGGTGTAGTCGTTGCCGGTGAAGCGGCGGATCTGGCCGCGGTGGACCTGCCGTTCGACCTGGTCGCAGACGGCGTGGAAGTCGGCCGCCGTCCACCGGGTGATGTCCACCCCGTTGCCCTGCATGAGCAGCGCGAACGACTCGTCCAGGCCGGACAGGAGGGTCACGCGGCCCTTGAGGTCGCTCGCCCAGAGGTCCTTCACCCGGCGGATCTCGCGGCCCAGCTTCTTGTGGTTGTAGGCGATGCCGGTGATGCCCGACTGCCAGGGCACGGTGGACATGCGGCCCTTGTCGAAGGCCGGTGAGCGCAGCAGCGGGTCGAGGTACTTCGCGATGTTCGGCTGGTGGGCGCGGTCCATCCGCTGCACCCAGCCGAGGCGCACGAACCGGGCGCACATCCAGTCGCTGATGACGATCAGGTCGCGGCCGGTGGACTGGTGGTTCATCAGCGCGGGGCTGATCTTGCCGAAGAACTCGTCGTTGTCGTTGATCTCCTCGACGTAGTCGACGGAGATGCCGGTGCGCTTCTGGAAGGCCTCCAGGGTGGGCCGCCGGTTCGGGTTCTTGTCGTCGGTGTCGATGTACAGCGGCCAGTTCGCCCAGGTCAGCTTCTTGTCGGCCGCGGAGTCGTCCGGGGCGGCGCGGTCGCCGGGCTGGACGTAGGCGGCGGGCACCCCACAGCCGGCCAGCGCGCCGAGCGCGGCGGTGCCGCCGAGGGCGCGCAGCAGGGAACGGCGGGACATCACGGACGTACGAGAGGGAGTCTGGGGCACCCCGGAAGGATGCCCTCCCGCCCGCCGAACGGACAATCGACGCTGCGTCGAGCATGCCGTTCCCCGTCCGACACCTTGTCGATCGCGGTCGCGGGGCCGCGGTGTCGACCCGGTTGGGCGCCAACTCCCAAGGGGCGCGGGGAACTGCGCGACCAGCCCCCACGCGCCCGCACCCGGAACGCGGCCGAAACCCGCGGAGCGTTACGCGTCGAGGGACGTCATCACGTGCTTGATGCGCGTGTAGTCCTCGAACCCGTACGCCGAAAGGTCCTTGCCGTAGCCGGACTTCTTGAAGCCGCCGTGCGGCATCTCGGCGACCAGCGGGATGTGGGTGTTGATCCACACGCAGCCGAAGTCGAGCCGCTTGGACATGCGCATCGCGCGGGCGTGGTCCTTGGTCCACACCGAGGAGGCCAGGGCGTAGTCCACGCCGTTGGCCCACTCCACCGCCTGCTCCTCGTCCGTGAAGGACTGGACGGTGATGACCGGGCCGAAGACCTCGTTCTGGATGATCTCGTCGTCCTGCTTCAGGCCGGAGACGACGGTCGCCGCGTAGAAGTAGCCCTTGTCGCCGACCCGCTGGCCGCCCGCCTCGACCTTGGCGTGGGCGGGCAGGCGCTCGATGAAGCCGGAGACCTGCTTGAGCTGGTTCGGGTTGTTCAGGGGCCCGTACAGCACGTCCTCGTCGTCCGGCTGACCCGTCTTCGTCTCGGCGGCGGCCTTGGCCAGCGCGGCCACGAACTCGTCGTGGATGGACTCCTGGACGAGGACACGGGTCGCGGCCGTACAGTCCTGGCCCGCGTTGAAGAAGCCCGCCACGGAGATGTCCTCGACGGCCTTGGCGATGTCGGTGTCCTCGAAGACGACGACCGGGGCCTTGCCGCCCAGCTCCAGGTGGACCCGCTTGAGGTCCTTGGACGCGGACTCGGCGACGGACATGCCCGCGCGGACCGAGCCGGTGATCGAGGCCATCGCCGGGGTGTCGTGCTCGACCATCAGGCGGCCGGTGTCGCGGTCGCCGCAGACGACGTTGAAGACGCCCTTGGGCAGGATCGAGCCCATGATGTCGGCGATCAGGACGGTGGAGGCCGGGGTGGTGTCCGACGGCTTCAGGACGACCGTGTTGCCCGCGGCGATCGCCGGGGCGAACTTCCACACGGCCATCATCATCGGGTAGTTCCACGGGGCGACCTGGGCGCAGACGCCGACCGGCTCACGGCGGATGATCGAGGTCATCCCGTCCATGTACTCACCGGCCGAGCGGCCCTCCAGCAGCCGTGCCGCGCCCGCGAAGAAGCGGATCTGGTCGACCATCGGCGGGATCTCCTCGGAGCGGGTCAGCCCGACCGGCTTGCCCGTGTTCTCCACCTCGGCCGCGATCAGCTCCTCGGCGCGCTCCTCGAAGGCGTCCGCGATCTTCAGAAGCGCCTTCTGCCGCTCGGCGGGCGTCGTGTCGCGCCAGGCCGGGAAGGCGTGGGCGGCGGCCTCCATGGCCGCGTCGACGTCCGCCGCACCGGACAGCGGCGCGGTCGCGTACGCCTCGCCCGTCGCGGGATTGACCACCTCGGTGGTCCGTCCGTCGGCGGCGTCCCGGAACTCACCGTCGATGTAGTTGCGCAGACGACGCAGCTCGGTGCTCACTGCCGGCCTCCTGATTCAGGTACTCGCTGTTACTCGCTGTCCGATTGCTGAGACACCCACCCTAGTCGTCAGGCCCACGTTTTCAACACCCCCAGCGGTACCACTTCTGCGAAATCCGCAAGCTTCGAAGCCGTAAACAACGAATTTCATCGCTGGAGGGTTGCGGAACTGTCGAGACCTCGTGCACAGTGAAGTCGTGGCCAGTCGAAGCGCAGACCAGAGGGACTCCACCCGCGAGTCCAGGAACGGCAACAGCCCCCAGCTGGACGCCGTCTCCCTCGCCATCATCCAGCAGCTCCAGGAGGACGGCCGGCGGCCGTACGCCGCGATCGGCAAGGCCGTCGGCCTGTCCGAGGCGGCCGTGCGCCAGCGCGTCCAGAAGCTGCTGGACCAGGGCGTGATGCAGATCGTCGCCGTCACGGACCCGCTCACCGTGGGCTTCCGCCGGCAGGCGATGGTCGGGATCAACGTCGAGGGCGACGTCGAGTCGATCGCGGACGCGCTGACTGCCATGTCGGAAGTCGAGTACGTGGTGATGACCGCGGGCTCGTTCGACATCCTCGCCGAGATCGTCTGCGAGGACGACGACCACCTGCTGGACGTCATCAACAAACGCATCCGGGCCCTGCCCGGGGTGCGCTCCACCGAGAGCTTCGTCTACCTGAAGCTGAAGAAGCAGACCTACATGTGGGGAACCCGATAACCGTGACCCAGAAGGACCTCAGCCGCACCGCGTACGACCACCTGTGGATGCACTTCACCCGCATGTCCTCGTACGAGAACTCCCCCGTCCCGACCATCGTCCGGGGTGAGGGCACCTACATCTACGACGACAAGGGCAGGCGCTACCTCGACGGTCTCGCGGGTCTGTTCGTGGTCCAGGCCGGTCACGGCCGCACGGAACTCGCCGAGACCGCCTTCAAGCAGGCCCAGGAGCTCGCCTTCTTCCCGGTGTGGTCCTACGCCCACCCGAAGGCCGTGGAGCTGGCCGAGCGCCTCGCCGACTACGCGCCGGGCGACCTGAACAAGGTCTTCTTCACCACCGGCGGCGGCGAGGCCGTCGAGACCGCCTGGAAGCTCGCCAAGCAGTACTTCAAGCTCAAGGGCAAGCCGACCAAGTACAAGGTCATCTCCCGCGCGGTCGCCTACCACGGCACCCCGCAGGGCGCCCTGTCCATCACCGGCCTGCCGGCCCTGAAGGCCCCCTTCGAGCCGCTCGTCCCGGGCGCGCACAAGGTGCCGAACACCAACATCTACCGCGCCCCGATATTCGGCGACGACCCGGAGGCCTTCGGCCGCTGGGCCGCCGACCAGATCGAGCAGCAGATCCTCTTCGAGGGCCCCGACACCGTCGCCGCGGTCTTCCTGGAGCCCGTGCAGAACGCCGGCGGCTGCTTCCCGCCGCCGCCCGGCTACTTCCAGCGCGTGCGCGAGATCTGCGACCAGTACGACGTACTGCTCGTGTCGGACGAGGTCATCTGCGCCTTCGGCCGCCTCGGCACGATGTTCGCCTGCGACAAGTTCGGCTACGTCCCGGACATGATCACCTGCGCCAAGGGCATGACCTCGGGCTACTCCCCGATCGGCGCCTGCATCGTCTCCGACAGGCTCGCCGAGCCGTTCTACAAGGGCGACAACACCTTCCTGCACGGCTACACCTTCGGCGGCCACCCGGTGTCGGCGGCCGTGGGTGTCGCCAACCTCGACCTGTTCGAGCGCGAGGGCCTCAACCAGCACGTGCTCGACAACGAGGGCGCCTTCCTGCAGACCCTGCAGAAGCTGCACGACCTGCCGATCGTCGGCGACGTCCGCGGCAACGGCTTCTTCTACGGCATCGAGCTGGTGAAGGACAAGAACACCAAGGAGTCCTTCAACGAGGAGGAGACCGAGCGCGTCCTGTACGGCTTCCTCTCCAAGGCGCTCTTCGAGAACGGCCTGTACTGCCGTGCCGACGACCGCGGCGACCCGGTGATCCAGCTCGCCCCGCCGCTGATCTCCAACCAGGAGACCTTCGACGAGATCGAGCAGATCCTGCGCGCGACGCTGACGGAGGCGTGGACGAAGCTCTGAGCCTCGGTCCTCTGATCAGCTGATCATCACCGGCCCCGGTGCCGTCCGTTCGAGTGGGAACGGCGGCCCGGGGCCGTGTGCTGTCCGGCCTCCCGGCACCGGCTGCCTAGCGTTCCAGTGACCGATCGGCCCAGCCTTCGTTCCCCCACACGAGGGATGAGGCAAACGGGAAAACGGATCAGAACCGAGGTGTACGCCCATGGAGGCCCCACCGGACAACGACGTGCTCTGGGCACGCTCGCTGCACTACCGGCACCCCGACGGCTCCCCCGGGCTCGCCGGGGTCTCGCTCGCGGTGCGGGAGGGCGAGATCCTCGCCGTCACCGGCGCCCGCGGCAGCGGCAAGTCGACCCTGCTGTCCTGTCTGTCCGGCCTGGTGCCGGCGAGCGGCGGCGAGGTCTGGTTCAACAGC
Organism: Streptomyces sp. NPDC055966; assembly: GCF_042269865.1. NCBI lineage: Bacteria > Bacillati > Actinomycetota > Actinomycetes > Kitasatosporales > Streptomycetaceae > Streptomyces > Streptomyces sp. NPDC055966. The sequence goes on from NZ_JBHJYK010000010.1 coordinate 123,294, forward strand.
GTGCCCGTGCACACCCTCGGCCCGATGGCCCGGGAACGGCTGCGCCGGGACCGCTTCGGCTGGATCGGCCCCGCCCCGGTCCTGATCCCCGAGCTGAACGCCTGGGAGAACGCCGCCCTGCCCCTGATGCTGCGCGGCACCGGCCGCCGCCGGGCCAAGGTCGCCGCGCAGGAGTGGCTGGTGCGCCTCGACGTCGGCGACAAGTCCCGCTGCCGGCCGCACCAGCTCCAGCAGGCCGAACGCCAGCGCGTCGCCATCGCCCGGGCGCTGGCCACGGCCCCCACGGTGCTGTTCGCCGACGAACCGACGGCCCCGCTGCACCGCGGCGACCGCACCCATGTGCTGCGCACGCTCACCACGGCCGCCCGCTCGCACGGCATCACCGTCGTCCTCGCCACGACCGACCCCGACATCGCTGCCCTCGCCGACCGGACGGTCTCGCTGCTGGACGGGCGGCGCGTGCAGACCCTGTACCTGCCGGCGAGCTCGCAGGCGGAAGGCCGGGCCGCGTGCTCGCTCTCCGTCTGACCCGCGCGGCCCGGCCCGCCGTCCAGCTGCGCCGCCTGCTGGTGGCGACGGCCACCGCGGGCACCGGGTTCCTCCTGCTGTCCTGCCTCGGCTACGCCCTGGGCCACCCGGAGTCGGCCCACGCCGCCACGCTGCGCCTGGTCTGGTGCGCGGTGCCGCTCGCCGCCACGGTGTACCTCGCCCTCGCCGTCGCCCGCACCGACCCCGCCACCCGGCAGCGCCCCGGACTGTCCGCGGCGGGCCTCGGCCCGGCCCGGCTCATGGCGGTCTCCGCCCTGACCACGGCCCTGTCCTGCACGCTGGGTTCGCTGCTCGCCCTGCTGGCCTTCCTCCATCTGCGCGGCGACCTGACGGGCCTGCCCTTCGACGGCGCGGCGGCCGGCTTCCTGGCCGCCGGCCGGCCCTTCCCGGTCCCGGCGGCCCTGACCCTGCTGACCCTGGTCCCGGTCACGGCGTCCGTGACGGTGGCGCTGTCCCTGCGCCCGCGGGACCCGCGCCCCGCCACCCCGGCACCGCGCAGATTCGGCCGCTTCGGGGCGTACGGCGAGGTGAGGGGCCGCGAGACGTTCGGGGCGTACGGCAGGTTCGGCGCGCGTCTGGGCCGCAAGGCCGCGGGCGGCGGCACCAGCGTGACGGCCTCCGGCCCGGAAGCGGGCACCACCGCATCCGAATCCGAAGCCGGCCCCGAGCTCCCGGCCCCGGACCCCGCGCCGGAAGCCACCTGGGCCGACGGCACTCCCCCGCCTCCCCGGGACGCCCCCGCCGGTCTGCCCTGGGGCATCACCCTCGTCACCGCCGGCCTCGCGATGCACGCCTACGCCGCCCGCCAGGACCTCGCCGTCCTCGGCGGCTGGCTCCTCATCGCCATCGGTCTCGTCCTCGCCGCCCCCGGCCTCACCCACCTGTGCGGCCTGCTCCTCCAGTGCACCCGCCCCGGCGCCCTCCGGCTCCTCTCCGGCCGGGTGCTCATGGCGGAGGCCACCCGGATCGGCCGCCCCCTCGGCGTCGTCTGCGCGGTCGTCTCCGCCGGGTACGCCATGACGTCGCTGTACGCCGGCCCGGCGGCGGCGTTCGGCCCTCTGGCCGGCCTCGGCGCGCTGCTCGTCACCGGCTGCACGGTCGCCACCCTGCTCACCGCGGCCGTGGAGACCCGCCAGTGCCGGTCCGACACGACCGCCGCGCTGCTCCGGCTCGGCGCCCCGCCCACGATGCTGCGCGTGGCCGCGGCCCTGCGCGCGGCGGCCCTGCTGGCCCTGTTCGGCCCGCTCACCCTCGCCGTCGCCGCCCTGGCGGCGCTGCCCGTGGGCCGCTGAGCAGCGACGGCGGAAACCGCGGCGACTGCGGACGCGGAGACTGCGGAGAAGATCCGCCGAAAGACTTCCGCGATCGCCGATGAGTTCGAGCCGGCCCCCCGGTCTACCTCTCGAACACGCTGACCCCAGCACGCACACCACGGGAGAGAAACCCCATGTACCAGCAGATGATCTTCGTGAACCTGCCCGTGAACGACCTCGACGCCTCGAAGAAGTTCTTCACCGAGCTGGGCTATTCGATCAACCCCCAGTTCAGCGACGAGAAGGCGGCCTCCGTGGTGATCAGCGACACCATCGTCGCGATGCTGCTCACCAAGCCGTTCTACGCGACCTTCACCGAGAAGGAGATCGCCGACGCCACGAAGACCAGCGAGGTGCTGGTCTGTCTGAGCGCGGAGAGCCGTGCGAAGGTCGACGAACTGGTGGACAAGGCGATCGCCGCGGGCGGCACGGAGACCGGCCCGACCCAGGACCAGGGCTTCATGTACGGCCGGGCCTTCGACGACCTCGACGGCCACACCTGGGAGGTCATCTGGATGGACCCCGCCGCGATCGAGGGCTGAGCCCACTCCGCCCGGACGTACGCGCCTAGCATGGGCGGGTGGATCCGACACCCGCCCAGCCGCTGCGGGGCGCCCGCAGCCGGGGCATCGAGTCACTCGCCGAGTTCGACGAGGTCGTCGCCGAGCAGGGCACCCTCGCCCGGTACCGCGTCCAGGCCGTCGACCTGACCGGCCGTACGGACGTCCTGGTGAGCCTCGACACCGCCGGCGCCGTCTTCCTCGGCTGTGCGATGAACCCCGGGGCCGCCGCCCGGGTCCGGTCGGCCGGAGCCCTGGTCTTCCCGCCGGTCCCGGGTCTGCCCTTCGACCCGTACCGCGCCTTCACGTACACGCCCGACGAGCTGTTCGAGTCGTTGGAGGAGGGCTACGAGGCGACGCCGGACGCGCGCGCCTACGCCTGGTACCGGCGCACGAAGGCCGACGGCGACGTCTTCGCCTCGATGCTGCGCGCGATCCACGACGACGCCGTGTCCGACGCCATGGACGAACTCCTCGTCGGCGCGCGGGTGGTGGGCGTCATGGGCGGGCACGCGACGGGCCGGGGCACGGCCCGGTACGCGGGGGCCGCGCGGCTGGGCCGGGAGCTGGCCCGGGCCGGGTTCACCGTCGCGACCGGCGGCGGGCCGGGATCGATGGAGGCGGCGAACCTCGGCGCGTACGCGGCCCCCTTCGAGGACACGATGCTGGACGAGGCGCTCCAACTCCTCGCCGCGGTCCCCTCGTTCCGGCCGTCCGTCACCGACTGGGCCCGCGCCGCCTTCGCGGTGCGGGCCCGCTGGCCCAAGGGCGGCGCCTCCGTCGGCATCCCCACCTGGTTCTACGGCCATGAGCCGCCGGGCGCCTTCGCCTCGGACATCGCGAAGTACTTCGCCAACGCCACCCGGGAGGACGGTCTGCTGGCCCGCTCCACCGCCGGGGTGGTCTTCCTGCCGGGCGCCGCCGGGACCGTACAGGAGATCTTCGACAACGCGACGCCGAACTACTACGAGTCGCACGGCGAGCCCGCGCCCATGGTGCTGGTGGACGAGGCCCACTGGACACGGGAGTTGCCCGCCTGGCCGCTGCTGCGCTCGCTCGCCGCGGACCGGTCGATGGAGTCCCGTATCGCCCTCGTTGACCGGATCGAGCAGGCTCCGGAGGCGATCAAACGTCTCGGCGTTTAATAAGAAGGTAAAGCCAACTGCCGTTGACGGCATATGCATTGACACTGCTTACGGAGCGCTTATAGACCTGTGAGCCTCCTGGGGGTGCTGGGGCGTCTCCCTCATCCGTCGCCGCAACTCCCTCTCAACCCCCCGCAGTTGTGCACTCTGTAAAGGACAAACGTGTCCATATCCCGCCGCAGCGCACGCCGTTCCGTGCGCATCCTGGGTGTTGCCTCCGCCTCTGCCGCCGTGGTCCTGGGCCTGTCCAGCACCGCGTCCGCGTGCAACATCCGTGAGTTCAAGGCCGAAGCCAAGTGCGACGGCAACAAGGGTGTCCTCGTCGTGACCGACAACGACGCCTCCGGTACCCCCGCCACCATCACCGTGTTCCGCACGAACAACGGCGGGGTCGAGAAGCAGATCGGCGAGCAGCCGGTCAAGGGCTCCGCCGAGGGCACCGAGGTCACCTTCCAGGAGAACTGGAAGCCGAACGCGACGTACCGCGTCCACGTCACGGCCAGCCCCTTCGTCGACCAGGACATCACGCCTGCGCTGAGCACCCCGTCCACCGCCTGCGCGACCGGGAGCTCCACCCCGACCCCGCCGGCCTCCACGACGCCGAAGCCGTCGCCGTCGAAGTCCACCCCGGCCCAGTCGGCGTCCCCCACCCCGTCGGACTCCGCCTCCAGCTCCGCCCCGGCGAGCGCGGCCCCGAGCAACGCGCCGTCCCCGGCCGCCGGCAGCTCGAACCTCGCCGAGACCGGTGCGAACTCCAACACCCCCCTGATCGCCGGAGTCGCGGGCGCGCTGGTCGTCGTCGGCGGTGGCGCGGTCTGGTTCGGCATGCGCCGTCGCGGGGCGCGCGGCAACGGCTGACCCCCGCCCCTGCGCACCGCCGCCGCGGCCCGCCCCCTGGTCCTTGCCAGGGGACGGGCCGCGGTCGTACGCCGGGACCTCCGCTCAGCCGAAGGTCGCGCGCTGCAGCCAGAACTCCAGCAGCTCCCGCTCGCCGAGCACCTCCAACTCGGGGCTGTCCAGCGGCAGTCGGCGGTAGAAGGCGAGCAGCACGGAGGTGAGCGGGCCGCGCAGGGCGACCGCGGCCTTCTCGTGCCCGCGCCGCCAGCGCACGCCCTCCGCGCCGAACTCCAGCAGCCATTCGGCGTTCAGGCCGGGATCGGCGTCGGTGGCGTGGAGGTGGATGGAGCGGATGGGGCCGTCCAGGCGCAGGGCCTCTTCACGGCCCCGGACCTGCTGGAGGAAGACGGCGAAGTCCAGCCACTCGTCCATCGCGTCGACGGCGATCTCCGGTGCCAGTTCGTAGTCGAGCCCGGCGGCGAGGGTCGCGTCGGCGCGGTGGACGGTGATCTCGTGGGTCATCCGGCGGGCCCAGAACCCGGAGACGGCCTTCCCCGGCACGAAGCTCCACACCGCGGTGTCCGGGCCCGCCTCGCGCAGCGTGGCGACGACCAGCTCACCGGTCTGCGCGAGCCACTTGTCGAGTGCCGCCGCATCGCCCCGTTCCTCGGGCCCGGCACCGAGCGGCACCTGGTCGCGGGGAACGCGCTCCTGCGCCCGGATGCGCACGGTCGTCTCCACCCACCGCAGGGCGCCGCCCATATGGCGTACGAGGTCCTCCAGCGACCAGTCCGGGCAGGTCGGCACGGTCGCGGACAGATCGGCGCCGGAGGTGACCACGGCCCTCAACTGCGCCACCTGATGAGCGATTTCGTCACAGTAACGGTCATGCGCGAGCAAAGTCATGCCCCTCACCCTAGAGGTGGGCGTTCAGTCGATCACCACGATTTCGGCCACGTCGAACTCCACGCCGACCGTGTCCCCGACCGCGGGCGCCTCCCGCAGCGCGCAGGCGGCCTCCAGACGCGGCTGCCCGTCCCCCGGCTGGAGGTGGACGGCCACATGGGTGCCCTTGAAGGTACGGGCGGTCACCGTGCACGCCAGGCCCGCGTCGGCCGCCACGAGCCGTACACCGGCGGGCCGGACGAGCACGCTGCGCGCGCCCTGCGGGGAGCCGTCGGGCACCGGGAGCTTGCCCCACGGGCTGTCGGCGGCCGCGCCGGCGACGGTCGCCTCGGCCACGTTGTCGAAGCCGAGGAAGCGGGCCACGAACGCGTCGGCGGGCCGCTGCCAGACATCGAGGGGCGTACCGGTCTGGGCGATCCGCCCGTCGCGCATCACCACCACCCGGTCGGCCAGCGCGAACGCCTCGCCCTGGTCGTGGGTCACGGCGAGCACGGTCGTCCCCAACCGGCCGAACAGTTCCCGCAGTTCGACCACCAGCCGCTCGCGCAGCGAGCGGTCGAGCTGGCCGAGCGGCTCGTCCAGCATCAGCAGCCGGGGCCGGGGCGCGAGCGCGCGGGCGAGGGCCACGCGCTGCTGCTCGCCGCCGGACAGGGAGGCCACGGCCCGCCGCGCCGCCCCGGGCAGTCCGACCAGCTCCAGCAACTGCGCGACCTCGGCGTCCCGTACGCCCCTGGCGACGCCGCGCACGCGCGGCCCGAAGGCGACGTTCGCGCCGACGTCCCGCTGCGGGAAGAGCTGGTGGTCCTGGAACATCAGGCCGACGCCCCGCTTGTGCGCGGGCACGCCCGCCTGGTCGCGGCCGTCCAGCAGGATCCGTCCGCCGGACAGGGGCTGGAGCCCGGCGACCGCCCGCAGCAGGGTGGACTTCCCGCTGCCGCTGGGCCCGAGGACGCACACCACCTCGTGCTCGGCGACGTCGAGGCCGACCGCGTCCAGCACCGCCCGCCCGCCGAAGCGCACGGTCGCGGCGTCGAGGCTGAGCAGCATCAGAACTCCCCCGTCGGCATCTAGAACTCCCCGGTCCGGTCGGTGCGCAGCCGCTCCAGGAGCAGCAGCGCGACGGCGCACACCACCATCAGAATGGTCGAAAGGGCCATCGCCTGGCCGTAGTTGAGATCGCCGGGGCGGCTCAGCAGCCGGGCCACGGCGACCGGGAGCGTGGGGTTGTCGGGCCGGGCGATGAACACGGTCGCCCCGAACTCGCCGAGCGAGACGGCGAACGCGAACCCGGCCGCGACCAGCAGCGCCCTGCGCACCAGTGGCAGATCCACCTCCCGCCACACCCGCCACGGCGAGGCCCCGAGCACGGCGGCGGCCTCCCGGAGCCGGCCGTCCACCGCGCGCAGCACGGGCAGCATGGTCCGTACGACGAAGGGGGCGCCGACCAGCGCCTGGGCGAGGGGGACGAGGATCCAGGACTGCCGCAGGTCCAGCGGCGGCTTGTCGAGGGCGATCAGGAAGCCGAAGCCGACGGTCACGGCGGAGACGCCGAGCGGCAGCATCAGCAGCGCGTCGAAGCTCCGGACCAGCCGTCCGGCGTCCCGGCGGGCGAGCGCGGCGGCGGCGAGAGCGCCGATCACGACGGCGATGGCGGTGGCGGCGACGGCGTACTGGAGCGAGGTCCACACCGCGTGGATGGGCGCCACCAGGAACGTACCGCCGTCGGAGCTGGTGAGGGCCCGGTAGTAACCGAGGCCGGGGGCGTCGAGGGAGCGCTGGACGAGGACGGCGAGCGGCAGCACGAGGAGCAGCGCGACGGTGACGAGGACACCGGCGAGCAGTGCCCACTGCCCGCTCCCGCGCGGCCGGCGGGCGGTCGTCTCGGGGGCGACGAGCCGCAGCGCGGTCTCCCGGCGCCGCACGGTCCAGGCGTGCACGGCGAGGATCGCGCCGACGGCGGCGAACTGCAGGAGGGTGAGGACCGCGGCCGTGGACAGGTCGAAGACCTCGGAGGTCTGCCGGTAGATCTCCACTTCGAGGGTGGAGAAGGTGGGGCCGCCGAGGATCTGGACGACGCCGAAGGAGGTGAAGGTGAACAGGAACACCATCAGCGCGGCGGCGGCCACGGCGGGCGCGAGCGCGGGCAGGGTGACCTTGCGCCAGGCGCCGAACGGGGAGGCGCCCAGCATGCGGGCGGCCTCCTCCTGCCGGGGGTCGAGCTGGGCCCACAGACCGCCGACGGTCCGTACGACGACGGCGTAGTTGAAGAAGACATGGGCCAGCAGGATCGCCCACACCGTGGTGTCCAGCCGTACGCCCCACAGGTCGTCCAGCAGCCCGCCGTGCCCGACGAGCGCGAGGAAGGCGCTGCCGGCGACGACCGTCGGCAGCACGAACGGGACGGTGACCACGGCCCGCAGCACCTGCTTGCCCGGGAAGTCGAGCCGGGCGAAGACATGGGCGGCGGGCAGCGCGAGGAGCAGGGTGAGCGCGGTGGAGGCGAGCGCCTGCCAGGTGGTGAACCACAGCACGTGCCGGATGTCCGGCTGCGTGACCACGTCCGCGATCCGCCCGAACCGCCAGGCGCCGTCCGCCTTCAGCCCGCGCGCGACGATCGCGGCGACCGGCCAGGCGAAGAACAGCGCGAAGAACGCGACGGGCAGGGCCATCAGCCCGAGCCGCGTCACGTTCCCGCGTGTCCTCCGCCGTGTTCCGGCTACTTCAGTACGAGCGAGGTCCACGCCTTGACCCACTGGTCGCGGTTGGCGGCGATCGTGCCGGGGGCCATGGTCTCGGGGTGCTGGGCGGCCGGGCCGTACGCGGTGAACTCGGCGGGCACCTTCGCGCCCTTCAGCACCGGGTAGACGTACATGTTCAGCGGCATGTCCTCCTGGAACTCCTTGGAGACCAGGAAGTCGATGAACGCCTTGGCGCCCTTGGGGTTGTGGGCGTTGCTCAGCAGCCCGGCGAACTCGATCTGCCGGAAGCAGGTGCCGTTCGCCACGCCGGTCGGTGCCGTGCTGGGCCGCTTCTTGGCGTAGATCACCTCGGCGGGCGGGGAGGAGGCGTACGACACGACCAGCGGCCGGTCACCGCCCGCCTTCTTGCCCTCGGAGGAGCCGGAGAACTCCTGGTAGTAGGCCTGCTCCCAGCCGTCGACGACCTTGACGCCGTTGGCCTTGAGCTTCTTCCAGTAGTCCTGCCAGCCGGTGTCGCCGAACTGCGCGGCGCTGCCCAGCAGGAAGCCGAGGCCCGGCGAGGAGGTGGCCGCGTTCTCGGTGACCAGGAGGTTCTTGTACGCGGGCTTGGCCAGGTCGGCGAAGGACTGCGGCGGGGTCAGCTTGTGCGCGCTGAAGTAGGCCTTGTCGTAGTTGACGCAGATGTCGCCGTAGTCGATCGGCGTGACCCGGTGCTTGTCCTTGTCCAACTGGTAGGCGGCGCCGACCTGGTCGAGCCCCTTGGCCTGGTACGGCTGGAAGAGGCCGTTGTCGAGGGCGCGGGAGAGCAGGGTGTTGTCGACGCCGAAGAAGACGTCGCCCTGCGGGTCGTCCTTGGTCAGGACGGCCTTGTTGACGGCCTGCCCGGCGTCGCCGTCCTTGAGGACCTTGACCTTGTACCCGGTCTTCTTCTCGAAGTCCTGGAGCACGCTCTTGGAGACGGCCCACGAGTCGTGGCTGACGAGGGTGACGGTCTTGGAGCCGGCACCGCTCTTGGTGTCCGCGGATCCGCACGCGGTCAGCGTCGACATGGCGACGAGGCCGAGGCCGACCGCGGTGGCCACGAGGGTCTTGTTGTGCACTGGATGTCCTCCTGGGGTTGGCCAGGAAGAACGCGGCCCTGCCCAGGGAGCTGGGCAGGGCGCAACAGCTTGAGTGATGACCGAACTTCCTACCCAGAATGACCTGGGCGAGGTTCAGAGGGTCTGCGGCCCTGTCCGCCGCACTCTCAGCGCTGTGGCGCTCCCCTGTCGGAATATGAAGGTGTCGATATGGAGATGTCGATATGAAGATGTGCGTGACGGTGGCCAGATTACCGCTCGGTGGCCGCCAGCTGACCACAGGCTCCGTCGATCTCCTGGCCCCGGGTGTCCCGGACGGTGACGGGCACGCCGTGCGCCGCGATGGCTTCGACGAACGCCTTCTCGTCCTCGGGCCGCGAGGCGGTCCACTTCGAGCCCGGCGTCGGGTTCAGCGGAATGAGGTTGACGTGCACGGGCTTGCCGCGCAGCAGCCGGCCGAGCCGGTCACCGCGCCAGGCCTGGTCGTTGATGTCCCGGATCAGCGCGTACTCGATGGACAGCCGGCGCCCGCTCTTCTCGACGTACTCGAACCCGGCGTCCAGCACCTCGCGCACCTTCCACCGCGTGTTCACGGGGACGAGGGTGTCGCGCAGCTCGTCGTCGGGAGCGTGCAGGGAGATCGCGAGCCGGCACTTGAAGCCCTCGTCGGCGAACCGGTGGATGGCCGGCACGAGCCCGACGGTCGAGACGGTGATGCCGCGCTGCGAGAGCCCGAGCCCGTCCGGCGCCGGGTCGGTGAGCGCGCGAATGGCTCCGACCACCCTCTTGTAGTTGGCGAGCGGCTCCCCCATGCCCATGAAGACGATGTTGGAGAGCCGGGCAGGCCCGCCGGGCACCTCCCCGTCCCGCAGCGCGCGCATGCCGTCGACGATCTGGTGGACGATCTCGCCGGTGGACAGGTTCCGGTCCAGGCCCGCCTGTCCGGTGGCGCAGAACGGGCAGTTCATGCCGCAGCCCGCCTGCGAGCTGATGCACATGGTGACCCGGTCCGGGTAGCGCATCAGCACGGACTCGACCAGCGTGCCGTCGAACAGGCGCCACAGCGTCTTGCGGGTGGTGCCCTGGTCGGTGGACAGATGCCGGACGACGGTCATCAGCTCCGGGAACAGCGCGTCGCGCAGTTTCTCCCTCGACCCGGCAGGGATGTCCGTCCACTGCTCCGGGTCGTGCGCGTACCGCGCGAAGTAGTGCTGCGAGAGCTGCTTGGCGCGGAACGGCTTCTCACCGATCTCGGCCACCGCGTCCTTGCGCTCGGCGGGCGTGAGGTCGGCGAGATGCCGCGGCGGCTTCTTGGCTCCGCGCGGGGCGACGAAAGTGAGTTCTCCGGGCTTAGGCATGGCTGTACCAGTGTCTCAGATCAAATTCCGTGACCTGCGGCCCATGACGCGTACGGTGATCGTCGGCCGTCGCCATTTGTCATCGCTGGCCACCCTCGGACGGCCCAGAGACGGCCCGGCTCCTGGCCCGGAGAAGTCGCTGGCGCTAGCGGCGGGAACGCTGACGTCAGCGACCCCGCCAGCGGCCGAAACGCCCGGTGACCAGCATGTCAGCAGTCAGCGGGCCGGTTCCTGCGCGATCCCCGCAGCACTCGGCATACGTGGCCGTCCGACCAGGAGGAGGGCTCAGTCGAGCGTGAATGAGCCGCCCTGGTCCGATGCGCCACTCAAATGCAGGGGACGTTGGCGTAGCCCGGGTAGAAGTAGCGCCCGGCCGGACCGGCGCTGTGGACGCAACGGTCGAAGGCGGGGCTCTGGGGCTTCGGGCTCTCGGTGGCGGCGGTCGCGGTCGGTGCGACGAAGGCGATCACTCCGAGGATCATTGCCGCCACCACCGATTTCTTGCCCGGGATGCACCTCCGGAACGTCTTCATTGCCGCCCTCCTTCGAGCCGGGATGGGAGCGCCGCACGGTTCACAAGGCGACTGTTCGGCGCTCGCGATTCCGCCTATCGTCATATGCCTCACACATAACGTCAATACCCAAAATCAGGGCATTAGTGTTGAAAGACGACCATCGGATCGTCCGTCCGACGCCACAGGCAGGCGTGATCACCCATGGCGGCGAGAGGCGCCCCGGTAAGGAGGGTCGCCGGCCTGTGACGCCGGCCGAACGTCTTGCCGCCGGTTCGGGCACGGCCAGGGCACGCGTGCAGCCTTGCGGTGGCTCAGAGAGGAAGACGCAGCACGCGTCGCGCCGTCCTCGGCTCGCTAGGCTGACGGCCGCACCGGGGGGGGCGGCGGGCGGCGTGTGAAATTCTGCCGACGAACGGTCGGGTTTCCTGGTCAGCCCTTGTCCTGCCCTTTGCCGTGCCGTAACAACTGGCGCCATGAACCTTTTCGGCCGCAATTCATTTCACCGGCGCGCGCAGCCGTCCGCCGCGCCCGGGGCGACCGCGTCACCGGTGGCCGGCGCCGCCGCCACCGCCGTACTGCCCGACCCCGAGCTGGCGGCTCTCACCGGCGAGTGGCTGATCGATCCCGCACACAGCAGGATCGGGTTCTCCGTACGGCACGCGATGGTGACCACGGTGCGCGGCGCGTTCGCGCAGTACGAGAGCCGCCTGTACTTCGACGGGCGCGACCCGTCCCGGTCCCGGGCCGACATCGTGCTGTACACCTCCAGCATCGACACCGGCGTCGAGCAGCGGGACGCCCATCTGGTCGGCCGCCAGTTCCTGGACGCCGCGGCCCATCCGAGAATGACGTTCACGAGCACCACCGTGCGGCTCGTGGGCAAGGACGTCTACCGCATGACCGGCGACCTCACGATCAAGGACACCACCCGTCCGATCGAGCTGGACCTCACCTACATCGGCCACGTCACCGACGCGTTCGGCGACGAGCGGGTCGGCTTCGACGGCACCACCACGATCAACCGCTCCGACTGGGGCCTGACCTACGACGCCCGGCTCGCCCAGGGCGGGTCCATGGTGAGCGAGACGGTCCGCCTCCAGTTCGACATCGCGGCGATCCGCACCACCCGCGCAGCCTGACCCCGCCACACCAAAGTGCCCCCACCCTGCGTCCAGGGCGGGGGCACTTCCGCGTACGGCCACCGACTCACGCCGACCCGACGAACACCACCAACAACAACCACACCACCGGCGCGGTCGGCAGCAGGGAGTCCAGGCGGTCCATGATGCCGCCATGGCCCGGGAGCAAGGTGCCCATGTCCTTGATGCCCAGGTCGCGCTTGATCATGGACTCGCCGAGGTCGCCCAGCGTGGCGCTGCCCGCGACCGCGAGGCCGAGCAGCAGGCCCTGCCACCAGGTGCCGTCGTCGATCAGGAACTGCATGCACAGCGCGCCCGCGACCATCGCGAAGGCCACCGCACCCAGCAGGCCCTCGCGGGTCTTGCCGGGGCTGATGCGCGGGGCCAGCTTCGTCCTGCCGAAGCGCCAGCCGACCGCATAGGCGCCGGTGTCGCTGACGACCGTCAGCAGGAGGAAGGTCAGGACGCGCCACGGGCCGTCGTCGGCCGTCAGCATCATCGCCACGAACGTGGCGAGGAAGGGCACGTAGAACGCCGCGAAGACGCCTGCCGTGACGTCCTTGAGGTAGCCCTCCGGCGGTTCCGTCATGCGCCAGACCAGGACCGCGAGCGCGGTGAGTGCCATGGCGACCCAGGCGCCCTCGGCGCCGCGCACGTACCCGGCGACCACCATCGCCGCACCGCCCACCGCGAGCGGCACGAGCGGCGCCTTGATCTCCTTGCGCTCCCGCAGCCTGCTGGTCAGCTCCCACAGGCCCACGACCACGGCGACCGCGACCACGCCGACGAACACGGCCTTGTACACGAACAGGGACGCGACGATCACCACACCGAGTCCGACGCCGACCCCTATGGCCGCGCTCAGGTCACGGCCCGCGCTCTTCTTCTGCGGCGCTGGCGCCGGCTGGGGGGCGTCGGGCATGGGCTCCGGATTCTGGTTCTCGGCCGAGAGGGACCCACCCGGTGCGGGCTCGGGCCGTACCTCGTTGTGGAACGGGGGGCCGCTCGGCCGAGCGGCCCCCCGGTCGTCCTGGTCTCCGCCATACGCGGGTGCGTCGGGCACGATGGGCATGGGGCGAGTGTGCTGCGCCTGAGGCGCATCGTACGCGGGACCCGCCGGGGCGGCTCCCTGGACAGGCCCGCCCCCGGTGGGCCCCCAGTAGCCGGCCGGATCCGCCGCCCGCGGCGCCCCCCAGGAAGAGTCGCTCATCAGACTTCGAGCAGTTCCGCTTCCTTGTGCTTCAGGAGCTCGTCCACCTGGGCGACGTACTTCGCCGTGGTGTCGTCCAGCTCCTTCTCAGCACGACGGCCCTCGTCCTCGCCGACCTCGCCGTCCTTGATCAGCTTGTCGATGGTGTCCTTGGCCTTGCGGCGCACGGAGCGGATGGACACCCGGGAGTCCTCCGCCTTGCCCTTGGCGACCTTGATGTAGTCGCGGCGCCGCTCCTCGGTCAGCTCGGGGAACACCACTCGGATGATGTTGCCGTCGTTGCTCGGGTTGACGCCCAGGTCGGAGTCGCGGATGGCCTGCTCGATGTTGCGCAGCGCGCTCTTGTCGAACGGCGTCACGACCGCCATGCGCGGTTCCGGCACGGAGAACGAGGCCAGCTGGTTGATCGGCGTCAGGGCACCGTAGTAGTCGGCCACGATCTTGTTGAACATCGCCGGGTGCGCACGGCCGGTGCGGATCGCGGCGAAGTCCTCCTTGGCGACCACGACGGCCTTCTCCATCTTCTCCTCGGCCTCGAGGAGGGTCTCTTCGATCACCACTTGCTCCTGCGTGTCTTGAGTAAGGCCCGGCTGCGGTTCCTCGTCGGGGCGGCGGCCGGCTGCGTCGCGTCTTCTTCCTGCACGGTTCCCGACCGGCAGGACATTGTCCATCCCCCGGCCGGCAGCCGGCCCCGTCACGGGGCCGTGCACCACCGGCCGGATCGATGCCGGGTCAGTCCCGGCTGCCCTGGTCGCCGACCAGCGTGCCGATCTTCTCACCCTTGACGGCCCGAGCGATATTGCCCTCCGCGAGCAGCTCGAAGACCAGGATCGGAAGTTTGTTGTCGCGGCACAGCGTGATGGCGGTGGCGTCGGCGACCTTCAGGTCGCGGGTGATGACCTCGCCGTAGCCGAGGGCGTCGAACTTGACGGCGTCCGGATTCCGCTTCGGGTCGGAGTCGTAGACCCCGTCCACGCCGTTCTTGCCCATGAGCAGCGCCTCGGCGTCGATCTCCAGGGCGCGCTGGGCGGCGGTGGTGTCGGTGGAGAAGTACGGCATGCCCATACCGGCGCCGAAGATGACCACACGGCCCTTCTCCAGGTGGCGCACGGCGCGCAGCGGGATGTACGGCTCGGCGACCTGGCCCATGGTGATGGCGGTCTGCACCCGGCTGTCGATGCCCTCCTTCTCCAGGAAGTCCTGGAGGGCGAGGCAGTTCATGACCGTGCCGAGCATTCCCATGTAGTCGGAGCGGGCCCGGTCCATGCCGCGCTGCTGGAGTTCGGCGCCGCGGAAGAAGTTGCCGCCGCCGATGACGACCGCGATCTCGGCACCGTCCCGGACGACGGCCGCGATCTCGCGGGCGATCTTGTGCACCACGTCCGGGTCCACGCCCAGGCCCCCGCCGCCGGAGAAGGCCTCTCCGGACAGCTTCAGCAGAAACCGGCCGCGCACTTTGCCGTCGTCGCTCTTCTGGGCCTTGGTGGTCATGGGAGATTCCGCCTCTTTCACGTGGTGCACATACGAAGAAGGCCATTGCCGGTGGGGTCGCTTTTCGCTCCCATACGCGGCAATGGCCTCCTCGTCAGATCTGCTGCCGTCCGCCTCACGCCGGGGTGGGGCGGTGTACGCGGACGACTGCTTACGACCCTATCGGGATTTCTCCCGGGATCGCTCCCGGAATCCCTCTGTGGGTCGTACGTCGATCGCGGTACGGACTCAGATGCCGACCTTGATGCGCGTGAAGCGCTTCAGGGTGACACCGGCCTCGTCCAGAACCTTCTGGACCGACTTCTTGTTGTCCAGCGCGTAGGGCTGGCCGAGCAGCGTGGCGTCCTTGAAGAAGCCGTTGAGGCGACCCTCGACGATCTTCGGCAGGGCGGCCTCGGGCTTGCCCTCGGCGCGGGTGGTCTCCTCGGCGACGCGGCGCTCGGACTCGACGACCTCGGCCGGGACCTCGTCCTTGGAGAGGTACTTCGGCGCGAAGGCGGCGATGTGCTGGGCGACACCCTTGGCGATCTCGGCGTTCGGCTTGTCCAGCTCGACCAGGACACCGATCTGCGGGGGCAGGTCGGGCATGGTGCGGTGCATGTAGGCCGTGACGTAACCGCCGGAGAACTGCGCGAAGCGGTCCAGGACGATCTTCTCGCCGAGGTTGGCGTTGGCCTCGTCCACGAACGCCTGGACGGTCTTGCCGGCCTCGATCTCGGAGGCGAGCAGGGCCTCGATGTCGGCCGGGGAGGTCTTGGCGACGTGCTCGGCGATGGCGTTGGCCACGGCCTGGAACTTCTCGCCCTTGGCGACGAAGTCCGTCTCGCACTTCAGCTCGACGAGGACGCCGGAGGTGTTGTCGTCGGCGATGATGGAGACCACGGCGCCGTTCTCGGCGGAGCGGCCCTCGCGCTTGGCGACGCCCTTCTGGCCCTTGATGCGGAGCGCCTCGACGGCCTTGTCGACGTTGCCCTCGGCCTCGTCCAGCGCCTTCTTGCAGTCCATCATGCCGGCGCCCGTGAGCTCACGGAGCTTCTTGACGTCGGCGGCGGTGTAGTTCGCCATGAGTCTGTGAGTCTTTCTCGAAGTCTGGAAGATCTTCAGGTCACCACGGTTTTGCGTTCCACATGTACGCGCGGATCACATACATCGTGCCGACCTACGGGTGAACAGCGGGGGCGGACTTCACCGCGCCGGGGCGCTGTGGTTGCAGTTCCGCCCCCGCTGTCGACGCCTGCGTCAGGCCTGCTCGCCCTCGGCGGCCTTCTCCTCGGCCGGGGCGGCCTCGGCGGCGGGGGCCTCGGCGGCCGGAGCCTCGGCGGCAGCCTCGGCCGGCTTCTCGGCCTCGGCGGCCGGAGCCGCGTCCTCGGAGTCCGTCTTCTTCTCACCCTCGAGCAGGTCGCGCTCCCACTCGGCGAGCGGCTCGCCCGCGGCCTTCTCGCCCTTGTCACCGGTGGCGACGCGAGAGCGGGAGATGAGGCCCTCGGCGACGGCGTCGGCGATCACGCGGGTGAGCAGGGTGACGGAGCGGATCGCGTCGTCGTTGCCCGGGATCTTGTAGTCGACCTCGTCGGGGTCGCAGTTGGTGTCGAGGATCGCGACGACCGGAATGTTGAGCTTCCGGGCCTCACCAACGGCGATGTGCTCCTTCTTGGTGTCCACGATCCAGACGGCGCTGGGCACCTTCTGCATCTCGCGGATACCACCGAGGGTCTTCTCCAGCTTGGCCTTCTCGCGCGAGAGCACGAGAAGCTCCTTCTTGGTCAGACCCGACGCGGCGACGTCCTCGAAGTCGATCTGCTCAAGCTCCTTGAGGCGCTGCAGACGCTTGTAGACGGTCGAGAAGTTGGTGAGCATGCCGCCCAGCCAGCGCTGGTTGACGTAGGGCATGCCGACGCGGGTGGCCTGCTCGGCGATGGCCTCCTGCGCCTGCTTCTTGGTGCCGACGAACATGACCGTGCCGCCGTGGGCGACGGTCTCCTTGACGAACTCGTAGGCGCGGTCGATGTACGACAGCGACTGGAGCAGGTCGATGATGTAGATGCCGTTGCGCTCGGTGAAGATGAAGCGCTTCATCTTCGGGTTCCAGCGACGGGTCTGGTGACCGAAGTGGACGCCGCTCTCCAGCAGCTCCCGCATCGTGACGACGGCCATGGCCGTATCTCCTCGAAATTCTCGGTTGTGCCGCGTCCGCCGGACGGCGGTCGCGCCTGACGCCCGCGATGCGCCGTGCCGCAAAGGACCGAGAGGCGCTGACACCGACCGCTTGGCGGCCCGATGTCGGGGCGTGCGAAGTCGACCCGGTGACCCGGATCGCCAGAAGAAGTGTACGGGACCGCCGGGGCACCGGGTGACGCCGCTCTCCACAACCGGAGAGTCGTCCACAGACTCCGGCCATGATCGGCGGGGGTGCGGGACGGTTCTCGCATGCTGCGAGCGATGCGATACGCCCTGGTGCCGACGGCCGTGCTCCTCTGTCTGGCAACGGTGGCCCTGCTGCCGCGCTGGGCCTGGGCGGAGCCGTCTCCCCCGGCCCCGCAGACCCCGGTGCCCCGGATCGCCCGCACCTGGCCGGTGGGCGTACGGCCGCCTGTACTGCGCGGCTGGAACCCCCCGGCGATGCCGTACGGCCCGGGCCACCGCGGCGTCGACCTGTCGGCCCCGCCCGGCGCGCCGGTCCGGGCGGTGGCGCCGGGCCGGGTGTCCTTCGCGGGGCGGGTGGCGGGGCAGGGCGTGGTGTCCCTGGACCTGACGGGCACGGACCTGCGCACCACCTACGAGCCGGTCAGCCCGTCGGTACGCGAGGGCGACGAGGTGCGGGCGGGAGATGTCGTGGGCACGCTCGAACAGCCGAGCAACCCCCACTGCCCGTCGGCGTGCCTCCACTGGGGACTGCTGCGAGGCGGCACGTACGTGAACCCACTGTCCCTGCTGCCCCCATGGCTGCGGGAGAGCGGCCCATCGAGATTGCTGCCGGTGCTGGACGTACCACTGCCGGACGGTGGGGAGCGGTAGCGGGGTGCTGGAGCAGCGGCCGGCCGGACCGCGGGAGCGTTCGGGCCACGCGGGCCATGGGGTGGCGGCTCGGCGGACGGTCGCGGCAGGTCGACCGCCGCAGTGACGGAGCCACGGACGGTCTTGCCGCCATGGTGGTGAAGCCGCAGGCGGTCCGGGCGATGGGCCGCGCGCCGTCGGGGCGAGGGGGTCGCTGTCGGCCGGGTGCCGGTGGCGGGCCCGGCGTGGGCGGAGGCGTCAGCCCTGTACGCCGTGCAGGACCATCGTCACCGCCGCGTCGGTGATGGCTGCGGGGTCCTCCGCCGCGCCCAGCTCGATCCTGCGCACCGCCGCGTCCACGACCCCCTGCACCAGCATGGCCGCCAGCCGGGGCTGCTCGTGCCCCATGTCCCCGAGTGCCTCGACGATCATCGCGACCAGCCCGCCGTGCGCCGCCCGGATCTTCTCCCGCGCGCCGGCGTCCAGCTCGCTCGCGGAGATGGCCACGACGGCCCGGTGCCGCCGGTCACCGACCAGCGCCAGCTGCCTGCGCACGTACGCCTCGACCTTGCCCTCGGCCGACTCCTCCCGCTCCATCGCGGCGGCCACCTCGGCCGCCCACAGCGGGAAGTCGACCTCGCACAGCTCCTCGACCACGGCGGCCCGCGACCGGAAGTACTCGTACACGGACGAGCGCGCGAGCCCCGTCCGCTCGGCGAGAGCCGGGAAGGTCAGTGCCTCCGTCCCGCCCTCGGACAGCAACGACCGGGCCGCGTCCAGCAGGGCGGCTCGCTGCATCGACCGGTGCTCGGCCACGGAGGCCGCTCGAATCCTTGGCACGCCGACCACTTTACGGACGCCTCGACCCGAGCGGGAGAGCCGCTCACCCGCTGTGCGGCCACCGGCACCGGGACGACGACACGACGGCACCGGCCGCGCGCCGGCCTCACTGTCCGAAGCTCGCCAGCTTGGCCCGCAGCTGGAGCACGGACTTGGTGTGGATCTGGCTGACCCGGCTTTCGGTGACCCCGAGGACATTGCCGATCTCGGCGAGCGTGAGCCCCTCGTAGTAGTACAGCGTGACCACGGTCTTCTCGCGCTCGGGCAGTGTG
Organism: Streptomyces sp. NPDC055966; assembly: GCF_042269865.1. Taxonomy (NCBI): domain Bacteria; kingdom Bacillati; phylum Actinomycetota; class Actinomycetes; order Kitasatosporales; family Streptomycetaceae; genus Streptomyces; species Streptomyces sp. NPDC055966. Next base: position 142,201 of record NZ_JBHJYK010000010.1, read on the forward strand.
TTGATCGCGCGCGCGAGGAACCTCCGCAGCTCCCGGTCCTCGGCCACCTCCACCGGATCGTCCGCGGCGGTGTCCTCCAGCGTGTCCATGAGGCTGAGCCGGTCGCCGCCCTCGCCGCCGACGTGCAGCAGCTCCTCCAGGGCGACCACGTTGGCCAGCGACAACTGACTGAACACTGCGTGGAGTTCGTCCACCTCCATCTCCAGCTCGGCGGCGACCTCGCCCTCGCTCGGGGTGCGCCGCAGCCGCGCCTCCAGGGTGGCGTAGGCCCGCTCCACGTTGCGCGCCTTCTGCCGCACCGAGCGCGGGATCCAGTCCAGCGCCCGCAGCTCGTCGATCATCGCGCCCCGGATCCGGGTGATCGCGTACGTCTCGAACTTGATCTCCCGGTCGATGTCGAACTTCTCGATCGCGTCGATCAGCCCGAAGACCCCGGAGGAGACGAAGTCGGCCTGCTCCACGTTGGGCGGCAGCCCGACGCTCACCCGGCCCGCCACGTACTTCACGAGCGGCGAGTAGTGCAGGATCAGCTGCTCCCGCAGCCGGTCGTCCCCCGTCGCCTTGTACGACCGCCACAGCTCGTCGAGCGTCGAGGGAGCGGGCGGCCGCACGCTGCCACCGTCGCGGGCGGCTGGGGGGATCGCCGCCCGGTCTGACCCGGAGGTGTGCTGGGGCATTCGTCGCCTAGTGCCGTTCTGCCGTGAAGTGCTGTGAAGTGCTGTGAAGCGCCGTGGGGTGTCGTGGGTGCCGCGGGCCGGCGGGGGTGGGGTTGGTGGGTGAATGGGCTGCCTGGGTGAGCTGTCGGTCTGATGTCGAGTTGGTGCGATCTGTATCACTGTCTTCGTGAGCGTAGCGTGACTGAGGTGTCGCGGTGTGCGAACAGCGAGGCTCCACCCCTGCGCGGGCCCTCCGGCCGGTCTCGCGGGCGCGCTGCGCGACCCGCTCCGCGTGACCGGCCGACGACGCCAACTCCGGGAAACATCAAGGGCGTCGGGGATTCCCCCGGACGGCCGAACCCTCCGGGTCAGCGGGGATCGCGACCGGTGCGGACGGACATCACCGCCTGGCGTGTCAACTTCCAGCCGTCGCCGTGTCGTTCGACGTAGCCAAGTGCTCGGAGTTCGTACAGTCTCGCGATCGCCTCGTCCCGCGTGGTCCGCGCGCCGAGCGCGATCTCGTCGGCGGGGGCCGCGCGGTCGCCGGGCAGGGCGGCGAGCACGGCCCGGACGGGGGGATCCAGCAGATCGCGCGGAAGTACGGGGCCGCGCCGCACCGGCGCCAGCTCGCCGATGTCGCCGACCAGCTCGACGACCTCCGCGGCATCGGTGACCAGGGCGGCCTCGCCCCGCAGCAGTTCGTGCACGCCGACGGAGAGTGCGCTGGTCACGGGGCCGGGCACGCCCATGGTGAACCGGCCGAGGCGCTGTGCGGCCCGCGCGGTGGACAGGGAGCCGCTGCGCTGGGCGGCCTCCACGACGACGGTGCCTCGGGTCAGTGCGGCGATGACGCGGTTGCGCAGGATGAACCGGCTCGGCGTCGGGTGGTCGCCCGGCGGCAGCTCGCCCACGACCAGTCCCTGCTCCGCGATCCTGCCGATCAGGGCGGCGTGGCCGCGGGGGTAGGGGCGGTCGACACCGCAGGCCAGGACGGCGACGGTGGCTCCGCGGGCGGCGAGGGCGCCTCGGTGGGCGGCGCCGTCGATGCCGTAGGCCCCGCCGGACACCACCACCCAGCCCCGCTCGGCGAGCCCGCTGGCGAGGGCGGCGGCCGCATGGGCCCCGTACTCGGTGCAGGCCCGCGCCCCCACGACGGCCACGGATCTCAGCGCCCAGACCCGCAGGCTGGGCCGCCCGCGCACCCACAGCCCGAGCGGCCGGCCGTCCCCGAGGTCGTCGAGCTGCCGGGGCCACTCCGCGTCGCGGGGTGCCACGAACCGCGCCCCCGCTCTCGCGGCCGCCTCCAGATCCCGCCCGGCATCGGCCTGCCCGGCCCGCGCGACCAGCCCCGCCCAGCGCTGCTCGCTCACCCCCGGCAGCGCCTCGCCGCCCCGCAACCGCCGCACCACCTCCCCCACCCCGAACTCCCGCACCCAGCGGCCCCCGGCCTCGTCCCCGGGCTCGATGACGCGGGTGAGGAAGATCCGGCCGAGCAGTTCGTCGTCGGGGCTGTCGTCCGCCGTCATGTCAGCGCCCCGATGGCCATCGGCACACCGCGCGGCACTCCGGTGCGCAGTTGCAGGGCCAGGGCGACGTCCGTCGCGTCCGGCCGGTCGTGTCCGACGAGGTCGGCGACCGTCCAGGCGACGCGCAGGACCCTGTCGATCCCGCGGGCGGTGAGCACGCCCCGTTCGAGGTTGCGCTCGGCCTCGTCCATCGCGCCGGGCGCCGCGTGATAGCGGCTGCGCAGCTCCCGGCCGGGCACCTCGCTGTTGGTGCGCCACGCGGTGCCGGCGAGACGGGCCGCCGCCCTGTCCCGGGCCTGCCGCACCCGCCCGGCCACGGTCGCCGTCGGCTCGCCCCGGGCTCCGGGGTCGGTGAGCTGGGCGCGTGTGACCGGGTCGACCTCGACGCGCAGGTCCACCCGGTCCAGCAGCGGGCCGGAGAGCCGGGACTGGTAGCGGCGGATCGCCGACGGCGGGCACTCGCACAGCGAGTCGCGTTGCGAGAAGCGGCCGCAGGGGCAGGGGTTGGCCGCCAGCACCAGCAGGAAGCGGGCCGGGAACCGCACGACGCCGGCGCTGCGCGCGATCACCACGTGCCCCGACTCCAGGGGCTGGCGCAGCGCGTCGAGGGTCTGGCTGTGGAACTCCGGCGCCTCGTCGAGAAACAGGATTCCGCGATGGGCGAGGGACACGGCGCCGGGGCGTGCGATGCCGGGGCCGCCGCCGACGAGTGACTGCATGGTGGCCGAGTGGTGCGGGGCGCAGTAGGGGGCGACGTCGATGAGCGGTTTGCCCGGTGGCAGCAGTCCGGCCACCGAGTGCACGGCCGTGACCTCCAGCGATTCCTCCCGGGTGAGCCGGGGAAGGACGGCGGGCAGCCGTTCGGCGAGCATGGTCTTGCCCGCGCCCGGCGGTCCTTCGAGGAACAGGTGGTGTCCTCCGGCGGCGGCCACCTCCACGGCCGTACGGGCCGAGGTCTGGCCGACGACGTCCGCCAGGTCGTGCTCGTGGTCGTGCTGTGCGGCCCCACCGCTGTGCATGCCGGTGGCCGCGCCGGTGCCGGGCATGCGCAGACCGGCCAGGAGCGGGTCCGGGCGGCCCTGCTCGTCCGGTTCCTCGTCGGGGACGGGTTCGTCGGTGAGGACCGCGACGAGCTGGCGCAGGCTGCGGACGCCGAGCACGGACACCCCGGGTACCAACGAGGCCTCCGCGGCGGCGCATTCGGGCACGACCACCTGCTCGTAGCCGGCGCCGGCCGCCGCCAGCACCGCGGGCAGGATGCCCCGCACCGGCCGTACCCGGCCGTCCAGGCCCAGCTCGCCGATCATGACGATGTCGGCGAGGACGCGGGGATCGATCCGTTCGGCGGCGCCGAGCACCGCGCAGGCGACGGCCAGGTCGAAGCCCGAGCCGGCTTTCGGCACCGATGCCGGGCTGAGCCCGACGGTGAGTTTCTTCTGCGGCCACTCGCCGCCCGAGTTCACCACCGCCGCCCTGACCCGGTCCCGGCTCTCCGACAGGCTCTTGTCCGGGAGGCCGACCAGGGTGAAGGCGGCGACGCCGGGTTCCAGGTCGGCCTGGACCTCGACGACGACTCCTTCGACACCGACCAGGGCGACCGAGCATGTGCGGGCGAATCCCATTCAGGCCACCCCCCGCGCGTGCTCGACGGACGGGGCACCGCGCAGGGGCAGCAGGACGCCGATCAGATCGATGCGGACGCCGCCCGGGGGCGCCCCTCCGTGGGCCTGGATCCAGCGTTCGGCCAGTTCGCGAAGTCTCGCCGCCTTCTCCGGGCCCACCGCGGCCATCGGGTGTTCGTAGCCGCCGCCCCGGCGGGTCTTGACCTCGCAGACGACCAGCGCGTCCCCGTCGCGCGCCACGATGTCGATCTCGCCGGACCGCCCGCAGCGCCAGTTCCGTTCCAGGATCGTCATGCCGGATGCGGCGAGCCGCCGGGCTGCCAGGTCCTCGCCGTACTTGCCGAGTGCTTCTCGTGCGTTCATGTCGGCACCACCTCCGGCGCCCACGGTCACGCACCCGGCCGAGACATGTTGATCTTGGTGAGCTACCGGCCGGTTGTGGAAAACTCCGTCACCCGATCGGGTACACCTCGCCCCGTCGGGCCGGGCGTGCCGCGCCCCGCCGGGCGACGCCGGTGGTCATCAGCCGCCCGGAAGCTCCAGGTCGCTCTTGTTCAGCTCTTCGATGTTCACGTCCTTGAACGTCAATACGCGTACCTGCTTGACGAACCGAGCCGGCCGGTACATGTCCCAGACCCAGGCATCGGCCATCGTCACCTCGAAGAACACCTCGCCCTGGACCGAGTGCACCTGCATCTCGTAGTCGTTGGTGAGGTAGAAGCGCCGCTCAGTCTCGATCACGTATTTGAACAGACCGACGACATCTCGGTACTCCCGGTAGAGCTTCAGCTCCATCTCGGTCTCGTACTTCTCGAGGTCCTCGGCGCTCATGGCATGTTCCCCTTCAGCCGTGCGATCCCACCATTGTGCGCCAGTCCCAGGTGTCCTCAGACGATTTCGGTGTCGAGGGTCACGGGACTGGCCGGGGGACCCTCGTCGAGCAGTCGCTGGAGCAGCTCGGCGAGTCTGGTCGGATACACCGTCTCATGTGCCCGGGTCAGTTCCCGGCACGTCCACCAGCGCGCTCCGGCGACACTGCGCCGCTCCAGCTCCGTCAGTGCGGTGGGTGCGGTCGCCGTCTGTGTCGTACGGGCCAGGTAGTACCACTCGTCCTGGTCCCAGCGACGGCCTGCGAAGGGGAAGGAGCACCTGCGCCGCCACAGCACCGGGCCGAGTACGACGTCGGTGACGCCCGTCTCCTCGGCCAGTTCCCTGAGCGCCGCCTGCTCGCGCGTCTCGGCTCCCTCCAGGCCGCCGCCGGGGGTGAACCACCAGTCGTCCGCCGGGTCTCCCGGCTCGTGGCCGTGCAGGAGCAGGATGCGGTCGTCCGGGTCGAGAAGGACCACCCGGGCCACCTTGCGCAGCCCGCCCTCGTACGTCTCCTCGCCGGTCCGCGCGGCCTCAGCGGGCACCGGCCGCCTCCGGCCGGGCACCGCGCGCGCGGGAGCGGCCCGTGCGCGCGGCGACAGGACCGTAGGCACCGCCGACGAGCACCAGCACGGCACCGGCGACGATCACGAGCTCGATGATGCGCAGCGGCCCGGGCTGGGAGAGGGGGCCCAGGGTCTCGAAGCCGGTGGGGCGCCCCAGCATGCCCTTCCAGGGCCAGACGACGGCGTCCACGCGCGCGGAGACGGCGTCGCTGGAGACCGTGCCCTTGGCCGCGTCGGTGAGGTGGGCGGTGGAGTCGAGGGAGCCCTGACGCTCGTCGCCGAGGAGGAAGAGGCGGCCCCTGGGCACGGTCACGGTCGGGAAGTTCATGTTCTCGGCCAGGCTGCCCTTGGGCAGATACGGTTCGTCGATCTGCTTGCCGTTGACGGTCAGCTTGCCGTTCGTGCAGCAGGAGACGGTGTCACCGCCGACCGCGACAACCCGCTTGACCACCTTGGAGTTGGTGACCCAGGTCTTGTCCTCGAAGACGACGACGTCACCGCGGCGGACGTCACCGCCGTGGACACGCTGGGCCAGTACGCGATCGCCGGCGTCGATGGTGGGGGTCATGGAGCTGGTGGGCACGGTGTAGGGCCGGTAGGACACCGCTCCCCAGGCGAATCCGCCGAGGAACAGCACCAGACCGAGTGCGACGGCCACCCCGGACAACCGCTGTCCGAGCCGGCTGCCGCCGGCCTGTGCCGTGCCTGTCCCGCCGCTGCGCGGGGCCGTACGCGTCGTGCTCTCGCCGCTCATGGATCCGCACCCTACCCGGCGGTACCGGGCGGGGGCAGCCCCTGTCGCGGACCGGCGGCAAAGGCTCGGCCACCGCCGGACTCACGGCCTCCGGATCGCCTCGTCGTCACGGACACGCGGAAGGCCCGGTGCGCATCGACGAGTCGGTGCGCACCGGGCCCTTCGTGGTCACTTGCCGCCCGCGGACGCCTTCTGCCGCGTCTTGGACTCCAGCCGGTCCCGGCGGCTGCGCCGCCACACCACCACCGGCAGCACCGCCGCGATGGCCACGCCCTGCGGGGCCACCGTGAGGGCGGCGGACGCGGAGGACTGCTGGTTCAGGTTGGGCTGGTCGAAGGTGTCCGGGACGGGCAGGGTGCCCCAACGGTTGATCGGCCAGGCCTTGACGATCGCGCGGCCCACGACGTCGCTGACCGGGACCATGCCGTGGTGCTTGTCGGTCTGGTTGTAGCGCGAGTCGCGGGAGTTCTGGCGGTGGTCGCCCATCACCCAGATGTATCCCTGGGGGACCGTCACCTTGAACTGGCCGCCCTGGTCGTCCACGCTGCACGGCGTGTTGCCGGGGTAGACGTACGGCTCGTTCAGCGGGTGGCCGTTGACCAGCAGCGGGCCCGAGTTCTTGCACTCGACCGTGTCGCCGCCGACTCCGATCACCCGCTTGATCAGGTCCTTCTCCTCCGCCGACGGCATCAGGCCGATCCAGCTCAGGACCTTCTGCACCGGGTTCGGGGTCGGCGTCGGCTCGCCCGCCAGCCAGTTGTCCGGGTCGTGGAAGACGACCACCTCGCCCCGCTCGGGCTCGGAGCCGAACCACGGGGTGAGCTTGTCGACCAGGACACGGTCACCCTGTTGGAGGGTGTTCTGCATCGAGTCCGACGGAATCGAGAACGCCTGCACCAGGAACGTCTTGATCAGCAGCGCCAGGACCAGCGCGATGCCGATGAGGATCGGCAGCTCCTTCCAGAAGGAGCGGGGTTTCCTCGGCGCGGGGGCGGCCCCGCCCTCGCCCGTGCCGTCCGCCCCGGGGGGCCGCTGCTCGTCGTCCCGCGTGCCGTCGTCGTCCGTCATCTCGTCATTCCCGGAGGTCACGGCGCCGTCCGGGCCGCTGGCGTTCGCTTCCACGGGGTGCCCGCGGTGCTCTTCGCCGTCGTGTCCCGACCGTGCGCCAACCGCCACATCCCCCACGCCAACTCCTTACTCTGTGCCACCGCCTGCCCGTGACACGGCGCAGGCCCACCACTCCCATAACGAGCGGGAGTTCCGCAGGGGTCGGGAGCTGAGTGATTCCGTTCGGATTCTCGGGGGTAACCCTATGCGACAGCACGGGAGCGGCGGCCGTACCCGACACGGAGTGGGCGACGCTTGCGAAGGTTTTAGGTTCCTGGAGACGGGTCCAGTGGTCGAAGGGCCAGCCGATGGCGACGGCCCGGCCGACGACGGAGTCCACGGAGACCGTGCCGCCGTAGGGCGTGTTCATGTGGAACCGGGAGTCCGCGGAGTTGCCCCGGTGGTCACCCATCACCCACAGCCGGCCCTTGGGGACGGTGATGTCGAAGCGCATCGCAGACGGGGCGTCGCCCGGGTAGATGTAGTTGCCCTCGGTGAGCGGGGTGCCGTTGACGGTCATCCGGCCCTGCGCGTCACAGCACTTGACATGGTCGCCGCCGACCCCGATGACCCGCTTGATCAGGTCCTTCTCATTGTCCGAGGGCAGCAGGCCGATGAAGGTGAGGCCTTCCTTGACCTGCTTGACGACGATGGGGTCGTTCGTCTTGGTGGTCTGCTCGTCGGCGAGCCAGCCACCGGGGTCGTGGAAGACGACGACGTCCCCGCGCTGTGGCTCGGAGCCGAACCACGGCGTGAACTTGTCGACCAGGACGCGGTCGCCGATCCGGATCGTCTGCTCCATGGAGCCGGACGGGATCACGAAGGCCTGGACGAGGAAGGTCTTCAGGACGAGCGCGATGAGGACGGCGACGCCGACCAGAAGAGGGACCTCACGAACGGCTGAACGCCTGCGCTTGCGCTTGACCTTGCGCTGGAGCTTGCGCCGTTCCGCGCGCGTGCGGCCGCCGCCGGGCGCCGAGGTGCGGCGCGCTCCCGTGGGCAGCAGGTTGTCGGCGGGACCGGCCGGCACCCCGCGTGGTTTGCCGCGGTTACCCATGCGCACCGTCCGCGGACGGCACGCGCGCGTAGGCGGAGGGTCGCGTCAGATGTGTCCAGTGGGCGTACGGCCAGACGATCCAGTCGGCCCGGCCGATGACGTCGCCGACCGGGATCATGCCGCCGCCGGGCGAGCCGAGGTGGTCGCGGGAGTCGCGGGAGTCGCTGCGGTGGTCCCCGAGGACGAACAGGCGCCCCTCGGGCACCGAGACATCGAAAGGCACGCTGGAGGCGCTGTCCCCGGGATAGAGGAAGGACGACTCGTCGACCGCGCGGCCGTTCACCTCGATCCGTCCCTTCTTGTCGCAGCAGACCACATGGTCTCCCCCTACCCCGACCACGCGTTTGACGTAGTCGGCGTCCCCGAAGTACCCGGAGCCGTCGAACACGATCACGTCGCCGCGGCGCGGCCGGGCTCCGAAACGGTACGCCAACTTATCTACGAGAATGCGGTCGCCGATCCTCAAGCCCTGCTCCATCGATCCGCTCGGAATCTGGAACGGTTGCACCACGAATGCGTTGAGGAGCAGCAAAAACGCCAGGCAGACGAAGAGGGTGAGGGTGATGCGGCCGCCCGGCAGCCAGTCGGTGATCCGCGACACCAACGCGAAACGCGACCGTTCCTCCGGCCCCGGGGATTCCGGGTGGGAGGGGCGGTCGCGTTCCGTCGGCTGCGCTTCGGTGTCCATCGGGGCGAGATGCTATCCCGCCTCGCTATGGGCTCCGCGGTGCGCTCAGTTGTCGCGCTTCTCCTTGATCTTCGCGGCCTTGCCGCGCAGGTCACGGAGGTAGTACAGCTTGGCGCGGCGCACGTCACCACGGGTGACGAGCTCGATCTTCTCGACGATCGGGGTGTGCACCGGGAAGGTGCGCTCGACGCCGACGGAGAACGAGACCTTGCGGACCGTGAAGGTCTCGCGGACGCCGGAGCCCTGGCGGCGGATCACAACGCCCTTGAACTGCTGCACACGGGAGCGGTTGCCCTCGATGACGCGGACGTGGACGTTGACGGTGTCGCCCGGGCGGAAGGCCGGGACGTCGCTGCGCAGCGACGCGGCGTCGACGGAGTCGAGCAGGTGAGACATTTCGTCTGCTTTCTTCGCTGATGCCACAGGTCATCAACGGAAACTAGGTGTACAAGAGGTCTGCCGTGCGCGTCGGGGCGGGCGTCGTGTCCCCCTGCGGCAGGGGCGCACACCGGACGGACGCACAACAGCGAGCTATTCTTCCATGCCCTGGGCCCGCCGCCAAAATCGGCCGAACGGCTCTCCTCCGGGGTCGGGCTCCCAGCCCAGGATCGAGAGCATCTCGCGGTCCTTCTTGTCGAAGGCCTTGGGGTCGCAGCGCTCGATCAGATCGGGCCGGTGCGCGGTCGTACGCGTCAGGGCCTCGTCGCGGCGCCAGCGGGCGATCTTGCCGTGGTGGCCGCTGAGCAGCACCTCGGGGATGTCCCGGCCGCGCCAGACGGGCGGCTTGGTGTAGACGGGGCCCTCCAGCAGGCTCGCCATGGCACCGGGCGCGAAGGAGTCGTCGCGGTGGGACTCGGCGTTGCCGAGGACGCCGGGCAGCAGCCGGGCCACGGCCTCGGTGATGACGAGGACGGCCGCCTCGCCGCCGGCCAGGACGTAGTCGCCGATGGAGACCTCGTAGACGGGCACCCGGGTCGCGTACTCGTCCGTGACGCGCCGGTCGATGCCCTCGTAGCGGGCCGGCGTGAAGATCAGCCAGGGTCGCTCGGAGAGCTCCACGGCCAGTTCCTGGGTGAAGGGGCGGCCGCTGGGTGTGGGCACGATGATCGCGGGGGCGCTCGCGCCGGTCTCGTAGCCGTCGGCGAGGACCGTGTCGAGGGCGTCGCCCCAGGGGCCGGTCTTCATGACCATGCCGGGGCCGCCGCCGTACGGGGTGTCGTCGACCGTGTTGTGCCGGTCGTACGTCCACGCGCGCAGGTCGTGCACCTGGACGTTCAGCTGTCCACGCGCGCGTGCCTTGCCGACGAGGGAGACGTTCAGCGGTTCGAGGTACTCGGGGAAGATCGTGACGACGTCCAGGCGCATTACGACTCTTCTCCGGACTGTTCCCCCGGCTCTTCCCGGTTGGAGTCGATCTCCGCACGGTCGTCGATCAGGCCCGGCGGGGGCGCGATGACGGCCTTCTGCTCCGCCAGGTCGATCTCGGTGACGATCTCCTCCACGAAGGGGATCATCACCTCGCTGCCGTCGGGGCGCTCCACGATGAACAGGTCCTGGGACGGCAGGTGCGAGATCTCGGTGATCCGGCCGACCTCCTGCCCGTCCTCGGTGACCACGTCGAGGTCCATGAGCTGGTGGTCGTAGTACTCGTCCTCGCCCTCGGGGAGTTCCTCGGGGTCGATCTCGGCGATGAGGAGCGTGTTGCGGAGGGCCTCGGCGCCGTTGCGGTCCTTGACGCCCTCGAAGCGCAGGAGCAGACGGCCGCTGTGCACCCGGCCGGTCTCGATGGTGAGCGGTCCCGCGGCGGCGGGATCGGTGGCGAGTACGGCGCCGGGCGCGAGCCTGAGCTCGGGTTCGTCGGTGCGTACCTCCACGGTGACCTCGCCCTTGATGCCGTGGGCGCGGCCGATCCGTGCGACTACGAGCTGCACTGTGCTTGGTCTCCTGTCATACGACTACGGGCCGGGGACGGCCCAAGGGCCCTCCCCGGCCCGAGCCGGTTGCGATGAAGCGTCAGCGGACGTGGTCCACGTCGACGAGGTCGACGCGGACACCGCGGCCGCCGATGGCGCCCACGACGGTACGCAGAGCGCGCGCGGTACGGCCGTTGCGGCCGATTACCTTGCCGAGGTCGTCGGGGTGGACCCGGACCTCCAGCACGCGCCCGCGGCGCAGGTTGCGCGAGGCGACCTGCACATCGTCAGGGTTGTCGACGATGCCCTTCACGAGGTGCTCAAGCGCCTCTTCGAGCATGCTGCTCAGGCCTCGGTCGACTCGGACTCAGCCGCGGCCTCGTCCTTCTTCTCAGCCTTCTTCTTCTGGGTGATCGCCTCACCCTTGCCCTCGTCGTCGCCGCCGAGCGCCTCGAACGACGGACGGGTCGCCTTCGGGGCGGCGACCAGCAGCGGCGCCGGGGCGGGCTCGCCCTTGAACTTCTGCCAGTCGCCGGTCTTCTTCAGGATGGCGAGGACGGGCTCGGTCGGCTGCGCGCCGACACCCAGCCAGTACGCCACGCGGTCGGCGTCCACCTCGATGACCGACGGGTTGTAGGTCGGGTGGTACTTGCCGATCTCCTCGATCGCACGGCCGTCACGGCGGGTGCGGGAGTCGGCGACGACGATGCGGTAGTGAGGCGAACGGATCTTGCCCAGACGCTTCAGCTTGATCTTGACTGCCACGGGAGTGGGTTCTCCTGGATTTGACGTGGTTGGGCACGGCGAGATTGCCGCGTGGGGTTGCGGTACCCGAGTGCCCGATGGACGCGTCAGCCGGAGGAGAGAGGGGTCCTGTGCGGCTGTCGAGTACAGCTAGCCATTGTGCCATACCCTGCGGGTCGCTTCCGGCCGAGGGGTTCTGCGCCGTATCCGGGCATGCCGGACAGGCATCCGGCGTGGAGGTGAGATCACGTCGGATGCGCTGTCCGCTGCCCGCGGCGAGGAGCCCGCTTCCGGCACCCACGAGATGCCGGTGTACGCGGCTCGCGTCACGCCGCTCCGGCGACCTCCGGGATTCTGAACGGCTTGCCGCAGCCGCCGCAGACGATCGGCGCCTGGGCCAGGACCGAGGGCACCACCCGGACGTTGCGGCCGCAGTCGCAGACCGCCTTGACGCGGACGCCGCCGCCGGAGGAGCCGTGCCGGGCGGCCGGGCCGCGGAAGCTGCGGGTGGTGTCGGACGTCGTGGCCGCCGTGTGGGCCTTCAGCGCGCGCTGGAGCCGCTCGATAGTCGGGCGGTAGCGCCGCCGCGCCTCGGGGTTGAGCGTGACCAGGGAGAAGCCGCTGCTCGGATGCGGCTCCTCGGGATGGTCCAGGCCCAGCTCCTCGGCGATCGCCAGGAAACGGCGGTTGTGGTATCGGCCGGCGCGGGAGGTGTCGCGGATCCCACGGGCGGCTGCGATGCCGTGGACTGCCTCATGCAGCAGTCGTTCGAAGGAGAGCTCGTGACCGCACGCGGACGACGACTCTCCGATCAGGGACTCTGGCGCGGCGAGGTCCGGCAGCTCGGGGTGGTACCGCTGAATGTCGGCCCACGCCTGTGCCAGCTCCGCGGCGAGAACAGGTGGTGTCTGTGTCGTGCTCACGTAATGACAACGAGCGGGAGCTCGAATGTGTTCCTATTCCGGGTCATCCCAAATATTTTGCACGTACCCGTCAGTTGCCGCTGATGCGTCCTGACGAGGGCGGGTGCGCTGATCTGCGGAGAAGCCTCACAGCTCGTAACAAGCTGGTGCGTAGTCCGCCGTACGATCCGGCGCGTAGTGCCCACTGCGGGGTGAGGTCGGGAATGCGCAAGAGACGTTTCGGCCGCGATCGGCGTCACGTCTCGTCTTGATCTGCGTCCGTGACGGCCGTGACGTTACCGCGCACCGCCCGGACCCCTGGCACCGGCCCCGCCGCGGGAACGCACACCGTACGGCCGTCCAGATTGCCGGGATGTGAAATCTCGCCACAGACACACCCGGACCTCAAGCGGGGCTCCACGACCCCTGGACGCCGTCGCGAGCCGGGAGTTACCTGACATACGTGGGAAGTGCGCGCGCACGGCACGGGGGCCGAACGACCGGGCGCAGCGGCGAACTGTCGGCGGATTGGGGCGCTTACCTATGACACCTGTGCTCGTGCCGCAGCACCTGGCTCACGCGGACTCCGAACCCCGCGTGGACCTGTGCGCACGCGCGCGTGACTGGTCCGAGATCCAGGAGCGGATGCTGGTGCCGCTCTACGAGGCCGTTCACGAACGGCTGGAAGTGGGCCCCGCCACCCGGCTGCTGGGCCTGCGCTGCGGCTCGGGGCTCGCCCTGCTGCTGGCCGCCGGCAGAGGGGCCGAGGTCACCGGCTGCGAGGCCGCCTCCCCCGAACGCCTCGCCCTCGCCCGCGAACGCCTGCTCCCGCACGCCCCGCGCGGCGCGGACAGGGGCCTGCCGGGCGTCCCCGGCCACCCGGCCGGGTGGGGCGAAAGCGGCCGTACGCGTGCGCGTGCCGGTGTGCGGCTCATCGCCGGGTCGCCCGCCGACCGGGACGACGCCGAGGCGGAGCCGTACGACCTGGTGACCGTCTTCGAGCCGGTCGGATGTCTCGCCGGGGACGCCGAGGGGCTCGGGGAATCGCTGGCGCAGGCGCTGCCGTTCGCCGCGCGGGGGGCCGCCGTGGTGCTGACCGGGTGGGGTCCGCCCGAGCGGTGTGCCGCCTCCTCGGTGCTGCGGGTGGCGGCGAAGCTGGCCGATCCGCTGCGCGGCGCGGGCAGTTGGCGGCCCGCCGGGCGGGACGACCTGGAAGAGGTCGCGCAGCGCGCCGGCCTCAGGCCGGACGGCTCCGGACGGGTCGCCTGCCCCTTCGGGTACGCCGGCCTCGACAGTGCCGTACGCGGCCTGCTGTCGACGGCGCTGTTCGACGCGGCGATCGCGGCGACGGACGCCAAGCAGGTCGACAAGGAGCTGACCGAGGCCCTGCATCCGTACCGGCGCCCGGACGGCACCGTATGGATGCCGAACGTGTTCCGCTATCTCGTCGCACGCGTGCCCTGAACGTCCGTCACGAGTCGACGTCCTTGGTCAGGCGGGTGATCCCGGCGACGCGGTACGCGTCCGCCTCCTCCAGCGTCTCGTTGACCAGCAGCGCCTGCGCGAGGGCGTCCAACTGGCCGCGGTGGTCGCGGAGTTTGCGGCAGGCCTCCTCGTAGCACTCGTCCACGATCCGGCGCATCTCGGCGTCGATGACGTCCAGCGTCTGCGGTGCGGCGGCGAGCCCGTAGGCCTGCTGGGCGTCGTTCGGGAGCGCGGAGAGCCGGCCGACCTCCTCGCTCATGCCCCAGCGGGACACCATTCCGCGCGCGATGTTGGTGACCTGCTCCAGATCGCTCTCGGAGCCGGTGGTGACCACGTCGTAGACGACGTGCTCGGCCGCCATGCCGCCGAGCGCGCCGATGATCCGGCCGCGCAGGTACTCCTCGGTGTACGCGTACTTGTCGGCGTCCGGCGTGGAGAGCGTGACGCCGAGGGCGCGGCCGCGCGGCACGATGGTGATCTTGCGGACCGGGTCGGCGCCGGGCTGGAGCATGCCGAGCAGGGCGTGCCCGCTCTCGTGGTAGGCGGTGCGCCGGCGCTCCTCCTCGGGCATCACCAGCGGACGTTCCGCGCCGAGCTGGACCTTCTCCAGCGCGTCGGACAGGTCGGACTGGGTCACGGCCTGCTGCTGGCGCTTCACCGCGAGCAGGGCGGCCTCGTTGGCGAGGTTGGCCAGATCGGCGCCGGTCATGCCCGGGGTCGTACGGGCCACCTGGGCGAGGTCGACGTTCTCGGCGAGCGGGATGTCGCGGGTGTGGATCTCCAGGATGGCCTCGCGGCCGCCGCGGTCCGGGGGCGAGACCTGGACGACCCGGTCGAAGCGGCCGGGGCGGGTCAGCGCCGGGTCGAGGATGTCGGCGCGGTTGGTGGCCGCGATGACGATGACGCCCTCCGAGCCGGAGAAGCCGTCCATCTCGGTGAGGATCTGGTTCAGCGTCTGCTCGCGCTCGTCGTGCCCGCCCATGGACGCGCCGCCGCCGCGGGCCCGGCCGATGGTGTCGATCTCGTCGATGAAGATGATCGACGGTGCGACCTTGCGGGCCTCCGCGAACAGCTCCCGCACGCGCGAGGCGCCCACGCCCACGATCATCTCGATGAACTCGGACGCGGACGCGGAGAAGAACGGCACGCCCGCCTCGCCGGCGACCGCGCGCGCGAGCAGTGTCTTTCCGGTGCCGGGCGGGCCCGCGAGCAGCACACCGCGGGGCATCTTGGCGCCCATGCGCCGGTAGGCGTCGGGGTTCTTCAGGAAGTCGACGACGTCGTTCAGCTCGCCCTCCACCTCGTCGATCCCGGCCACGTCGGCGAAGGTCGTGCGCTTCTCCCCCGGCACCAGCTCGACCGGCTTGGGCGGCGCCTTGCGGCCCAGCATGCCGCCCGCGCCGCCGAGGCCCGCGCTCATCCGCCGCGCGACGAAGATCCACAGAGCGACGATGACGATCATCGGCGCCAGGGAGATCAGCAGATTGGCGAGAAAGCTGCGGTGCTGGACGACGGGCTGCGCCGTGACGGTGACGCCGTGCTTGGTCAGATTCGACCAGAGGTTGTCGTTCGCGAAGGACGGCCGCTCGGTGTTGAACTTGGTGTACGTGCCGCCGCCGGGGTTCTTCTGCTCCTTCTTGAGCTGCCCCTGGATCGAGTCGCCCTTGGCGTAGATCTTGGCGACATTGCCGTCGTTGACCTGCTTGCTGAACTCGGTGTACGAGATCGTCGGCTCGTTGGCCTGGTCGAAGTAGGACAGCACCAGGTTGGCGATCAGGTACACGACCAGCGCGGTGAGGATCAGCCGCCACCAGCCACCGCGCATCCGGGGCCCGCCCGGCTGCTTCGGCGGCTCCTCCGGGGCACCTTCGGTACGCCAGGGCTGGTCGGGCGACTTGCGCGGCGGGGCGGGGTTGGTCATATCCGGACGGTACGACAATGACCAACCCCCGGCATGCCCAGTGAGGGCTCAGGGGCGAGCTCAGCCCATGAACTTCTTGAACTCGTCCGGCAGCTCGAACTCCTGGCCGCCCTGCTGCGGCACCCCGAAGGCGCCGCCGCCCTGGGCCGCGGCCTCGCGGCGCTGGGCCTCCTCCAGCTCCTGCTGCTTGCGCTTCATCGGGTTGCCGGAGCGCTGCTTGCCCTTGGCCTTCTTCTGCTGCTTCTTCTGCCGGCCGGGGCCGCCGCCCATGCCCGGGATCCCCGGCATGCCCGGCATGCCGCCGCCCTGGGCCATGCGGGACATCATCTTGCGGGCCTCGAAGAACCGCTCGACCAGGTTCTTCACCGCGCTGACCTCGACACCGGAACCCTTGGCGATACGGGCACGGCGCGAGCCGTTGATGATCGTCGGCTCCTGGCGCTCGGCCGGGGTCATCGACTTGATGATCGCGGCCGTGCGGTCGACGTCCCGCTCGTCGATGTTCTGGATCTGGTCCTTGATCTGGCCCATGCCCGGGAGCATGCCGAGCAGCTTGCTGATGCTGCCCATCTTCCGGACCTGCTCCATCTGGGCCAGGAAGTCGTCCAGGGTGAAGTCCTGGCCCTTCTTGGACGCCAGCTTCGAGGCCATCTTGGCGGCCTCTTCCTGGCTGAAGGTCTTCTCCGCCTGCTCGATCAGGGTGAGCAGGTCACCCATGTCGAGGATGCGGGAGGCCATCCGGTCCGGGTGGAACGCGTCGAAGTCGTCCAGCTTCTCGCCGTTCGACGCGAACATGATCGGCTTGCCGGTGATCTGCCGGATCGACAGGGCGGCACCACCTCGGGCGTCACCGTCGAGCTTGGAGAGCACCACGCCGTCGAAGCCGACGCCGTCGCGGAAGGCCTCGGCGGTGTTGACCGCGTCCTGGCCGATCATCGCGTCGACGACGAAGAGGATCTCGTCCGGGGAGACGGCGTCGCGGATGTCCGCGGCCTGCTGCATCATCTCCTGGTCGATGCCGAGGCGGCCGGCGGTGTCCACGATCACGATGTCGTGGACCTTGGACTTCGCGAACTCGATGGAGTCCTTGGCGACCTGGACCGGGTCGCCGACGCCGTTGCCCGGCTCGGGCGCGAAGACCGCCACGCCGGCGCGCTCGGCGACGACGCTCAGCTGGTTGACGGCGTTCGGGCGCTGGAGGTCGGCGGCGACCAGCAGCGGCGAGTGGCCCTGCTCCTTCAGCCAGCGGCCGAGCTTGCCCGCGAGGGTGGTCTTACCGGCACCCTGGAGACCGGCCAGCATGATCACGGTGGGCGGCTGCTTGGCGAAGCGCAGCCGGCGGGTCTCGCCGCCGAGGATCGTGACCAGCTCGTCGTTGACGATCTTCAGGACCTGCTGGGCGGGGTTCAGCGCCTTGGAGACCTCGGCGCCGAGGGACCGCTCCTTGATGTTCTTGATGAACGTCCGGACGACCGGCAGCGCCACGTCCGCTTCGAGGAGCGCGATGCGGATCTCACGCGCGGTGGCGTCGATGTCCGCCTCGGAGAGCCGTCCCTTGCCGCGCAGGTTCTTGAAAGTCGCTGACAGGCGATCGGAGAGAGTGTCGAACACGGCGCTCGCGGTCCTCGGGGTCGGTGACGGTCTTGATGGGAATCGCCCTCCAGGGTATCCCGGCGTCGAAAGTACCGGGGCAGGTCGTCCCCCGGCTCATCCGCGCAGTGTCTCCTCCAGCACCCGCGCCAGCGATGCCGCGTCCTGCGCCGGGAGCTGTGCGCCCGTGCCCGTCGTGACGTAGAAGGCGTCGACGGCGTTGGAGCCCAGCGTGCTGACGTGCATGCTGCGCACCCGTACGGCCGCCTTCTCCAGGGCCATGCCGATGCGGTGCAGCAGGCCGGGGGCGTCCTGGGCGCGGACCTCGATCACCGTGGCGTGGTGCGAGGCGGCCGGGGCCACCGTGACACGGGGCGGCGGGGCGGTCCAGCCGCGCCTGCGGGGGTAGGCCGCGTCCCGCTCGGCGAGGCGGCCGGCGATGTCCAGCGAGCCGTCGAGGGCGCGCACGAGGTCGGCGCGCAGCCGGGCGGCCTGGGGCAGGGAGCCGTACTCGGCGGCGACCCGCCAGTTGAGCAGCAGGACCGAGCCGTCGTCGACGTCGTCGGGCAGGCTCAGGGCGCGCAGCTCGGCGGTGCGCACGGTCAGCCGGTGCACGGCGAGGACCCCGGCGACGGCGGGGAGCACGGCGGGCTGGTCGGGTACGGCGATGAGCAGCTCGACGCCGAGGGGTTCCTGGGCGGACGCCTCCCCGGTGGCCGGTTCCGTCTGGGCGCGCAGGGCGAGGACCGGGCCGCCCGTGCGGAACGCCTCGATCGCCAGCCGCTCCTGTTCGGCGGTGGGCGCGGCGGTCGGCTCGGGCTCGTCCGGTGCGTCCCCGGCGAGGACGGCGCAGACGCGACGGACGAGGTCGGCGACGAGGGAGCCGCGCCAGGAGGACCAGGCGGCCGGGCCGGTGGCGAGGGCGTCGGCCTCCGTCAGCGCGTGCAGCAGCTCCAGGGTGCTCTGGGTGCCGACCGCCTCGGCGACCGAGCGGACCGTGGCCGGGTCGTCCAGGTCGCGGCGCGTGGCCGTCTCGATCAGCAGGAGGTGGTGGCGGACCAGCGAGGACAGCACCGTCACGTCCGCGCGGTCGAAGCCGATCCGGACGGCCACGTCCTTGGCGATGATCTCGCCGGCCACCGAGTGGTCGCCGGGCCAGCCCTTGCCGATGTCGTGCAGCAGGGCGGCGACCAGGAGCAGGTCGGGGCGGCTGACGCGGCGGGTGAGTGCGGAGGCGCGGACGGCCGTCTCGATGAGGTGCCGGTCGACGGTCCAGAGGTGGACGGCATTGCGCTGGGGGCGGCAGCGGACCCGCTCCCAGTCCGGCAGCAGGCGGCTGATCAGGCCCTCCGCCTCCAGCGCCTCCCAGACCTCGACGGTCGGGCGGCCGGAGCCGAGCAGCGTGACCAGCTGCTCCCGGGCCTCGGCGGGCCACGGTGTGGGCAGGGGGCGCGTGGTCGCCGCCATCCGCCGGACGGCGTGCAGGGAGAGCGGGAGGCCGGCCTGCGCGGCGGCGGCCGCGGCGCGCAGCGGCAGCACGGGGTCGCGCTCGGGGCGCGCGGCGCGGGCGAGCACCACCTCGCCGTCCTGCTCCACCACGCCCTCGGCGAGCGGGGAACGCTCGGTGACGGGCTTGCCGCCGCCTCCCAGCATGGCGCGCAAGCGCGGCCGCACGGCGCGCGAGCGCAGTACGCGCCCCACCTCGCGCCAGGTGACGTCACTGGCGTACGCGATCACCCGTGCGGCCTCGTACACCTGCCGCAGCAGGGTGTCCGCGTCCAGCAGGCCCAGCTCGGCCGCCACCTGGTCCTGCTCCTGGAGGGACAGCCGGTCGGTGGCGCGGCCCGTCGCCAGGTGCAGGGCGTCACGGACGTCGAGGAGGCGCCGGCATGCGTCGGCGAGGCCCTCGCGCGGGGCGTCGGCGAGCCAGGAGGCGGCGACGGCGCGCAGGGCGGTGGCGTCGCGCAGGCCGCCGCGCGCCTCCTTCAGGTCGGGCTCCAGCAGGTACTGCAGCTCGCCCTGCCGCTCGGCGCGTCCGGCACACAGTTCCTGGAGTTCCGGCAGCCGCTTGGGGGCCTGGTTGCGCCAGTCGGTGAGGACGGCCGTGCGCAGGCCGGCGGTGAGGCCGGCGTCGCCGGCCAGGTGGCGGGCGTCCAGGAGACCGAGGTGGACCTTCAGGTCGTCCCCGGCGGTCCTGCGGGCCTCCGCCGGGGTGCGCACCGAGTGGTCGAGGGCGAGGCCGAGGTCCCAGATCGGGTACCAGAGGCGGTCGGCCAGCGCGGCGACCTCCTTGGTGTCACCGCCGTCGTGCAGCAGGAGCAGGTCCAGGTCGCTGCGCGGGGACAGCTCGCCGCGGCCGTAGCCGCCGACGGCGACCAGCGAGACCCCCGTGAGCCCCTTGGCCGCCGCGCCGAACAGTCCGCCGAGCCAGTCGTCGGTCAGCTCCGCGAGGGCGGCACGGCGCGGCGGCCCGGATCGCGCCCCCTCGGTGAGGAGGCGCAGCCGGGCCGCCGCGTAGCCGCCGGGTCCCGAGTCCTCTGCTGCCATGCGCTCGTCCGTTCCCGTCACCCGGCGACTCCCGTTCTCAGAGATGCTGGTCAGAGCGCGTCGGGGCCGCGCTCGCCGGTGCGGACCCGTACGGCCGTGTCGACCGGCAGGGCCCAGACCTTGCCGTCACCGATCTTTCCGGTGCGGGCCGCCTTCACGATGACCTCGATCAGCTGCTCGGCGTCGTCGTCCTCGGCCAGCACCTCGACGCGGATCTTCGGGACCAGGTCGACGGTGTACTCGGCACCCCGGTAGACCTCGGTGTGGCCCCGCTGCCGACCGTAACCGCTGGCCTCGGTGACCGTCAGTCCCTGGACGCCGAACGCCTGAAGGGCCTCCTTGATCTCGTCCAGCCGGTGGGGCTTGACGACGGCGGTGATGAGCTTCATGCGTCCACCTTCTTGGTCTGCGTGGCGGCGGCCAGGGCCGAGGAGTGCGCGGCGGAGCCGATGACACCGCCGCCGGTGCCACTGAAGTCGTAGGCGCTCTCGGCGTGCTCGGCCTGGTCGATGCCGGAGATCTCCTCGTCCTCGGTGACCCGCATGCCGATGGTCTTGTCGAGGAGGAAGGCGAGGACCGCGGAGACGACCAGGGAGTAGGCGAGGACCGCGCCGACACCGGCGCACTGCTTCCACAGCTGGGTGAAGGAGTGGTCGCCGTAGAAGACGCCGGTCGCGGTGGACTGGCCCTTGCCGGTGGCGAAGAAGCCGATCAGCAGGGAGCCGAGGATGCCGCCGACCATGTGGACGCCGACCACGTCGAGGGAGTCGTCGTAGCCGAACTTGAACTTCAGGCCGACGGCCGCGGCGCAGGCGACACCGGCGATGGCGCCGACGGCGATCGCGCCGAGCGGGGAGACCGCGCCGCCGGACGGGGTGATCGCGACCAGACCGGCGACCGCACCGGAGGCGGCACCGAGGGTGGTGAACGCGCCGTGGCGGATCTTCTCGTAGGCGAGCCAGGCCAGCATGGCGGCACCGGTGGCGACCTGCGTGTTGACGAACATCAGCGCGCCGACGCCGTCGTCGTTGCCGAGCCAGGAGCCCGCGTTGAAGCCGAACCATCCGAACCACAGCAGACCCGCGCCGAGCATGACCAGCGGGAGGCTGTGCGGGCGCATCGGGTCCTTCTTGAAGCCGACGCGCTTGCCGATGACGAGGATGACACCGAGCGCCGCCGCACCCGCGTTGATGTGG
The DNA here is from genome assembly GCF_042269865.1 of Streptomyces sp. NPDC055966. Lineage (NCBI taxonomy): Bacteria > Bacillati > Actinomycetota > Actinomycetes > Kitasatosporales > Streptomycetaceae > Streptomyces > Streptomyces sp. NPDC055966. The sequence goes on from NZ_JBHJYK010000010.1 coordinate 163,342, forward strand.
ACCGCCGTACCGCCCGCGAAGTCGATCACGCCGAGCTTGAAGGCCCAGCCGTCGGCGCCCCAGACCCAGTGGGCGACCGGAACGTAGACGATCGTGGCCCACAGGGTGATGAACAGGCACCAGGCCGAGAACTTCACGCGGTCGGCGAGGGCGCCGCTGATCAGGGCCGGGGTGATGATGGCGAACATCATCTGGAAGACCATGAAGACGAAGACCGGGATGGTGTACCCGGGCCAGAGCTCCGTCAGGCCGATGTGGCTGAGCCCGAACCAGTTCGAGTTCCAGCCGATGAAGCCGTTGTGCGTGCCGAAGGCGAGGGAGAAGCCGTAGAGCGTCCAGAGGATGGTGATGATCCCCATGGCGATGAAGCTCATCATCAGCATGTTGAGGGTGCTCTTGACCCGGACCATGCCTCCGTAGAAGAAGGCCAGGCCCGGGGTCATGATCAGCACCAGGGCGGAAGCAATGAGCATGAAGCCTGTGTTCGCGGACGACAGCTTGGGTGCCTCCGCGGCAAGCGTGATGGCTGGGGCCATCGGCGTCTCCTCGTCGGTTTCAACGGCCCCGTGCGGGCGGTACCGGGCCTGGGCGGTCCGGTCGGGTGAGGGGTGGGCCGGTTATGCGCCATGAGATTGACGCAGCGCGGTTTCGGTGGAGGCCCCTCGTTGTTTCGCCGGGGTGACGAAGACGCCGTGCGTGTTACGCGTGGATGAACGGCCGGATCTCCGGGAGGGAGACGGGCCGACCGCGGCGGGCCTCTCGATGACCTGGCATGGGGGAGCCGAGTCGAGCGGTTCGGGAGGCCCGGCCGCGGCCGGGGCTTGGCGCCGGGGTCGGTCAGACGGCCTCGGCGGTCTCGGGAAGGTCCACGGCGAGCTGGTCGGTGAGGTCGACGACGACGGCGAGGTCGCCGTAGTCCCGCGCGGCGGTGTCGACCGTCTTTCGGATACGAGTGTTCACGCGCTCGGAGCGGACCTTCTTGGCGATCTCCATGGCCCGGGAGGCGTACTCCGTGCCTCGCTCGGGCTCGCGCTGGAGCAGGTGCACGGTGGCCTTGCCGATCAGGTTCAGCGCATACGACCGCTGGTGCTCCGGGTCCTTGGCGAACAGCTCCACCGCCCGCCGCATGAGCGGCTCGGCGAGGGAGGCGTAGGTGGGGCTGCGGCCGGCGACGTAGGCGAGGTCGCGGTAGGAGTGGGAGTTCTCGCCGTGCAGCTCGGCCTCGGAGAAGAAGCGGATCCAGTCGGGGTCCGGCTCGTCCCACTCGTCGGCCTCGGCGAAGGTGTCCTCGGCCATGCGGACCGCGCGCTTGGTCTTGCCGGGCTGGCCCATGTTCGCGTACGCGCGGGCCTCCATCGCATACAGCATCGACTGGGTGCGCGGGCTCGCGCAGTCGCGGCTGCCGTACTGGGCGAGGTGGATCAGCTCCAGGGCGTCGTCGGGACGGCCGAGGTGGATCATCTGGCGGCTCATGCTGGAGAGGATGTAGGAGCCGAGCGGCTTGTCACCGGCTTCCTTGGCGGCGTGCAGGGCGAGCACGAAGTACTTCTGCGCGGTGGGCTGGAGGCCGACGTCGTACGACATCCAGCCCGCCAGCTCGGCCAGTTCGGCGGCGACCTTGAACAGGATGCGGGTGGTGGCCTCGGGCTGGGGTTCCTGGAGCAGGTCGGTGACCTCGTGCAGCTGTCCGACGACCGCCTTGCGGCGCAGGCCGCCGCCGCACTGGGCGTCCCACTGGCGGAACATCCTGGTGGTGGACTCCAGCAGGTCCAGCTCGGGCCGGGACAGACGGCCGGGGCGGCGCGGGTCGAGGGCGGGCCGGGGCTCGGGGCAGCCCGGGGAGGCCGGGCTCGGCACGAGCCAGCGCTGCATCGGCTCGATGAGGGAGGGACCGGCGGACAGGGCGAGGGAGGTGCCGAGGAAGCCGCGCCGGGCGAGCATCAGGTCGCTGCGCGAGAACTCGCTGAGCAGGGCGACGGTCTGCGGGCCGGTCCAGGGCAGGTCGACGCCGGTCGCGGAGGGTGACTGGCGCGCGGCGCGCAGGCCGAGGTCCTCGATGGAGACCACGCAGCCGAAGCGCTCCGAGAACAGCTCCGAGAGGATGCGCGGGATCGGTTCGCGGGGGTTCTCGCCGTCCAGCCAGCGCCGTACGCGCGAGGTGTCGGTGGAGATGTGGTTGGCGCCCAACTGGCGCGCCCGGCGGTTCACTTGGCGGGCCAGCTCGCCCTTGGACCAGCCGCTGCGCACGAACCACGAGCCGAGCAGCTCGTTGGGGCGCTTGTCAGCGTTCGTCCCGCTACCGCCGTTGCCGCTCACTGGAACGCCCCCATTCCTGAGACCACTTGTCGCCGCGTACGCCAAGCCCTATCAGAATGCCGGTAAATACGGCCTCCTGTCCGCCGGTTCTCACCCTTCGAACGGGATGACGACTCGCCTCCGGCATACCCACGGATGCATATGCCCCGAGGACTCGCACACTCACAGTAATCCTACGATCACCCGTCCAGCCATGGCGATCCGGGAAACGCCACCATTCGCCACCCCTTCGAATGAACTCACGTTCCCTGGGACGCGATTCACTTGACATAGGACGGCCGGAGGTGGGCGGAGTGATGCACCCCGGGGCGCGTGCCAACCGGTGCGCCACCTCAGGCGCTTCCAGGCGCTGCCTTGACCCCGCGCTTGATCGACGGCCGGTGCGGGAAGGCGGAGCCGTAGCGTTACGTTCCGCTTTCGTCCCGTTCCGTGTCGTAACCACCGGCGCGCTGGACCCGTTGGAGGGGGCATGGGCTTCACGATCGGCGGCATCCGCGAGATCCGCTCCGGCGCGCGTCGGCGCGGCCGGTCCTCGGAGTGCACGGCCGTCGCCGAGTTCACCGGACTGTGGGGCTGGGACGTGGTGCCGGGCGCGCGGGCCGCGGCGGGCGCCTGTTCCTGCGGGCGCGCCGACTGCCCGGCGCCGGGCGCCCATCCGCTGGACTTCGCGCCCCAGGTGCCGGCCGGGGCGACGCTGGACGAGGTGAGCAAGGCCTGGTCGGAGTTCCCGGGCGCCGCGGTGATGCTGCCGGTGGGCCAGGCGTTCGACGTCGTCGAGGTCTCCGAGGCGGCCGGCCGGCGCGCCCTGGTCCGCCTGGAGCGGATGGGGCTCCCCCTCGGTCCGGTGGCCGCGACCCCGGACGGCCGCGCGCACTTCTTCGTCGCGCCCGGCTCCGCCGCCGAACTGCCCCGGCTGCTCTACCGCCTGGGCTGGGACGACCCCTCCGCCCTGGACCTGAGCGGCCTCGGCCCTGGTGCGTACGTCACGGCGCCGCCCTCCGACCGTGGCGGTCTGGGCCCGGTGCGCTGGCTGCGCCCGCCGGCGCTGGACTCGGCGACGGCACCGCCGGCGGCCCGGCTGGTGCTGGGCACGCTGGCCTATGTGGCGCACCGGTCGCGGGCGCGGGCCTGACGGCTCCCCCGCGCACAAAGGCGAAGTGCCCGTCCCCAACTGCACCTTGGGGCCGGGCACTTCCTTTCTTTGCGCATAAGCCGGCGCCGCTCTCGCGGACGTGGTTGATCGCCGTCGTGGTTCCTCGATTATCGGCTGCGGTCCGTGGGTGAAGGCTGATCCACAGGGAGTTACTCGCCGATCAGCGCGTCCACGAACGCCTCCGGCTCGAACGGGGCCAGGTCGTCCGCGCCCTCGCCGAGGCCGACGAGCTTGACCGGCACGCCCAGCTCACGCTGGACCGCGACGACGATGCCGCCCTTGGCGGTGCCGTCGAGCTTGGTCAGCACGATGCCGGTGATGTCCACGACCTCGGCGAACACGCGGGCCTGGACCAGGCCGTTCTGGCCGGTGGTGGCGTCGAGGACGAGCAGCACCTCGTCCAGCGGCGCGTGCTTCTCCACGACCCGCTTGACCTTGCCCAGCTCGTCCATGAGGCCGGTCTTGGTGTGCAGGCGGCCGGCGGTGTCGATGAGGACGACGTCGACCCCCATCTCCTTGCCCTCCTTGACCGCGTCGAAGGCCACGGACGCCGGGTCGCCGGCCTCGGGGCCGCGCACGGTGTGGGCGCCGACGCGCTCGCCCCAGGTCTGGAGCTGGTCGGCGGCGGCGGCGCGGAAGGTGTCGGCGGCGCCGAGCACGACGGTGCGGCCGTCGGCGACGAGCACGCGCGCGAGCTTGCCGGTGGTGGTGGTCTTGCCGGTGCCGTTGACGCCGACGACCATCACGATGCCGGGCTTGCGGTCCTCGGGCTCGGTCCTCACCGTGCGGTCGACGTCGGTGCCGACCAGCTTGAGCAGCTCCTCGCGCAGCAGGCCGCGCAGCTCCTCGGGGGTGCGGGTGCCGAGCACCTTGACGCGCTCGCGCAGGCCCTCGACCAGCTCCTGGGTGGGCTGCACGCCGACGTCGGCGGTGAGCAGCGTGTCCTCGATCTCCTCCCAGGTGTCGTCGTCGAGGTGCTCGCGCGACAGGAGCGTGAGCAGGCCCTTGCCGAGGGCGTTCTGGGAGCGGGACAGGCGGGCGCGCAGGCGGACCAGCCGGCCTGCGGTGGGCTCCGGGATCTCGATCTCCGGAGCCTCTTCGAGAGTGGGCTCGGCGGCGGGAGGCTCCTCCACGGCGACCGGTGCGGGGCCGCCGGGGAGATCCACCTCCTCGATGGTCCGGCGCGGTTCGTCGCGCGGTGTCTCGGCCTCGTCGCCGACGTGCGGCTCGGCCGGGGGCGCGGTGATGTCGGGCGTCTTCGGGGGTGGCGGAGGCAGCGGCTTCCGGCGCCGGGTGCCCACGATCAGCCCGCCGAGCGCGCCGATCACGACCACGGCGATGACTACAGCAAGGATGACGGTTTCCATAACCCGTCCAGTATCAGTCATGGGTGACGACGGGAGCCGGTTTGTGGCTTCCTCTGAGAGACAAACGCCACGTACGGCGAGGAGTCGGAGCAAAGTACGATGGTGGCGACTCTGTCGACGCGCGTAGAGTCCGAGCGTCCCCCTTCCCCCCACGGCAGGCCCGTTTTCCATGAGCAAAACCGTCGAGACCGAAGGCGCTCTCGAGACCCGAGGGATCGAGCAGGTCCCGGATCACGAGCGCACCGCGAAGACCCGCGAGCTGTTCCCGACCTGGGTCGGCGCCAACATCAGCGTGCTGCTGCTGACGATGGGCGCGAGCCTCGTCGTCGCGTACCACCTGGACATCTGGCAGGCGCTCGTGGTCGCGGCGGCCGCGCCGGTCGTGTCGTACGGCCTCGTCGGGCTGATCGGCATCGCGGGCAAGCGGGGCGGCGCGCCCGGCATGGCGCTGTCGCGGGCGGTCTTCGGCCAGCGCGGCAATCTGCTGCCCGGGTCGCTGATCTGGGTCGCGCGCTGGGGCTGGGAGACGATCAACGCGGTCACCGGCGCCTACGCGATGCTCACCATCCTGGACATCGTGTGCGGCCTGAAGGCGAACAGCGTGCTGGACATGGTCATGCTGCTGGCGTTCGTCGTGGCGACGTTCGCGATCTCCGGGCTCGGCATCAACGCCGTGCAGAAGTGCAACAAGTACGCGACGTACCTCTTCGGCGTCTTCTCGGTGCTCGTCCTCGCCTACCTGGTGGCGAACACCGACTGGTCGAAGGTGATGCACCACGGCGGCGGTTCGACGGCCGCGGTGATCACCGGTGTCGGCATGATCGCGGCCGGCGGTGTCAGCTGGATCCCGACCGCGCCGGACTTCACCCGCTACCTGCCGCGCACGGCGTCCTCCAAGGCGATCGTCGGCACGGCGGTGGGCGGCGCCGGTGTCGTGGTGCTCCCGATGGTCCTGATGGGCGCGGTGATGGCGGTCTCCACGCCGGACCTGGCCTCGGCGACCGATCCGGTGTCCTTCCTCGGCGAGATCCTGCCGACCTGGATCGCGGTGCCGTACCTGTGCATCTCGCTGATCGGCATGCTGCTGATCAACTCGATGTCGATGTACTCGGCGGGCTTCACCGCGCAGACCCTCGGCTTCAAGGTGCCGCGTCACTGGGCGGTCTCCGTCAACGCCGTGATCTCGCTGATCTTCGGCGGCGTGCTGATGCTGGTGGCGACGAGCTTCATGGGCTCGTTCATCGCCTTCCTCTCCCTGCTGGCGGTCGCCTTCTCCGCGTGGGTCGGCGTGTTCGGCGCGGACATGCTGCGCCGCACCGAGTACGACGGCGCGGCGATGGCCGACACCACCCGCACCAGCGCCTACTGGTACAAGGGCGGCTTCTCCCCCGCGGCCGTGGCCGCCTGGGCGATCGGCCTGGTCTCGGGCCTGATGTTCACGACGTCGGACTGGTTCACCGGCCCGCTCGCGAAGAACAACGTCCTCGGCGAGTACGGCCTCGGCTGGGTCGCCACGATCGTGATCTCCGGCCTGCTGTACCTGGTCCTGCCGAAGCCGGCGGCGACGCGGCCGGCCCCGGCCACCGAGCCGGCCGAGGAGCCCTCGACCGTCGGCGCCTGAGACACCTCAGTGCGGCCGGCCGCTCTTGTGGAGGGCCGCACTCGCCCGGAACCGCAGGCGTGAGCAGCGGTCCTTCGTCTCCTGGCCGGCGTCGTCCGGACAGCAGCAGTGGCGGGCGAGCCACCACAGATCGTCCGGTGCGAGCCAGAGGGCGACGCGGTCCCGCTCGGCCTCCGCCCGCGGGTCCGTGGGTACGGTGTCGGTCATCCCGCGAGCCTACCTCCGCCCCGCCATGGCCATCTGACGCCGCGTCAGCTAACGTCCCCCTCCACCGAGCCGTACCGGAGGGGGACTTGCCATGCCCGTCACGGTCGTCCGTTTCAACCTCGTCGCCCCGGGGGCCACGCCCGCCGCCCTCTCCGCCCGCTACCGGGCCGCCCTGGAGATGGCCGCGTACGCCGACGAGCACGGGATCAGCACCGTGCAGACCGAGGAGCACCACGGCGCCGAGAACAACTGGCTGCCGTCGCCGTTCGCCTTCGCCGGCGCGGTGTTCGGGGCGACCCGGAACATCGCGGTGACGGTGTCGGCGGTGATCGGCCCGCTGCACGATCCGCTGCGGCTGGCCGAGGAGATCGCCGTACTGGACCTGCTCAGCGGCGGGCGGCTCGTGACGGTGGCCGGCATCGGCTACCGCCCCGAGGAGTACGCCCTGTTCGACGTGGACTGGAAGCGCCGGGGCCGGATCCAGGACGAGTTGCTGGAGACGCTGCTGGCGGCGTGGTCCGGCGAGGAGTTCACCTACCGGGGCCGTACCGTACGCCTCACCCCGCGCCCGTTCACCGCGCCGCACCCGCTGCTGCTGGTCGGCGGCTCCTCGAAGGCCGCCGCCCGCCGGGCCGCCCGGTTCGGTCTGCCGTTCTTCCCGAGCGCGCATCTGCCCGAGCTGGAGGCGTACTACAAGGAGCGGCTCACCGAGTACGGCACCGAGGGCTGGGTCATGATGCCCGCCCCGCAGACACCGCTGCTGCACGTCGCCGAGGACCCGGACCGGGCCTGGACCGTGTACGGCGAGCACTTCCTGCACGAGGCGCGCACGTACGCCTCCTGGCAGTCGGGGCAGATCCGCTCGGCGGTGAAGTCGGCGGCCACGACGGTGGCGGAGCTGCGCACGGAGGGCGTGTACCGGATCCTCACGCCGGAGCAGTGCGTGGCGCAGGGGCTGGACAACCTGGTCCTGCACCCGCTGGCGGGCGGGATGCCGGTGGAGGAGGGGTGGCGCAGCCTCACCCTGTTCGCGGAACGGGTGCTGCCCGCGCTCGGCGCCTAGGGGGTGTCGCAACGACACCGCCGCCCCCGCTCCAGGCAGTGGCCGGAGCGGGGGCGGCGGATGGTACGAGGAGAGGGGCAGCGGGGACTTGGCCCCTACTCCTCGGTCTCGGGAGGCGATCCGGGAGGATCAGCCCATCTCCTCCAGCGACTTGCCCTTCGTCTCCTTGACGTACTTCAGGACGAACGGGACGGAGAGCGCCGCGAAGACCGCGTAGATCACATAGGTGCCGGCCAGGTTCCAGTCGGCCAGCGACGGGAAGCTCGCGGTGATGGCCCAGTTGGCGATCCACTGCGCGGAGGCGGCGACGCCCAGGGCGGCGGCGCGGATCTTGTTCGGGAACATCTCGCCGAGCATGACCCAGACGACCACGCCCCAGGACAGCGCGAAGAAGAGGACGAACAGGTGGGCGGCGATCAGGGCGACCCAGCCCTGGGTGGCGGGAAGCTTGCCGCCGACCAGGTGGGAGGAGAACGCCCAGGCCTCCAGCGCGAGACCGACGGCCATGCCGACCGAGCCGATGAGGGCGAGCGGCCGGCGGCCGACGCGGTCCACGAAGATCATCGCGATCACGGTGCCGACGATGTTGATGATCGACGTCGTGAAGGAGTAGAAGAACGAGTCCGTCGGGTCGATGCCGACCGACTGCCACAGCGTCGAGGAGTAGTAGAACGCGACGTTGATGCCGACGAACTGCTGGAAGACCGACAGGCCGATGCCGACCCAGACGATCGGCTTGAAGAAGAAGCCGCCGCCGAGCAGGTCCTTGAAGGTGGACTTGTGCTCGCTCTTCATCGCGTGCTCGATCTCGGCGACGCGGGCGTCCAGGTCGGTGCCCTCGCCCTCGACCTCGGCGAGGATCTCCTTGGCGCGCTCACGCTTGCCGACGGAGAGCAGGAAGCGCGGGGACTCGGGGATCGCGAAGGAGAGCAGGCCGTACAGGACGGCCGGGACGACCATGACGCCGAGCATGACCTGCCAGGCCTCCAGGCCCATCAGGTGGCCGCGCTGGTTGCCGCCGGCGGCGTTCAGCAGGCCCCAGTTGACCAGCTGCGAGATGGCGATGCCGATGACGATCGCCGCCTGCTGGAAGGAGCCGAGCCGGCCGCGGTAGGCGGGCGGGGCGACCTCGGCGATGTAGGCGGGGCCGATGACGGAGGCCATGCCGATGGCGAAGCCGCCGACGACGCGCCAGAGGGCGAAGTCCCACAGTGCGAAGGGCAGCGCCGAGCCGACGGCGCTCACCGTGAACAGCACGGCGGCGATCTGCATGACCCGGATACGGCCGATCCGGTCGGCTATGCGGCCGGCGTACGCGGCGCCGATGGCACAGCCGATCAGGGCGATCGCGATGACCTGGGCGAGCGCGGCGGAGCCGATGTCGTAGCGGCCGCGGATGGCCTCGACGGCGCCGTTGATCACGGAGCTGTCGTATCCGAAGAGGAAACCGCCCATGGCGGCAGCCGCCGCGATGAAGATGACGTGCCCGAGATGCTCGGGTTGAGCCGTTCTGGCTCCTGACTGAGGTGCCTGCGCTGTGCTGGTCACGTGTATCTCCTCGGGCCACGGCAACGCTGCCGGGGTGGGGGGCGAGCCCTCTCAGGTGGCGACACCTGAAGGTAAAAGCAACGTTGCAGAGACTATGCCTTCAAGTTTCGAAGTCAATAGTTCAACGGCTGTGAGTTTCGAGATATGCCCGATCATCTCGCGTTCATTTATTGAACGCAGAGTTAGTTGATCTTGAAGAGGGTCAGCGGAGCCGCTGAGAGATGACCTTGGACACTCCATCGCCCTGCATGGAGACGCCGTACAGCGCGTCGGCGACCTCCATCGTGCGCTTCTGATGCGTGATCACGATCAGCTGCGAGGCCTCCTGCAGCTCCTGCATGATCCGGATCAGCCGCTGGAGGTTGGTGTCGTCGAGCGCGGCCTCGACCTCGTCCATGACGTAGAAGGGGCTCGGCCGGGCCTTGAAGATCGACACCAGCAGCGCGACGGCCGTCAGCGACCGCTCGCCGCCCGACAGCAGGGAGAGCCGCTTGACCTTCTTGCCCGGCGGGCGGGCCTCGACGTCCACACCGGTGGTGAGCATGTTGTCGGGGTCGGTCAGGATCAGCCGCCCCTCGCCGCCCGGGAAGAGCCGGCTGAAGACGCCCTCGAACTCGCGGGCGGTGTCCCGGTACGCCTCGGTGAAGACCTGCTCGACGCGCTCGTCGACCTCCTTCACCACCTGAAGCAGGTCGGCCCGGGTCTTCTTCAGGTCCTCCAGCTGCTCGCTGAGGAACTGGTGCCGCTCCTCCAACGCCGCGAACTCCTCCAGCGCCAGCGGATTGACCTTGCCCAGCTGCTGGTACGCCCGCTCTGCGGCCTTGAGCCGGCGCTCCTGCTCGGCCCGGTGGAAGGGCCGGGGCTGGTTGCGCGGGTGCTCGGGGTCCTCGGGCAGCACCTCGCCCTCGGCGGGCGGCGAGGGCGGCACCGGCAGGTGCGGCCCGTACTCCGACACCAGTCCCGCCGGCTCGACGCCCAGCTCCTCCAGCGCCCTGGTCTCCAACTGCTCGATCCGCAGCCGCTTCTCGGCGCCGAGCACCTCGCCGCGGTGCACCGAGTCCGTCAGCTTGTCCAGCTCCGACTTCAGTTCGCGGCCGGCGGTGCGCGCGGCGGTCAGCTCCTGCTCGCGCCGCGCCTTCGCGGCCTCGGCGGCGGTGCGCTCCCGCTCGGCGCGGGCGAGGGACACCTCGATGTGCGCGAGCAGCTGCCGGGTGCCGGCGGCGACGGCCTCGGCGACGGCCGCCTCGTGCCGCAGCCGGGCCCGGCGCTGCTCGGCACGCGCGCGTGCCTCGCGTTCGGCGCGGGCGGCCCGGTCGAGCGAGTCGGCCCGCCCGGCGAGCCCCTTGACCCGCTCCTCGTGGGTACGGACCTGGAGCCGGGCCTCCATCTCGGTCTGCCGGGCGTTGGCCCCGTCGGCGGCGAGCCGATCGCGGACGGAGGTGTCCGGCTCCTCCTCGACCGGCATCTCCTCGGCGACCGCCAGCCGCTCGGCCAGCTCCTCGGCTTCCTGTACGGCCCTGTCCAGCGCCTCCTGCGCGCGGGCGGCGGCAGCGGCGGACCGCTCCGCCTCCCCGGCGGCGCCGCGCGCCTGCCCGGCGAGCCGGCCGAGCTGCTGGGCGACGGCCGACTTCTCCCGGTCGGCGGCCCTGCGCCGCTCCCCCAGTTCTTCCACGAGGGCGGCGGCCTGCCCGCGGCGCTCGGCCGCCGCCTGCTGTGCCTCGGCGAGGCCCTCGCAGCGGACCGCCAGCTCGGCCAGCTCGGCCGCTGCCTCGTCCACGGAGGCCTGTACCTCCAGCAGGCTCGGCGCGCCGGCGGAGCCGCCGTGGGCGAAGTGGCCGCCGAGCAGGTCGCCCTCGGTGGTGACGGCGATCAGTTCGGGGTGCGCGTAGACCAGGTCCTCGGCGTCCTCCAGGGTGCCGACGACCACGATTCCCCTCAGCAGGCGGTGGACGGCGGGCATCAGGTCGGCATCTCCGCGCACGAGCTCGGCCGCGAAACGCCCACCGGGGGGTGCCGCGGTCGGCAGTTCGGCGGGTGCGGGTTCATCGTGGCTTGTCGCGCAGTTCCCCGCGCCCCTGCGGGGCGCGTCCCCTCGGGTCGGCTCCGCCGGCCCCGCCAGCAACAGCGCCGCCCGGCCGCCGTCCTGCTTGCGCAGGAGGCGGATCGCGTCCGCCGCCGCTGCCGGGGTCGACACGGCGACGGCGTCCGCCGCCGCGCCGAACGCCGCCGCCAGGGGGACCTCGTAGCCGGGGGTGACCGTCAACAGCTCGGCCGCCGGGCCGAGTACGCCCGTCAGGCGGTCCCGGGCACCCAGCAGTATCCCGGTGCCGTCCTTCCGCCGCAGGCCGAGGGCCAGGGCCTCCTGGCGGGCCTGGGTCGCGGCGCGGCTGCGCTCGGCAGTGGTGAGTGCCTCGCGGGCCGCGCTCAGCGCGGACTCCGCCTCGGCGAGCTGCCGTCTGGCCGCCTCGTGCCGCTCGGCCAGGTCCGCGTCGTCGGCGTCGAGGCCGTCCACCTCGGCCTTGAGCGCCTCGTACTCCTCCTGGGCGGTGACCGCCCGTTCCTGTGCCTCGTCGCGGGCCACGGCCAGCCGGTCGATCTCGGCCTGCGCCGAGGCCGCGCGCGAACGGGCCGCGTTGACCTGGCCGTTGAGGCGGGCCAGACCCTCGCGGCGGTCGGCGATGGCGCGGGCCACGTCCTTCAGCCGGCGCTCCTCGACGGCCAGTTCCCGCTCCAGCTCGGCCCGGTGGGCGACCGTGTCGTCCAAGGCGTGCTGGGCCGCGTCCAGGGCGGCCTCCAGCTCGGCCTCCTGTTCACGGATGCGGGCGGCCTCGCGCTCCAGGTCCTCCGGGTCGCGCCCGCGCCGCTCCTCGGGGGGCGCGGACGTCGCGCTCTTCACGCGCGCGTCGGCCAGCGAGATCGTGCCCCGTACGCGTTCGGCCAGCTGGGACAGCTCGTACCAGGTCTGCTGGGCGCGCTGGAGGCGCGGCGTGAGCTGCCGTACCTCGTCCTCCAGCAGGGCCTCGCGCTGCAGGGCCTTCCTCAGCTCCTGCTCGGCCGACTCCTTGCGCTCCTTCAGGGCGGCCTCGTCGGCGATCTCGCTCTTCAGCGCCTCGCGCAGCCGGACCAGGTCGTCGGCGAGCAGCCGCAGGCGGGCGTCGCGGAGGTCGGCCTGGATGACGGCCGCTCTTCTCGCCACCGCGGCCTGCCGGCCGAGGGGCTTGAGCTGGCGGCGCAGCTCGTCGGTCAGGTCCTGCACGCGCGCGAGGTTGGCCTGCATCGCGTCCAGCTTGCGCAGGGCCTTCTCCTTGCGCTTGCGGTGCTTGAGGACGCCGGCCGCCTCCTCGATGAAGGCGCGGCGGCCCATGGGGTCGGCGTGCAGGACGGAGTCGAGCTGGCCCTGGCCGACGATGACGTGCATCTCGCGGCCGATGCCGGAGTCGGAGAGGAGGTCCTGGATGTCGAGGAGCCGGCAGGTGTCGCCGTTGATCTGGTACTCGCTGCCGCCGTTGCGGAACATGATCCGCGTGATGGTGACCTCGGCGTACTCGATGGGCAGCGCACCGTCGGAGTTGTCGATGGTCAGGGACACCTCGGCGCGGCCCAGCGGGGGGCGGCCGGTGGTGCCGGCGAAGATGACGTCCTCCATCTTGCCGCCGCGCAGCGACTTGGCGCCCTGTTCGCCCATGACCCAGCTGAGCGCGTCCACGACGTTGGACTTGCCCGAGCCGTTCGGTCCCACGACACACGTGATACCCGGTTCGAAGCGGAGTGTGGTTGCCGAGGCGAACGACTTGAACCCGCGGAGGGTCAGGGCCTTGAGGTGCACGCCGTCGGACTCTACCGGGCGCCGCTATCTCACTCCACGAACCCTCCGGGCCACGCGGTTTCACCAGTGAACATGCAGGGCACACCGTACGTTAAAGAGGGTGAAAGCATGCGGGGGCAAGAAGAAAGAAGGAAGGGACGCCGGAGCGTCCCTTGCAACTCTGACGACTGGGTTGCAGCCGTCCGGTCGACTGAGCGGTTGAATCGGCAGCCCGATGACTGCGACTGCTGTCGTGGAGCGATGCAGTAATCAGGTGAGCGCAGGCTCCGCCTGGTGTGCGTCGATGCTCTCCATGATCCTGTCCTGAGAGGCGGCAGCCGTCAGCGCGTCGTTCTCGGCCTGGATCCGTACGAGCTCGGACTCCAGGTCCTGGACACGCTGCTGCAACCGTCGCATCTCGGCGAGGAGTCGAGGGTCGGAGCCGCCGACGTAACCGAGAAGCGCCTTTGCCATGATGGATGGTCCTCCACACTGAGTGACCGACCGATGCGGTGTGGGTCGTGAGGGATTCGCACCCGCGGTGCTTGGCACATCCGGGTGTTGCTCTGCTGTTGCTTCATGCCAAACAGCTAAGGTGCGCGGGGCTTTCAGCGTCTCACCAAAAAGTTTGACGGTCAACACGATCACACCCCGTATTGGTGGGCGAACCGGGGGCACGCGGCCGGGAAATCGGCGGCGCGGCGACTCTTCCGGTGCCTCGGGGCGTGTCGATCAGTCGTAGCAGGGGAGCCTGCCATGCCGGGCTCTTCTTGGCAACCACCAGGCCATTTCCACCCTCCGCACGCGCGCCCGGCACCTCTTCGCGCGCCTGCCGGTGCGGCGTCGCGGACCCCGGTCAGCGAATGGCGAAGCCGTCGTAGCCGCCGCGGGGTGTGTCCCAGATCTCGGTGACGCCTTCCACGCGCCCGGGCGTGTCGGTGCCCTGGAGCCAGTCGAGCAGCCCCTCGCAGTCCTCGCGCGGCCCTTCCGCGACCACCTGGACCCGGCCGTCGGCCAAATTGAGAGCAAAACCACTCAGGCCGCCGATCTCCAGCGCCTTCGCACGCGTGAACCAACGAAAACCCACACCTTGGACGCGTCCACGCACCCAGGCGACCAGCCGTACATCCTCGCTCATGGGTGCAACCTAACCGGCCGATGTCGCTCGGGACGCGTCGCCTCCCGACGCCATGGGGTACCGTCCCCACCCAATGCATCTCATATGAAACTCACTCGATCGAGTGAGTCGGGTGGGCCAGAGGGAGTCAGGCGCCACCAGGGACCGGGGAGCCCGCGAGGACGAGGAAGAGGGCAAGGGGATGGGACGGCACCGACGCTCCGCCGCCGGCCGCGCCGCCGAGGGACGCGCCACGGGGGTCACGCACACGGACACCTCCGCCACCGGGAGCGACGGCCCACCGGACCCGTACACGCGGGACGCGTACACGACCGACTCGTACACGACGGACTCGTACACGACGGACTCGTACGCCCAGGACCCGTACACGACGGACATGTACACGCAGGACCCGTACGCCCTGGAGCTGTACCGGCGGGACGGGATACCCAAGGGCATCGCGCCGTACCTGAACCCGGAGGCCTACACGGGGGCGAACCCCCGGGCCCGCGCCTATCCGTTCGCCGACGGCGGTGGTGCGGGCTCCGGGGCGGGCGGCGGGTTCACGCCGGGCGGCGACTCCTCCCGCCGCAGGCGCCGCAAGAGGGCCGGCGGGCCGGTGCGCGTGGGCCTGCTCGGCACGGCCGCCGCCGCCCTGCTCGGCACGGCCGCGGTGGCCACGGGCGTGGTGCCGGGGCTGGAGCACTACAGACTCGGCGGCGGCACGGACACCGGCAGCGACTCGGTACAGGCGGCCGGCTCGCCGGGCAACACGGCGACCGAGCAGGGCGGCACGTCGGGCGGCGCCGACCGCCGCGAGGGCGATGCCGGCGCCGGCAGGACCGCGACGCGCCCGGCGTCCCCGAGCCCCTCCGCCTCCGCCTCCGCCTCTACGTCGGCCTCCCCCTCGGCCACCCCGTCCAGGACGGCGGGCGGGATCCCGGCGCCCCGGGCCACCGCGTCCCGGCCGGCGAGCAGCCCGTCGCGTACGGCGAGCAAGGCGCCCGCGACGAGCGCCGCGCCGGCGTCGGCGTCGGCGCGGAGCGCCGCCGAGGCGGAGGTGCTGAGGCTCGTCAACCAGGAGCGGTCGAAGGTCGGGTGCAGCCCGCTCACGGCGAACTCCTCGCTGACCAGGCTGGCCGAGGCGTTCAGCGACGACATGGCCGCGCGGGGCTTCTTCGACCACACCGACCCGGACGGCAAGTCGCCGTGGGACCGTGCCTCGGCGGCCGGGATCAGCAACCTCGGCGGCGAGAACATAGCCCGCGGCCAGGCGGACGCCCAGGCCGTGATGACGGCCTGGATGAACAGCCCCGGTCACAAGGCCAACATCCTGAACTGCGACTTCAAGACCCTCGGCGTCGGTGTCCACCTCGGCACGGGCGGCCCTTGGTGGACGCAGGACTTCGGTTACTGAGGCTCTCGGTCACCGAGGCTCACAGAGCGCGGCGGTAGGTCAGCCCGGGGCGGCCGCTGTGCGGGAGCCGGGTCTCGCCGGTGACGGTGAAGCCGGTGCGGGTCAGCACCGTGCGCGAGGCCGGGTTGTCGAGGGCGGCTGCGGCGCGCAGGACGCTCAGGCCGTACCGCTCGGCGGCGAGCACGCACACCTCGCGGACGGCCCAGGTGGCCAGCCCCTGTCCGGCCGCGCACTCGGCGACGCGGTAGCCGAGTGCGGCGCCGCCGTCGGCCACGTCCACGAGGTTGACCCGTCCCAGTACTTCGCCGTCGCCGCCTGCCACCACGTGGAAGTAGCACTCCCCCGCCTCCTGCTCCGCCAGCAGGGCGCGCAGCCGCTCGTCGAACCGGGCGAAGAAGTCGTCACCCCGGTCCGGGACGGACGCGGCGAAGTACGCGCGGTTCTCCCGCTCGAAGGCGAGGAGCGCGGGGGCGTGGTCCGGGCGGAGCAGGCACAGCTCGGGCATGCCGGGACCGTACGCGACCCGGCCCGCCCTCGTCTCCCGTATTTCCCCCGAATCTCCGGCGGCCTCAGGCGGCGCTGCGACCGCGCGTGAACACCAGCGCCGTCTCCGTCACCCGGCGGCCCAGGTGCTCGGCGGTGGCGATGTCCGCCTTGTGGACGCCCTCGGGACCCTGGTCGTTGTTGCTCTGCGCGGCGGCGCCGGCGAAGAAGCCGAGGCGGTTGAGGTCGTTCTCCGAGGCGGTGCTGGCGTTCCAGCCCGGGAGCAGACCGAGGTTGACCCAGTGCATGCCGTGCTGGGCGGCGAGGGTCTGGAAGAACTGCAGGGTGTGCAGCTTGTCGCCGCTCTTGGAGGCCGAGTTGGTGAAGCCGGCGGCCAGCTTGTCCTGCCAGGCGCGGGTGAACCAGCGGCCCGAGGTGCCCTCGGCGAAGACGTGGAAGGCGCCGGAGGCGGTGCCCATGTAGGTGGGCGAGCCGAAGACGATCGCGTCGGAGCGGTCCAGCGTCTCCCACTGCTCGTCGGTGATCTCGTCGACCTTGATCAGGTGCACCTCGGCACCCGCGTCGGCGGCGCCGGCGCGCACGGCCTCGGCGAGGACGGCGGTGTGGCCGAAGCCGGAGTGGTAGGCGATGGAAACGACAGGGGTGGTCACGACAGACTCCTCGATCGGACAGCCCGGAGGGCGAGTTGGCAGCTCAAAAGCAGTGACCCCAGGAAAGCACTAACTTCTGGTTAGTGCAACCTGGTGGTTAGCGCTGTGTGTGCGTATCCTTCTGTCATGAGCGCCACGCCCCAGGAACAGGACCACCTCGCGGACACCCTCGCGTACGACGTCTTCGCCAAGGCCTGCCCGTCGCGCGCGACGCTGGAGCACGTCACGGGCCGCTGGGGCGGGCTGACGCTCGGCGCGCTGTACGAGGGGTCGCTGCGCTTCAACGAGCTGCGCCGCCGGGTCGACGGGGTGAGCGAGAAGATGCTGTCCCAGACGCTGCACGCGCTGGAGCGCGACGGACTGGTGCACCGCGAGGCACAGCCGACGAACCCGCCGCGCGTGGACTACGAACTGACCGCGCTCGGCCGCGAGGTCGCCGGGCGGCTGCTCGCCCTCATCCACTGCGTGGAGGGCGCGATGGACGACGTGCTCACGGCACGCGCGCGTTACGACGAGACGCGCGGCGCCCTCTGACACTTCGGGCAGAAGTAGCTCGACCGGTTCATCCACGGGCGGCGGCGGATCGGCGTACCGCACCGCCCGCAGGGCTCGCCCTCGCGGCCGTACGCGTCCAGGGACCGGTCGAAGTAGCCCGACTCGCCGTTGACGTTGACGTACAGGCTGTCGAAGCTGGTGCCGCCGACGGCGAGCGCCGCGTTCATGACGTCCCGGACGTGGCCGAGGAGTTCCTGGGTGACCGGGCGGGTGAAGTTCGCCGTCGGGCGCTCGTAGTGGACGCGGGCGCGCCACAGCGCCTCGTCCGCGTAGATGTTGCCGACGCCGCTGATCAGCGACTGGTCGAGCAGGGCCCGCTTGATGGTGGTGCGCTTGCGGCGCAGCGCCCGGTGGAAGGCCTCGTCGTCGAACAGCGGGTCGAGGGGGTCGCGGGCGATGTGCGCGATGACGTCGGGCAGGCCGTCGGGGGTGTTGTCGTGCAACGACAGCCCGCCGAAGGTGCGTTGGTCGACGAAGCGCAGCTCCGTGCCGAGGGAGTCCGCGAACCGGACGCGGATGCGCAGGTGCTTCTCGTCCGGCGCCTCGTGCGGCTGCACCAGCAACTGGCCGCTCATGCCGAGGTGGGCGAGGACGGACTGGTTCGTCTCCTCCAGCGGCAGCCACAGGTACTTGCCGCGGCGGCTCGGGGTGCCGATGTGCCGGCCCTTGAGGCGGTGCGCGAAGTCGTCGGCGCCCGCGATGTGCCGGCGTACGGCGCGCGGGTGCAGCACCTCGACCTCGGCGACGGTGCGCTGGGCCACCCAGCGCGCGAGACCGCGCCGTACGACCTCGACCTCGGGCAACTCGGGCATCGGGACCCCCGTACAGAGCGCTCGCACGGAGCGGTGGATGAGCCGAGCGCCCGCCCGCCGGGAACGGCGGTGCGGGCGCTCGTACTGCTGTGGGTCAGGCCGGAGCGGACGAGGACTCGCCGTCCTCGGCGTCGGCCCCGGAGGCTTCGTCGGCCGCCTCGGCGGCCCTGGCGCGCTCGTCCGCGGCGGCCTTGATGGCCCGCCAGGCGGACTCGGCGGCCTGCTGCTCCGCCTCCTTCTTGCTGCGGCCGGTGCCGGTGCCGTACGAGACGCCTCCGACGCGGGCGGCAGCAGTGAAGGTCTTCTCGTGGTCGGGGCCGGTCTCCGTGACCAGGTACTCGGGCACGCCGAGCCCTTCGATCGCGGTCAGCTCCTGGAGACTGGTCTTCCAGTCCAGGCCGGCACCGAGGTTGGAGGACTTCTCGATCAGCGGGTCGAAGAGCCGGTGCACCAGCTCGGACGCCGCGTCGAGACCCTGGTCGAGATAGACCGCACCGATCACCGCTTCCAGGGTGTCGGCGAGGATGGACGCCTTGTCCCGGCCTCCTGTGCCCTCTTCACCACGGCCGAGCCGGATGAAGGCGCCCAGATCGAGGCCACGGCCGACCTCCGCCAGCGCACGCGAGTTGACCACCGCGGCCCGCAACTTGGCCAGCTGGCCTTCGGGCAGGTCGGGGTGGGTGCGGTACAGCGTGTCCGTGACGACGAGGCCGAGCACGGAGTCCCCGAGGAACTCCAGCCGCTCGTTCGTCGGCAGACCGCCGTTCTCGTACGCGTACGAGCGGTGGGTCAGCGCGCGCACCAGAAGGGCGGACTCAAGCTGATAGCCGAGCCGCCCTTCCAGAAGCGTGTGGGACGAGGCCTGGTTGTCCGCCGGGCTCCCGCTCGCACGGGAAGAGTTCTTCTTGGGCGTGGACACAGTGCCTCTCACCTGGCCGCTCAGACTTCGAGGACCTGGCGCTTGTTGTAGGTGCCGCAAGACGGGCACGCGATGTGCTGCTGCTTGGGCTCGTGGCAGCGCTCGCACGCAACCAGGGTGGGGACCGCAGCCTTCCACTGCGACCGGCGGTGGCGCGTGTTGCTGCGCGACATCTTCCGCTTCGGAACAGCCACGGCTACTTCTCCTGCTTCTCGTCGACGCCCGCTTCCGCGTCAGCGCCGCTCATCTCGTCCTTCTCGCCGTCTTCGAGTGAACCGGCGAGTCCCTGCAAAGCCGCCCAACGGATGTCGACGGCGTCGTGATGGTGGTCCGGGTCGTCCGTGAGCCGCGCTCCGCACTCGGAGCACAGGCCCTGGCAGTCTTCCTGGCACACCGGCTGCATCGGCAGTGCGAGCACCACCGCGTCGCGCAGCAGAGGTTCGAGGTCGAAGAGTCCGTCCTCGAGGAAGAACCTGTCCTCGTCATCCTCGGCGTCGTCGCCCGGTTCCGCGATCACGCGGCCCCGGTCGTCGGCGTCAGGGTACGAGAACAGTTCCTGGAAGTCCGCTTCGAGCTGCTGCTCGACCGGCTCCAGACACCTTACGCACTCCCCCTCGGCCAGTGCACGGGCGGTGCCTGTGACGAGCACCCCTTCCATGACCGACTCAAGGCGGAGTTCGAGCTCCAGCGGGGCGCCCTCGGGCACTCCGATGACTCCCTGGATCCCGAGATCCGCGGGGGCGTCGATCGTGCGGGTCAGGCGCTGGAGCGCGCCAGGACGCCGCCCCAGCTCGTGTGTGTCGAACACGAGAGGGTTGCGGTGGTCGAGGCGGGCGTTGGGAGCCATTCCTGCTTTCGATCTTCAAACTCGGAGGGACGCCGCCCTTCGGTGTTCCGGGCAGCGCTGATCGCGGACATACGCGCGACCGAAGAGCCAGGATACTGGACCTTTCGCTCTCGGCCCAATCCGGCCCTGTCTACAGGCCCCGGCCCTGCTCGTACGCCCGCAGCTGCTCCGCGCTGATCATGCCGGTGTCGAAGAGGCTGGTCTCGTCGAGGGCGTAGCCCTGCTGTCCCTGGTGCTGGTGGGACTGCTGGGCCTGCTGGGGGTCGTAGGCGGCCTGCTGGGGGTCGTAGGAGCCCTGGTAGGCGTAGGGGTCGGCCTGCTGGTAGCCGTAGCCGGTCTGGGTCTGCTGCGGGAAGGCCGCGTACGGGTCCGGCTGCTGCTGGTAGCCGTACGCCGGCTGCGGCTCGTACGACGGCTGCTGGGGCTGCTGCTGCGCCGGCCGGTCCTGGCGCTCGGCCGGGGCGTCCTGCTCGGCGAGGGCCGCGAGGTCGGCGAGGTAGTCGGCGTCGCTGGAGTGCTGGAAGGTCGTGGTGTCGTCGGCGAGGGCGCCGAGGTCGTCCGTGGCGATCCGGCCGTGCAGCTTCTGCCGGCCGCGGCCGACGGCCTCCAGGGTCTTGGCGAGGACCGCCTCGAAGGCGCCCAGCTTGGCGTCGACGTACTGGTCGGCGGTGTGGCGCAGGGTCTCCGGGTCGTGGCTGCGCTCGGGGGCGTCCTCGTCCTCGTAGCCGTTCTCGTCCAGGCCGGGGCCGGTGCCGAGCAGCTTCTCGCGGCCGCGGCCGACCGAGCCGAGGGTCTTGGTGAGGACGACCTCGAAGTTGGCGAGCTTGGAGTCGACGTAGTCGTCGGCCTCGGCGCGGACCTCCTCGGCCTCCTGGCGGGCCTCGGCGAGGATCCGGTCGGCCTCCGACTGGGAGCGGCGGGCGATCTCGGTGTCGGAGATCAGCGAGCCGCGCTCGGCGTGCGCGCCCTCGATGATCCGCTCGGCCTCCTGGCGGGCCTGCTCGACCATCTGCTCACGGCCGCCGATCAGCTCCTGCGCCTGCGCGAGGGAGCCGGGCAGGGCCTGGCGCACCTCTTCCAGCATCGCGAGCAGCTCGGCGCGGTTGATCACGCACGAGGCCGACATGGGCATGGCGCGGGCGCCGGCGACCGCGGAGACGATCTCGTCGAGCTTCTTCTGCACGTCCACCTGTGCTCGCCACTCTCTACAGCCGGGTTGGAGACGGACGGGACGACTGTAGTCCCATCGGTCCCATCAGTCCTTGTGCAGGCGCTTGTTGAGGGCCCCCAGCACCGGGGCGGGCACCAGGTGCGAGACGTCGCCGCCCCAGGCCGCGACCTCCTTCACCAGGGAGGAGGACAGGAAGCTGTACGTGGGGTTGGTGGGCACGAACAGCGTCTCGACGCCCGTGAGCCCGATGTTCATCTGGGCCATCTGCAGTTCGTAGTCGAAGTCGCTGACGGCGCGCAGGCCCTTGACGATGGCCGGGATCTCGCGCTGCTTGCAGAAGTCGACCAGGAGGCCGTGGAAGGCCTCGACGCGCACGTTGTCGTACTCGGCGGTGACCTCGCGGATCAGCTCGATCCGCTCCTCGATCTCGAACAGGCCCTTCTTGGACTTGTTGATCATCACCGCGACGTAGACCTCGTCGTAGAGGCGCGAGGCACGGGCGATGATGTCGAGGTGTCCGTTGGTGATGGGGTCGAACGACCCGGGACAGACGGCGCGGCGCACTTGTGATCCCTCGCTCTCCGGTCCGGTCATCGTGCGTCTTCGCACGTAGAGGCGGCGCGACCGTACCAAAACGTTCCCTCGCCGTAGCGACGGGACCTCAGTGGTGCGAATCCGTCGGGCCAGCGGAATTCTCCGCCTCTGGTGCTGCGCTCCACGGTGACGAGGGCTTCTTCGGTGAGCCAGCGTTCGGAGCGGAGTGTGAGCAGAATCTCGCGAAGATCGTCGTCCGTGACGGCGTACGGAGGGTCGAGGAAGACGAGGTCGTACGGCTCGGCGGGGGGCGCGGTTCTGATGACTTGTTCCGCTTTGCCCGCGCGCACTTCGGCGCCGGGCAGGCCGAGGTTCCTGACGTTGTCGCGGACGGTCCTCGCCGCGCGGGCGTCGGCTTCCACGAGGAGCGTGTGGCTCGCGCCGCGGGAGAGCGCCTCCAGGCCCACGGCGCCCGAGCCGGCGTAGAGGTCGAGGACCCGTTCGCCGTCGAGGGGGCCGCCGAGGAGGGACTGCCAGGTGGAGAAGAGACCTTCGCGGGCGCGGTCGGAGGTGGGCCGGGTTCCGGTGCCGGGCGGTACGGCCAGGCGACGTCCGCCGGCGGTGCCGGCGATCACGCGGGTCATCTTCGGTCCTTGGTCGGGGGTGGTGACGGATTCAGTGTGGCAGGCCGCTTCAGCCCTTTTCCAAGTACTGCTCCCTCTCGTCGTCCAGCAGGGCGGCCAGCGCCGTCCGCAGGCCCGGCAGGTGCTCCAGCTCCGGGTCCGCGCTCACCACCGCCGTCGCCTCCTGTCTCGCCTCCGCGATGACCTCCTCGTCCTCGATGACGGCGAGGACGCGCAGGCTGCTGCGGGCGCCGGACTGGGCCTGGCCGAGGACGTCGCCCTCGCGGCGCTGTTCGAGGTCGATGCGGGAGAGCTCGAAGCCGTCGAGCGTGGCGGCGACCGCGTTCAACCGCTGGCGGGCCGCGCTCGCCTCGGGCATCTCGGTGACCAGCAGGCACAGGCCGGGGGCCGAGCCGCGGCCGACGCGGCCGCGGAGCTGGTGGAGCTGGGAGACGCCGAAGCGGTCGGCGTCCATGATGACCATGGCCGTGGCGTTGGGGACGTTGACGCCGACCTCGATGACCGTGGTGGCCACCAGGACGTCGGTGTCGCCGGCCGCGAAGCGGCGCATGACCGCGTCCTTGTCGTCGGGGTGCATACGGCCGTGCAGCACCTCGACCGTGAGCCCCTGGAGTGGGCCCTTGGCCAGCTGGTCGGCCACGTCGAGGACCGCGAGCGGCGGGCGCTTCTCCGCCTCGTCCTCGGGGGACGGTTTCTTGGCCTTCTTGGCGTCGGCCTCGTCGATGTCGTCGCCGATGCGGGGGCAGACGACGTACGCCTGGTGGCCGTTCGCCACCTCCTCTCGGACCCGCTCCCAGGCGCGGGCGAGGAAGTGGGGCTTGTCGGCGGCCGGGACGACATGGCTGGCGATGGGTGAGCGGCCGGCCGGGAGCTGGTCGAGGACCGAGGTCTCCAGGTCGCCGAAGACGGTCATGGCGACCGTGCGCGGGATGGGGGTGGCCGTCATGACGAGGAGGTGGGGCGGCTGCTTGCCCTTGCCGCGCAGGGCGTCGCGCTGTTCGACGCCGAAGCGGTGCTGTTCGTCGACCACGACCAGGCCCAGGTCGTGGAACTGGACCTTGTCCTCGATGAGCGCGTGCGTGCCGATGACGATGCCGGCCTCGGCGGTGACCAGATCGAGCAGCGCCTGGCGGCGGGCGGCGGCGCCCATGGAGCCGGTGAGCAGGACGACCTTGGTGGCCTGCTCGGCGCCGCCCAGCATGCCGCCCTCGGCCAGCTCGCCCATCATCTCCGTGATCGACCGGTGGTGCTGCTGGGCGAGCACCTCGGTGGGCGCGAGCATGGCCGCCTGCCCGCCCGCGTCGACGACGGCGAGCATGGCGCGCAGGGCGACCATGGTGTTGTGGGTCACCGAGAAGTGGTCGGTGACGTACGCGTGACTGGAGTGCGCGACGCTGATGCACTGGACCGGTTTCCGGCCCACATACTCCACCGCCCGGATGCCACGCCTGAAGGTGTTGTGTTCCGGACGTGGCCGCACGCGCTCCGCCTTGTGTGTGAGCCGGAAGGGGGCGAACTCGTCGGGCAGCGCGACCGAGACGTTGAAGGCGGATCCCTTCGGCAGCACCCGCGCCCGGCCGCCCAAGGACCGCACGATCCAGGCGACGTCATCCGCGAGCCTGCGCGAGGCCGAACACAGGGAGATGCTCATCCCGTCCCGGTGAATCGTGCCATCCGTGTCCAGCAGCCCTTGCAGGAGAGCGAGCCGATTCTTGATCGACGCGTTCTTGAAGTCGTCGGGGATGAACCTGTCGTGGGACGCCAGGCCCCAGAGACCGAGGTCACGCAGGACCTGGATCACCGGGTTCCGGACGCCGCCCGCGCGCTGCGACAGCTGGATCGTGTAGTCGCACCGGGAGCCCTGGACCGCCACGAGGCGGCAGTCCGGAGCCACGGAAGCCGCGACGGCGTCGTGGATCTCCGCGTCCTCGGTGGACAGGCGCAGGTCGTGCCGGAACGAACCACCGCCCAGGAGGAGTCCGAACAGATACGGGTCCAGCGGGAGTCCCGAGTCGTCGCCGAGGTCCACCGGCGTGGCCACCGGGATGTACCACTTCGACGAGCCGTCGGCTTCGAACAGGTCGTGCCGGATTTCCCTCGCGGTCATCACCTTCGGCGGCTGACCGCGCTGCCACCCGCACCTCGTGCCGACGATCCAGAGGTGCTCGTCATCGCATTCCACGGAGCTCCCGTCGGACAACACCATGCGCCACACTCCGCGCTCTCCCTGTGGGAAGACCCCGTCGACCAGGGCGACATCTCCGTCGGGCACGATGACCTCGTCGCCCTCCCTCATGTCTCCCATCCGCCTGAACCCCCTGGGCGTCAGGACGAGCGAGTCCAGTGGCTGGGCCTTCCCCGATCCCACCTCGCCCTGGAGCAGGCGGTGCATCGGGTGTTCCGTGGCGAGGTCGTCGAAGATCTCGCGGGAGACCTTCTGCTGGCCCTCGGTGAGGGTGAAGGGGAGGCGGTCGTCGAAGGCCGTGAGGAGGCCGTCGGGCCGGGGCCTGCGGGGGACGGCCGGGAGCTGGGCGTCCGCGTGGCGGCGGCGGGCCAGGGCCACCTGGAGGACGAAGGCCTCGTCCCACTTGAGCCGGGCGCGGGCGTCGGCGATGTCCGCCTTGGTGTGCGGGCGGTGGATCTTGAGCAGTGCCTCGGGGAGCGGGAGCAGGCCGCGGCCTTCGAGGAGCGGGCCCGGCAGCGGGTCGACGGCCTCCTGGGCGGCGGGCAGCACCGTCTGGACCGCCTTGCCGATCTTCCAGGACTCCAGCTTGGCGGTGGCCGGGTAGATCGGGATCAGGGCGCCGGCCCAGCTCTCGACCGTTTCCTCGCTGTCGCCGCGCAGCAGTTCGTAGGCGGGATGGGCCAGTTGGAGGCGGCGGTTGAAGACGGAGACCTTGCCGGCGAACATCGCGCGCGTGCCCGGCAGCAGCTCCTTGTGCGGCTTGTGCACGCCGTTGCCGAAGAAGACCAGCTGGAGGCGGCCGCTGCCGTCGGTGATCGTGACCTCCAGGCGCTGGCCCTTGCCGCGCGGCGCCCTGGCGGAGGCGAACGTGTGCAGCCGGGCGTCGGCGACCTGGGCGACCACCGTGACGTGCTCGTCCATGGGGAGGTCGGCGAGGTGGGTGAGCTGGCCGCGCTCCTCGTATCTGCGCGGGTAGTGGTGCAGGAGGTCGCCGACGGTGTCCAGGCCGAGGTGCTCGGCCATCACCTTCGCGGTGGCGGGGCCGAGCACTGACTTCAGGGGCTGCTTCAGGGGCTCTTCCAGTGCGGGCACGAGATCCATTGCACACCACGGCACTGACAATGCCGTAGCACCGCCCGGCCCGGCCGCCGTGCGCGCTGCCCTGCGCATTCGTCCCGCCGCGCCGTCAAAATCAGGGAAAGCCCTGGTCAGGTGCGCTGATCCGGCCCTAGGATGGCGCGCTCCGGCCCCCTTTCCGCGGTCACCGCCCCATCCGGGACCGCCCGACCCCGCGCCGCACGCGTCCCCCCTCCGGCGCAGTGACGATGGAATCCCAGACCTCACAGTCATCCCAGGCATCCCGGTCACCCCACCAACCTCACCCGCCTCACACGTTCCAGGTCGACCTGCGCGGTCTGGTGGACCTGCTCTCCCATCACCTCTACTCCAGCCCCAAGGTCTATCTGCGCGAGCTGCTGCAGAACGCGGTCGACGCGGTCACCGCGCGGCGGGCCGAGCAGCCGGACGCCCCGGCGCTGGTCCGGCTGCACCCGGCGGACGGCGGGCTGCGCGTCGAGGACAGCGGCATCGGGCTCACCGAGGCGGACGTGCACGAGCTGCTGGCCACCATCGGGCGCAGTTCCAAGCGGGCCGAGGGCCTGCGGGAGGCGCGCTCCGGCTTCCTCGGCCAGTTCGGCATCGGGCTGCTCGCCTGCTTCGTGGTCGCCGAGCGGATCCGCGTGGTCAGCCGCAGCGCCCGTACGCCCGACGCGCCGCCGGTCGAGTGGACGGCGCGCGACGACGGGTCGTACACCGTGCGCACGCTGGACGGCGCGGCGCGGCCCGAGCCGGGCACCACCGTGTACCTGACCGCGCGTCCGGGCGCCGCCGAGTGGCTCGCGCCCGAGCGGGTCCTGGCCCTGGCCCGGGACTTCGGCTCGCTGCTGCCGTACGACGTCCGGGTCGGCGAGGAGCCGGTCACCGAGCTGCCCGCGCCCTGGGACCGGCCGTATCCGAGCCCGGCGGGCCGAAGGGTGGCGCTGGCCCGGCACTGTCGGGAGCTGTTCGGGTTCGCGCCGCTGGACTCGATCGACCTGGACGTGCCGCTGGCCGGGATCCGCGGGGTGGCGTACGTGCTGCCGGCCTCGGTCGGACCGGCCCAGCGGGCACGGCACCGGGTGCATCTCAAGGGCATGCTGCTGACCGAGCGGGCCGAACAGGTGCTGCCGGACTGGGCGTTCTTCGTGCGCTGTGTGCTGGACACCGACAGCCTGCGGCCCACGGCCTCGCGCGAGTCGCTGTACGAGGACGAGACGCTGGCCGCGGTCCGCGACGCGCTCGGCGACCGGATCCGCTCCTGGCTCACGGGGCTCGCCGCCGGTGATCCGGAGCGGCTGCGGGCCTTCCTCGCCGTGCACCACCTGGGGGTCAAGTCCCTGGCCCGGCACGATGCCGGGATGCTGCGCACGATGCTGCCGTGGCTGCCGTTCGAGACGACCGACGGGCAGCTGTCCCTGGAGGAGTTCGCGCAGCGCCACCCGGTGGTGCACTTCACGCGGACCGTCGAGGAGTACCGGCAGGTCGCGCCGATCGCGTCCGCGCAGGGTGTGGGCGTCGTCAACGGCGGCTACACGTACGACAGCGAGCTGGTCGAGGCGCTGCCGTCGGTGCGGCCGGGGACGGTGGTCGCCGAGCTGGACGCGGACACCGTGACCGCGCACCTGGACTCCGTGGACCCGGCCGAGGAACTGGCGCTGTCGGGCTTCCTGGCGGCCGCGCGGGCCAAGCTCGACCCGCTGGGCTGCGACGTCGTGCTGCGGGCCTTCCACCCCCTGTCCGTGCCCGCGCTGCACCTGGACGACCGGGGCGCCCGGCACGAGCAGGCGCGCGCGGACGCCGAGGAGCGGGCCGACGACCTGTGGGCGGGCATCCTGGGCTCGCTGCGCGGCAGCGCCCCGCGCGCGCGTCTGGTGCTCAACCATCTCAACCCGCTGGTGCGGCGCATCGGTTCGCTGGCGGACCCGGAACTGATCGGCACCGCCACCGAGTCGCTGTACGGGCAGGCCCTGCTGATGGCACAGCGCCCGCTGCGGCCGGCCGACTCGGCGCTGCTCAACCGGGCGTTCCTCGGCCTCCTGGAATGGGCCACGCACGGAGAGTCCGCTCAGGGGGCTCGGGGAGAGGACGATCACCGATGAGCGGAATCGACGGCACGCACGGGACCGGCGGGAGCGAGGGGGCCACGGACTTCGACGCGCTGCGCCGGGCGATGGCGGAGAACTCCGAGCAGCCGGAGGGGCCCGCCCGCAACGCGCGCGCGGAGCGGCTGCTGGCCGACGCCGAGCGGCTGGACGTCCCGCTCGCCGTGATCGAGGCGCTCGGACACCAGCTGAAGGTCTACAACTACAGCTCCGAGAAGGACAAGATGTTCGTCCCGTTCGCGCGGCTGCTGCGCATGTGGGACGAACGGCCGGAGGACTTCGACGCGTACGAGGCGCACTCGCTGCACTGGGTCTTCAAGTGGATGTCGGCGGGCATGCTCGACCAGCCGCACGTGCCGCTCGCCTCCATCGAGAAGTGGCTCGGCGAGATGGCGCACCGCTACCGGCTCGCCGGGCACTCCGAACGGGCCGTGCGCAGCGCGGAGTTCAGCGTGGCCGCGCACGTCGGCGACCACGCGCGCGCGGAGCGGGCGTACGCCGCGTGGCTGGCCGCCGACCGGGACGAGATGGCCGACTGCCACGCGTGCGAGCTGCACGGGCAGGGTGAATGGCAGGTGACGCTCGGCCGGGACGAGGAGGCCCTGGAGCTGTGGCGGCCGGTGCTGGAGGGCGAGTTCGCGTGCGCGCACGAACCGCACACCGTGCTGGCGTCCTCCCTGGCCCCGCTGCTGCGCCTGGGCCGCGTGGACGAGGCCCGGGCGCATCACCTGCGGGGCTTTCGTCTCGTACGCCCGATGGAGTCGATGCGGGGTGCGTACGCCGACCATGTGGAGTTCTGCGCGCTGAGCGGCAACGAGGCGCGCGGTCTGGAGCTGCTCGCCGAGCGGCCGGCGTACTTCACCGACACCGGGCATCCGCGCAGCCTGCTGGACTTCATGGCCGTGGTGGCGCTGCTCATGGACCGGCTGACCGAGCTGGGCCTCGGCGACCGGCGGGTGCCGGGGCCGGCCGGGCGGACCTGGACCGCGGGCGAACTCGCGGTCCACGCGCGCGCGGAGGCGCTGGCGCTGGCCGAGCGGTTCGACCGGCGCAACGGCACGGCGTACGTCGGCGACCGGGCACGCGCGCGTATGGCCCAGCGGCCGCTCGCTGACCGGCTCCCGCTGGGCGTCCGTACGCCCCGCACCGCAGCGGCGCCGGTGGCACCTGCCGCGCCCTCCGGGACGGCGGCGGCACCCGGCCTGCCCGCCCTGCTCGCCGAGGCCCGGCGCCTGTCGGAGACGCTGCGCCCGCACGCCCTGGAGGCCTGGGCGGCGGTCGCGGAGGCGGCGCGGGGCGCGGAGCTGGAGCCGCGGGCCCGCGCGGAGATCACCGACCACGAGGCGATGGCCCGCGGCCCCGAGGGCGTCGCGCTGTTCGCACGGGCGGCGGAGCTGTACGCGGAGGCGGGCGACCCCGGCGAGGCACTGGGCGCACGCGCGCGTGGCGCCTACGTCCGCGCCCTGACGGGCGAGGTGACGGCCGCCCTGACCTCCGTCACGGCCCTGTACGACGAGATCCTCGCCCTGTACGCCGAGGAGGGCACCGGTCTGCGGCAGACGGCCTCGGTGGCGATGAGCCGGGCACGGATCCTGATGCGGGGCGTACACGAGGGAGCGGTGTTCGAGGAGACCGCACGCCAAGAGGCCGAAGCCGCGTCGGACGGGCCCGCGCCCGCAGAGGCCGATCCGAGCGGCCCGGCGTCCGAAGAGACCGGCTCGCGCGGGCCCACGGCCGAGCGGCAAGCACCCGGCCGGCCGGGGCCCGAGGGATCGGCGCCCGGAGAACTGGCATCGGACGGTCCGGCGTCCGAGGAGGCCGGTGCGGGTGGGCCCGGTGCAGCTGCGCGCGGTGATGCCGTGGCGCGGGCCGAGCGGGCTGTGCGGGAGGTGCTCGCGCTCGTGGACGGGCGGGGGGCGGACGATGTGCGGCTGGCCGCGCGGGCCGCGGAGGCGAGGGCGATGCTGGCCGAGCTGGCGGGGGTGCGCGGGGACGCCGGGCAAGCGGCGGCGTTGTTCCGCGAGGCGGCCGCCGCCTATGTCGACGCCGGCCTGCCGTGGTTCGCCGTGGAGTACGAGGTACAGGTCGCCGCCCTCGCCCATCAGGCCGGTGACGCGGACGCGGCCGAGCGCGCGCTGCGGTCCGCGCTGGAGCACGGCGGGGCTTACGTGGAGCCGGTCGGGCGGGCCCAGCTGCATCTCCAGCTCGCCGAGGTCGTCGGCGGGCGCGGCGATGTCGTCGAGGCCGCCGAGCAGGCACTCCAGGCCGCGCACTGGGCCGACGAGGCGGGCGAGAGCGGCACGCTCGGCGCCTGGGCGCGCCAGCAGCTGGGCGGTTTCCTGCTGCGCCGGGGCCGCTGCGCGGAGGCCGCCGAGGTGCTGGAGTCGGCCCTGGCGGACCTGTCCGCCGAGACGCACGGCGACGGGCCCGTCGTCCAGGCGTTGTGGTGGCTCGGCGACTGTCTGAGCGAGCTGGGCGATCACCAGGGGGCCGCCGAACGCCGGCTGCGGGCCGCCGAGTTCGCCCGGCACTGGCCCGAGCAGCAGGACCACGCCACGCTCGCCCATCTCGCCGCCGAGTCCCTGGGCAACGCCGGGCTGCTGGACGAGGCGGAGCAGGCGTACACGCGCGCGGGCGAGCTGTGGCGGGCGCTGGGCAACCCGCACTTCCTCGTGCGTTCGCTGCGCGCCCGCGCGTGGCTGGCGCTGCGCGCGGAGTCCGGCGCGCGGGGTGCGCGGGAGCTGATGGCGCAGGCGGTGCGCACCTGCGAGGGCGCGCTGGAGGCCGCGGCGGATCCGGTGGTACGGGAGCAGCTCACCGCCGAACTGGGCGCCACGCACCGCCAGTTCGGCGATCTGCTGGCCCGCTCGGCGACCGAGGAGGCCGAGGAGGTCGAAGACAGTGTGATCCAGGGGGTGTTCGAGGCCGCGCTGGCGCAGATGGACCGGGCGGCAACGCTGTTCGGCGCGCTCGGCGCGGACGGGCTGGCCAGCCGTACCGGTGCCGAACTCGCCGCGGGCTGGCTGGAGGCCGACCTCGGCCGGCCCGCCGCGGCGGCCGCACGCGCGCGTGCGGTGCTCGAAGCCTACGAGAACGCCGACCAGGACGCCGGGGACGAGACGGTGCGGGAGCGGCGGGCGGAGGCCGCGCAGCTGCTGGAGCTGGAACGGTGAACCCTCACTCCACACCGATGAGCAGCAGCGCGCCCTGCCGGCCGCCCCGGTACACCACGGTGTCGACGGCGAGGTAGGACTCCCGGACGCGGGCCTGGAGGTGCTGGGCGACGGTCTCGGGGGCCTCGTCGCCGACGACGAGGGTGACCAGCTCGCCGCCCGCCTGGAGCATGCGGTCGAGGACGGTGACGGCGGTGGCGGTGACGTCGGCGCCGATCACCGCCACGTCGCCGTCGATGAGTCCGAGGACGTCCCCGGCCTGGCAGATGCCGGCCGTCGTCCAGGACTCGTGCTCGGCGACGGCCACCTCGGCATAGCGGGTGGCGCCCGCCGCCGAGGTCATCTGGACCACGTCCTCGTCGAAGCGGCGTCCCTGCTCGTGCACGGCGAGCGCGGCGATGCCCTGGACCGCCGAGCGGGTCGGGATCAGGGCCACGCGGATGCCCTCGGTGCGGGCCTGCTCGGCGGCCGCGGCGGCCGTGTGGCGCAGCTCGGCGTCGTTGGGCAGCAGGACGACCTCGCGCGCGTGGGCCCGCCGAAGGGCCTGCACCAGCTCCCCGCTGGCGGGCGGCTCCCCGGGGCGCGCGAGGACGGTGGTCGCGCCGGCCTCGGCGTACAGCCCGGCCAGGCCCTCGCCGGGCACGACGGCGACGACGGCCCGCTGCACGCGCTCGCGTGGCGGCCGGCCGCGCCCGGTGTGCGCGTCCCCGAGCCCGAAGTGCGTGATCCGGATCCGGTACGGCCGTCCGGCCTCCACGCCCGCCTCCACGGCGGCACCGGCGTCGTCGACGTGCACGTGGACGTTCCACAGCCCGTCGCCGCCGACCACGACCAGGGAGTCGCCGAGCGCGTCGAGCCGTTCCCGGAGCCGGGCGACGGCGCCGTTCCCGGCCTCCAGCAGGTAGATCACCTCGTAGGCGGGCCCGTCCGCGCCGGGCCCGTCGTCGCACGGCCCCGCCTCGGAAACGGCCGTTACGCGCGCGTGCCCCTGAGGAGCGGCAGGGGCCCCCGGCACGTCCGGTACCGCCTCCCCCGTGAACGCCTCCACGAGCGCGCCGAGGACCGCCACGAGGCCGCGTCCGCCCGCGTCGACCACCCCGGCCCGGCCCAGCACCGCCAGCTGGCCCGGAGTGGCCGCCAGGGCCGCCCGCGCGCCCTCGTAGGCCGACCACGCGACCGCCCCGCAGTCGCCCTCGGCCCCCTCCGCGGCGTCGGCGGCGGCCGAGGCGACCGTCAGTACGGTGCCCTCGACCGGGTGGGCGACGGCCTGCCGGGCGGAGTCGGCGGCCTGCCGCAGCGCCCGTCCCAGCCCGGCGCCGTCGACGCGAGCGGCCTCGTCGTCCCGCGCGAGCACCTGGGCCATCCCCCGCAGCAGCTGCGCGAGGATCGTCCCGGAGTTGCCCTGGGCCCCGATGAGCGCGCCGTGGGCCATCGCGTGCACGGCGTCCGCGAGGGACGGCTCCCCGGCGCCCGGACCGGGTCCGGGCCCGGAGCCCGTCTCGTACCCGGCGAAGACGGCCTCCACGGCCGTGGCCGCCGATTCCAGGGTGAGGTAGAGGTTCGTGCCGGTGTCCCCGTCGGCCACGGGGTAGACGTTGATCGCGTCGATCTCCTCGCGTGCCCGGCCGAGTGCGCCGAGCGCCAGACCGCACCAGGTGCGCACCGCGAGAGCATCGAAGAATGTCTGCGGCACCTGCGCCACCTGCGCCTCCTTGAGCCGGCCGTACGTGGGACGCAGCGTAGACCCCGGGCCGGTGTCCGGCGGAAGAGGGCCGGGGGCGGGGGCCTGAGCTGCCATGGTAGTTTCGTTGTACGGACGCAGTCGTTGTATGCTGCTCCGGTTGCCCGATCCACATCGGGCCGTTCCCCTGGCAACGCCACTCAGATTCAGGTCGTACGATCTCGATCCCGGCATGCCGGGATTATCCGTAAGTGCATCTGAAGTCTTTGGAGTGACCCGTGGCTGCCAACTGCGACGTCTGCGGCAAGGGGCCGGGCTTCGGCAACAACATCTCGCACTCGCACCGCCGTACGCCCCGCCGCTGGAACCCGAACATCCAGCGTGTGCGTACCGTGGTCGGCGGGACGCCGAAGCGCGTGAACGCTTGCACCTCGTGCATCAAGGCCGGCAAGGTCTCGCGCTGACGCACAGCTAAGCGCGCGGCCACTGCTGGTTCGCTGCACTGAGCCGGTCCACCTCACGGTGGGCCGGCTTTTTGCCGTACTCACGCTTGCCGTACTCGCGAGGTCACTCGGGCGACCTGAACCGCCAGCCGTGGTCCACCGGCCCGATCCCGGCCCCGAGCGCGAACCCGGCGGCGATGGCCCCCGTGACGTACTCCTTGGCCGCCACGACGGCCTCCGGCACGCCCTGCCCCTTCGCCAGGCCCGACGCGATGGCGGAGGCCAGCGTGCAGCCCGTGCCGTGCGTATGCCGGTTGTCGTGGCGGGGCGCCCGCAGCCAGTGCTCCGCCGAGCCGTCCGTGAGCAGGTCGACGGCGTCTCCGGCCAGATGCCCGCCCTTGATCAGCACCCAGCGCGGCCCGTACTCCAGCACGGCCGCCGCGGCCCGGCGCAGATCGTCCTCCGACTCGACGCGCACGCCTGTGAGTTGGGCCACCTCGTCGAGGTTCGGGGTCGCCACGGTGGCCGCCGGGAGCAGTTTCGTGCGCACGGAGTCCAGCGCGGACGCGGCCAGCAGCGGGTCGCCGTGCTTGGAGACGCCGACCGGGTCGACCACGGCCGGGGCGTCCGTGCCCAAGATCAACTCGGCGACCGTCTCGACCAGTTCCGCCGAGGACAGCATGCCGGTCTTCACGGCCTGGACGCCGATGTCGTCCACGACGCTGCGGTACTGGGCCCGCACCGCCGCCACCGGCAGCTCCCAGGCGCCCTGCACGCCCAGCGAGTTCTGCGCGGTCACGGCCGTGATCACGCTCATGCCGTGCACGCCGAGCGCCAGCATCGTCTTCAGGTCGGCCTGGATGCCCGCGCCGCCGCCGGAGTCGGAACCGGCCACCGTCAGTACGCGCGGGATCACGACTCGATGTCCCCGAAGTGGTCCCAGCCGCCCTTGCTGGTCCAGGGCGCCCCGTCGACGGTCACCTGGGGCAGCGCGGAGGGGTTGAGGACCTCTCCGATGACCTTCCAGCGGGCCGGCAGCTTGGTGTCCGGCGGGAAGGTCGCGACGATCGCGTGGTCCTCTCCCCCGCTCAGCACCCACTGGAGCGGGTCGACGCCGACGGCCTGACCGATGTCGTTCATCTGGGTCGGGATGTCGATCGCGCCGGAGCGGATGTCGATACGTACCTTGCTGGCCTCGGCGATGTGCCCGAGGTCGGCGATCAGCCCGTCGCTCACGTCGCACATCGCGGACGCGCCGAGCCGGGCGGCCGCCGGGCCCGCGTGGTACGGCGGCTCGGGGCGGCGGTGGGCCTCGACGAAGGCGCGCGGGGAGCGGAAGCCGCGCGAGAGGACCGCGTAACCGGCCGCGGACCAGCCCAGCCAGCCCGTGACGGCCACCAGGTCGCCGGGCTGGGCTCCCGCGCGCGTGACGGGCTCCTGGTTGCGCAGATCGCCGAGCGCGGTGATCGACACCATGATCGTGTCGCCGCGTACGACGTCCCCGCCGACCACCGAGGCGCCCGCGACCTGGCACTCGTCGCGCAGGCCGTCCATCAGCTCGCTCGGCCAGGTCACCGGGAGTTCGGCGGGCACGACCAGGCCGAGCAGCAGCGCGGTCGGCACGGCGCCCATGGCGGCGATGTCGGCGAGGTTCTGGGCCGCCGCCTTGCGTCCCACGTCGTAGGCCGTGGACCAGTCGCGGCGGAAGTGCCGCCCCTCCAGCAGGATGTCGGTGCTCGCCACCACGCGCCGGTCGGGCGCGGCGACCACCGCGGCGTCGTCGCCGGGGCCGATCCGGACCGCCGGGGTGGTGGTGAGACGGGAGGTGAGCTCCCTGATGAGCCCGAACTCCCCGAGCTCACCAACAGTGCCCTTCATTTCCCTTGCTCCCCTTCTGTCCCTGGTCGCTGGTCGTGCCCAGTCGCGCGACATCAGTGTCCCCGATACGGTCGAGATGACCGTCGCCCGGTCGAGGTCGACCGTCAACCTCCGTCGCGCCTGCACCCTGGCGCGCAAGCCCGGTTCCCGCAGGTCTCCCCTCGGGGAGCGGCGACGCGATACCGTGGCGTTCCTTTTCCCCACATGATCCTCGTGGCCGCCCTGGAGGTTCCGTGGTACAGGCGTACATCCTGATCCAGACGGAGGTCGGCAAGGCGTCGACCGTCGCCGAGACGATCAGCAAGATCCCTGGAGTGATCCAGGCCGAGGACGTGACGGGTCCGTACGATGTCATCGTGCGCGCCCAGGCCGACACGGTCGACGACCTCGGCCGGATGGTGGTCGCGAAAGTCCAGCAAGTGGACGGCATCACGCGCACCCTGACCTGTCCGGTCGTGCATCTGTAGCCCCCGTCTACGCTTGGCCGGTGAACATCTTCCGTCACCGGCCCCTCGGCCTGCTCGCGCCCGCGCTGCTGATCGCGGTCGCGGGCTGTTCCTCGGCAGACGACAGCGCCTCGGTGGCGGTTCCCACCCCCGACGCGAAGACGGCCCCGGTGTGCCGGGACCTGCACAAGGTGCTGCCGCAGAAGCTCGACGGACGGAGCCGTGACGACCCCGCACCCCGGTCCGCCTACACGGCGGGCTGGGGAAGCCCGGCGATCATACTGCGCTGCGGTGTCGTACGGCCGCCGAAGATGGTCGATCCGAAGGTGGCGGAAGGGGGCGACCCGGACGCGATCGCGGGCGGGGTGAACGGCGTCGACTGGCTGATGGAGAAGCAGGGCGACGGGACCTGGCGGTTCACGACGGCCAACCGCGTGGCCTATGTGCAGATCGGCCTGCCCAAGGGGATGTCCGCGCAGGACGAGGGCACGGCGGTGCTCACGGACATCGCGCCGGCTGTGAAGAAGGCGATCCCGGTCGGGATCGCCTCCATGCGCGGGTGAACTGCGAGCTGCTCAGCGCAGCCCGGTCGGGCGGCGCAGCGCGGCCTGCACCAGGCGGTCGATCAGCTCGGGGTAGCCGACGCCCGTGGCCTGCCACATCTGCGGGTACATCGAGATCGGCGTGAAGCCGGGCAGGGTGTTGATCTCGTTGATCACGAACTCGCCGTCCTCGGTGAGGAAGAAGTCCGCGCGGACCAGCCCCTCGCAGGAGGCGGCCTCGAACGCCTCGACCGCGAGCCGCCGCACCTCGGCGGTCTCCGCGTCGGTGAGCGGCGCCGGGACGATGCCGGGCGTGGAGTCGATGTACTTGGCCTCGAAGTCGTAGTACGCGTGCGTGTCCGGCGGCGGGATCTCGGCCGGTACGGAGGCGCGCGGGCCGTCCTCGAACTCCAGGACGCCGCACTCGATCTCGCGGCCCCGCAGGGCGGCCTCGACGAGGATCTTCGGGTCGTGCTGCTGGGCGGTGGCGATCGCCTCGTCCAGGCCGGACAGGTCGTCGACCTTGGTGATGCCGATCGAGGAACCCGCGCGCGCGGGCTTCACGAACAGCGGCCAGCCGTGCTCGCCCGCGAAGTCGACGATCTTCTTCCGGGCGGCGGACTCGTCCTGCGCCCACTCACGGGGGCGGATCACCACGTAGGGGCCGACCTTGAGCCCGAAGGAGGTGAAGATCCGCTTCATGTACTCCTTGTCCTGGCCGACGGCCGAGGCGAGCACGCCGGCGCCCACGTACGGCACGCCGGACAGCTCCAGGAGGCCCTGAAGGGTGCCGTCCTCGCCGTAGGGGCCGTGCAGCACCGGGAAGACCACGTCGACCTCGCCCAGAGCCTTGGGCACGGAGCCGGGCTCGCTGTAGACGACTTCGCGGTTCGCGGGGTCGACGGGGAGCACCACGCCGCCCTCGTGCGACTCCGCCAGCTCCTCGACGTCGGGGGTGCGGCGGTCGGTGATGGCCATCCGCTCCGGTTCGTCGGCGGTGAGGGCCCACCGGCCGTCCCGGGTGATGCCGATCGGCAGGACGTCGTACTTGGTCCGGTCGATGGCCTTGAGGACGGCGCCGGCGGTGACCACGGAGATCCCGTGTTCGGAGCTGCGCCCGCCGAACACGACGGCCACGCGCGGCTTGCGCGACGGCTGCTCAGGGCTCTGGGGAAGGTTCTCGGTGCTCATATCGGGTTGAGAGTACCCGGTGGTAGAGCCCGGATACAGCGTCGACTCCGCCCGGGAACGAACAGAGACGGGCGCGTTCGCTCAGCGTCGTTCGGGCTTCGCGCTGCGCGACATCAGCTCCTTGACGGCGACCACGGGCGACTTGCCCTCGTGCACGATGGCGACGACCGTCTCGGTGATCGGCATGTCGACACCGTGCCGGCGGGCCAGATCCAGCACGGACTCGCAGGACTTGACGCCCTCGGCGGTCTGCTTGGTGACCGCGATGGTCTCCTGGAGGGTCATGCCCTTGCCGAGGTTGGTGCCGAAGGTGTGGTTGCGGGACAGCGGCGAGGAGCAGGTGGCCACCAGGTCGCCGAGGCCCGCGAGGCCGGCGAAGGTCAGCGGGTCGGCGCCGAGCGCCACCCCGAGCCGCGCGGTCTCGGCGAGGCCGCGCGTGATCAGCGAGCCCTTGGCGTTGTCGCCGAGCCCCATGCCGTCCGCGATGCCGACGGCGAGCCCGATGACGTTCTTCACGGCGCCGCCGAGCTCGCAGCCCACCACGTCGGTCTCGGTGTACGGCCGGAAGTACGGCGTGTGGCAGGCGGCCTGGAGGCGCCGGGCGACGGCCTCGTCGGCGCAGGCGACCACGGCGGCGGCCGGCATGCGGGCGGCGATCTCCCGGGCCAGGTTGGGCCCGGTGACGACGGCGATGCGCTCGGCGCCGACCTTGGCGACGTCCTCGACGACCTCGCTCATCCGCATGGCGGAGCCGAGTTCGACGCCCTTCATGAGGGACACGAGCACGGTGCCCGGGGCGAGCAGCGGGGTCCACTCGGCGAGGTTCTCGCGCATCGTCTGGGAGGGGATCGCGAGGACCGTGAAGTCCGCGTCCCGCAGGGCCTCGGCCGCGTCGGCGGTGGCCCGCAGGTTCTCCGGGAGTTCGACTCCGGGCAGGTAGTCGGGGTTCGTCCGGGTCGAGTTGACCGCCTCGGCCAGCGCCGGGCGGCGGGCCCACAGGGTCACCTCGCAGCCCGCGTCGGCGAGGACCATGCCGAAGGCGGTGCCCCATGAGCCGGTGCCCATGACCGCCGCCTTTACCGCCTTGCTCACTTGCCCTGCCCCTCCGGTTCCTTGCCCTGCGTGTGTGCTTCGGTCTGTGCCTGCGCCTGTGTGCGGCGCCGCTGCTCGATCCGCTCGCGGCGCGGGTCGTAGGCCGTCTCGGGCGCCTTCTCGCCGCGGATCTCCTCCAGCTGGCGCGTGACGGCCGCCATGATGACCTCGGTGGCCTCCTTCAGCAGGTCCGGGGTCATCTCCTTGTCGTAGAAGCGCGAGAGGTCCACGGGCGGGCCCGCGAGCACGTGATGGGTCTTGCGCGGGAGGAGGTTCGGCTTCTTGGCGTACGGCGGCAGCAGTTCGTTGACGCCCCACTGGGCGACCGGGATGACCGGGCACTTGGTCTGCAGGGCCACGCGCGCGGCGCCCGTCTTGCCGGTCATGGGCCAGCCGTTCGGGTCGCGGGTGAGGGTGCCCTCGGGGTAGAAGGCGACGCACTCGCCGCGCTCCACGGCGTCGATCGCGGCCCGGAAGGCGCTGAGCGCGTCGGTGGACTCGCGATAGACGGGAATCTGCCCGGTACCGCGCATGGCGGCGCCGATGAATCCCGTCTTGAAAAGGCCGCTCTTCGCCAGGAATCGCGGAACCCTTCCGGTGTTGTACTGATAGTGCGCGTACGCGAAGGGGTCCACGTGGGAATTGTGGTTCACCGCGGTGATAAATCCGCCCTCGGCCGGAATGTGCTCCATTCCGCGCCAGTCACGCTTGATCAGAACCACCAGCGGCGGTTTGCAGATCACCGCGGCGAAGCGGTACCAGAAGCCGATTCTGCGGCGGGGCACAAGGACACCTTCCTCTAGGCATGCCACCTCGGCGGGGGGCCGCACAAGTGTCGCCCCGGGCCGCCGGTCTGTCGAGAACACCGTACGCCCCGCCCTGCGTGTCCTCGGATACAGCGGGTGACAATGAGCGCGACAAGAGAGGGACGGTACGCCGGTGCAGTGGACCTTGGTCATCCCGCTGAAGCCCCTGGTGCGGGCCAAGAGCAGGCTCTCGGACACGGCCGCGGACGGAGTTCGCCCGGGGCTGGCCCTCGCGTTCGCGCAGGACACGGTTGCCGCGGCGCTGGCGTGCGCGGCCGTCGCGGGTGTGGCGGTCGTCACGGACGACGAGCGGGCCGGACGGGAACTGGCGGCGCTGGGCGCGCGGATCGTCCCGGACACCCCCGCGGACGGCCTGAACGCCGCCCTGGCGCACGGTGCGGCGGCGGTACGCGCGATTCGCCCCGGAGCGGCCGTGGCGGCCCTGAACGCCGATCTGCCGGCACTGCGCCCGCGGGAACTGGCGCGGGTACTGGACGCCGCCGCGGAATTCCCCCGTGCCTTTCTCGCGGATGCGGCGGCTATCGGCACGACACTGCTGGCGGCGGGGCCGGAACAGGAATTGCAGCCGGCGTTCGGCATCGATTCCCGCAACCGCCACCGGGCCTCGGGCGCGCGGGAACTCACGCCGGCCGGGGTGGATTCGGTGCGACAGGACGTGGACACCGGGGACGATCTGCGCGCGGCGCTGGCCCTGGGGGTGGGCCCGTACACAGCTGCCGCCGCGGCGGGCCTGCTGAGCGCCCCGTAGGCTGAACTCCATGCAGGCCACCGCATACACCTACGACCCCGAGACCCGCAGCGGACAGGTGCTGCTCGACGACGGCACCCCCGTGCCGTACGACACCGCGGCGTTCGACGCCGGCGGGCTGCGGCTGCTGCGGCCCGGGCAGCGGGTGCGGATCGAGACCGAGGGCCGCGGGGACGCCCTGCGGATCACGCTCGTCACGCTGCAGACGCTGTAACCGTCCCCGCACACGCCGCGGGCCGGGCTCCCCTGGGGAGTCCGGCCCGGCGCGTGAGTGCCCTGGAGACCTTACGACGCCTTGCGCGCGGTGGTCTTCTTCGCCGTGGTCTTGCGAGCCGTCGACTTCTTGGCCGGCGCCTTCTTCGCGGTGACCTTCTTGGCCGGGGCCTTCTTGGCGGCGGTCTTCTTCGCGGCGGCGGTGGTCTTCTTCGCCGCCGCCGTGGTCTTCTTGGCGGTCGTCTTCTTCGCCGTGACCTTCTTCGCCGCGGCCGTCGTCTTCTTCGCCGCCGCCGTCGTCTTCTTGGCGGTCGTCTTCTTCGCCGTGACCTTCTTCGCGGCCGCCTTGGTGGCCTTCTTCGCCGCGGCCTTCTTGATCGCCGTGCCGCCGGTCAGGCTGCCCTTGGGCGCCTTCTTCACGGCGACCTCGCCGCCGCGCGGGAGCTTCTTCGAGCCGCTCACCAGGTCCTTGAAGCCCTGGCCCGCGCGGAAGCGCGGCACGGAGGTCTTCTTGACCCGAACCCGCTCGCCCGTCTGGGGGTTGCGGGCGTAGCGGGCGGGGCGGTCCACCTTCTCGAAGGACCCGAAGCCGGTGACCGAGACCCGCTCGCCCGCGACGACCGCGCGGACGATGGCGTCCAGGACATGATCGACAGCCTCGGCCGCCTGCTGGCGGCCACCCATCTTGTCGGCAATCGCTTCTACGAGCTGCGCCTTGTTCACGTCTTCCCCTTCGGAGACATCGCCAGAACGAAAGTGTTCAAGCTTTTTCGCACGTTAGGCAGATATATACCGCAAATCAAACACGAAACGGGCTTATCACCCTTGTGCCGCAACGGATTCGGCGCTCCCAAGCTGCTCAGTGGTCCTCTTCGGGGATCCGCCCCGCGTCGAGGTCCGCGTTGAACCGCTCGAGCCGCCTTGCCGCAGCGGCGAGATCGTGCTTGGCCGCGGCCGTAATGACCAGCAGCTTCCGGGTCAGCGCCATCCGTACGCCCTCCGGGACTTGCAGTGCGCGCACCCTTGCATGCGCTTCCTTGAGCTGGTTCGCGACCGCCGTATAGAGCTGGAGTTGGCCGTCGTGTCCCATGCACAGATTGTGCCATCTGGGGCGAGTTGTCGCCTGCGCAGGGTGTAACTGCCGCCTCAAATGGCCTTCCAGGCACTTGCGGAGGCTGCGATCATTGCACTCGCCTACCCGGCCAACAGCCTTCCTAACGTGGCAAGTTGAGGACAGCGTAAGAGGTGCGCAGGTCCGATCGGGTGCAGACATGGCTGTACCCCCAATCGTGGCGATCGGGGGTACAGGCGGGGTGTTGCGGTGGCCGAAATCAGCCCTGGGGATCAGGGCCGGCGATCAGGCCTGGAGCGTGCGCGGCTTGTAGGTCGGCCGCTTGGCCTCGTAGGCGGCGATGTCGGCGTCGTTCCGGAGCGTGATGGAGATGTCGTCCAGGCCGTTCAGCAGGCGCCAGCGGGAGTTCTCGTCCAGCTCGAAGGAGGCGGTGACGCCCTCGGCGCGCACCTCACGGTTCTCCAGGTCGACGGTGATCTCGGCCTGCGGGTCCGACTCGACGAGCTCCCACAGCGCGTCCACGACCTTCTGGTCCAGAACCACCGTGAGCAGGCCGTTCTTCAGCGAGTTGCCCCGGAAGATGTCCGCGAAACGGGACGAGATCACGGTCTTGAAGCCGTAGTTCTGCAGGGCCCAGACAGCGTGCTCGCGGGAGGAGCCGGTGCCGAAGTCGGGACCGGCGACCAGGACGGTCGCGCCCTGCCGCTCGGGACGGTTGAGCACGAACTCGGGGTCCTTGCGCCAGGCCTCGAACAGCCCGTCCTCGAACCCGTCCCGGGTCACCTTCTTGAGCCAGTGAGCAGGGATGATCTGGTCGGTGTCGACGTTGCCGCGGCGCAGCGGGACGGCCCGGCCGGTGTGGGTGGTGAAGGCTTCCATGGTTCTCAGACTCCAGCGGGCGCGGGGGTGTCGGCGGACAGGTCGGCGGGCGAGGCGAGGTGGCCCAGGACGGCGGTCGCGGCCGCGACCTGCGGCGACACCAGGTGCGTACGGCCGCCCTTGCCCTGCCGGCCCTCGAAGTTGCGGTTGGAGGTGGACGCGGAGCGCTCACCCGGGGCCAGCTGGTCGGGGTTCATGCCGAGGCACATCGAACAGCCCGCGTGCCGCCATTCGGCGCCGGCCTCCTTGAAGACCACGTCCAGGCCCTCGGAGACGGCCTGGAGACCCACCCGCGCGGAGCCCGGGACGACCAGCATCCGTACGCCGTCGGCGACTTTGCGGCCCTTGAGGAGCTCGGCGGCGGCACGCAGGTCCTCGATGCGGCCGTTGGTGCAGGAGCCTACGAAGACGGTGTCCACCTCGATGGAGCGCAGCGGCTGGCCGGCCTCCAACCCCATGTATTCCAGGGCCTTTTCGGCGGCGAGGCGCTCCGAAGCGTCTTCGTACGAAGCCGGGTCGGGGACGTCGGCCGAAAGCGGCGCGCCCTGGCCGGGGTTGGTGCCCCAGGTGACGAACGGCGACAGCTCGGCGGCGTCGATGACGACCTCGGCGTCGAAGACCGCGTCGTCGTCGGTGCGCAGGGTCTTCCAGTACGCGACGGCGGCGTCCCAGTCCGCGCCCTCGGGTGCGTGGGCGCGGCCCTTGAGGTACGCGAAGGTGGTCTCGTCGGGGGCGATCATGCCCGCGCGGGCGCCGGCCTCGATCGACATGTTGCAGATGGTCATCCGGGCCTCCATCGAGAGCTTCTCGATGGCGGAGCCGCGGTACTCCAGGATGTAGCCCTGGCCGCCGCCCGTGCCGATCCTGGCGATGATCGCCAGGATCAGGTCCTTGGCGGTGACGCCCTCGGGCAGTTCGCCCTCGACCGTGATCGCCATGGTCTTCGGGCGGGCCAGCGGCAGCGTCTGGGTGGCCAGCACGTGCTCGACCTGGGAGGTGCCGATGCCGAACGCCAGCGCGCCGAAGGCACCGTGCGTGGAGGTGTGCGAGTCGCCGCAGACGACGGTCGTACCGGGCTGCGTCAGACCGAGCTGCGGGCCGACGACGTGCACGACGCCCTGCTCGACGTCGCCCAGCGGGTGCAGCCGCACCCCGAACTCGGCGCAGTTCTTGCGCAGCGTCTCCAGCTGGGCACGGGAGACGGGGTCCGCGATGGGCTTGTCGATGTCGAGGGTCGGGGTGTTGTGATCCTCGGTCGCGATGGTGAGGTCGAGACGGCGCACCTGGCGACCGCTCTTGCGCAGCCCGTCGAAGGCCTGCGGGCTGGTCACCTCGTGCAGGAGGTGCAGATCGATGTAGAGGAGGTCGGGCTCGCCCTCGGCGCGCCGGACGACGTGGTCGTCCCAGACCTTCTCCGCGAGTGTCCTACCCATCGCTTTCCCTCCGGCCGGCAGACGTGCGCCGGCCCAACTAGAGATCCTGAGGATGCGGCGGCTGCCCTTGCGAGGGCCCCTGAACGTCGTGATTCCGGGCGTCCGCCACCGGGCCCGTTGGTCCGCGGGCCGCCTGTGTGTTTCCAGAGTGGCGCGTTCCACGGAAAATTGAACTTGCGTTTCACAGAGTGAGACATGAGTATCGTTGCATGGACAACAGTAGCGGCGTCGGCGTTCTGGACAAGGCGGCCCTCGTCCTGAGCGCTCTGGAGTCCGGTCCGGCCACCCTCGCGGGTCTGGTCGGGGCCACCGGACTGGCACGACCCACGGCCCACCGCCTGGCCGTGGCCCTGGAACACCACCGCATGGTGGCACGCGACATGCAGGGCCGTTTCATTCTCGGCCCGCGCCTCGCGGAACTGGCGGCGGCGGCCGGCGAGGACCGCCTGCTCGCC
This sequence comes from Streptomyces sp. NPDC055966, assembly GCF_042269865.1. Classification (NCBI taxonomy): domain Bacteria; kingdom Bacillati; phylum Actinomycetota; class Actinomycetes; order Kitasatosporales; family Streptomycetaceae; genus Streptomyces; species Streptomyces sp. NPDC055966. The sequence goes on from NZ_JBHJYK010000010.1 coordinate 207,050, forward strand.
ACGGCCGGCCCCGTGCTCACCCACCTCCGCGACGTCACGGGCGAGAGCGCGCAGCTCTACCGGCGCCAGGGTGACATGCGCATCTGCGTGGCCGCGGCGGAACGGCTGTCCGGCCTTCGGGACACCGTTCCGGTGGGCTCCACGCTCACGATGAAGGCCGGCTCCTCGGCGCAGATCCTCATGGCCTGGGAGGAGCCCGAGCGGCTGCACCGGGGCCTGCAGGGCGCCCGCTTCACGGCGACGGCCCTGTCGGGCGTACGGCGCCGCGGCTGGGCCCAGTCCATCGGCGAGCGCGAGCCGGGCGTCGCGTCCGTCTCCGCGCCCGTGCGCGGCCCCTCCAACCGCGTGGTGGCCGCCGTGTCCGTCTCGGGCCCGATCGAGCGCCTGACGCGCCATCCCGGCCGGATGCACGCCCAGGCGGTCATCGACGCCGCCGCCCGCCTCTCCGAGGCCCTGCGCCGCTCGGGCTGAGCAGGCGCCGCCCGGGGACACGTCCGGGGACGCCGGGGAGGGCCTGCCTCAACGCCGCGGCAAGCCCTCCCCGATCCCCCGATCCCCCGATCCCCCCGGTCAGCCGGTCTTCTCCGCGACCGGCACCCCCTTCGACCGGTAGGCGAACCGGTCCTTCGCGTACCGGCCCCGCCGCTCCAGCGGGACCTGCCCGTGCGCCGCGGCCAGCCCGAACGCGGGCATGTCGCCGTAGATCGCCTCGTACGACCCCTCGGGCACGACGTACGACTCGTGCCAGATGCCGACCTGCCCGCGCAGCTTCCCGTCCCGCTCCTTGCGGTTGAGGCGCGCCCAGGCCTTGTGATGGAAGGCGTCCGAAGCCGTCGCGTAGGCGTACAGCCGGTCCTTGGACTCCCAGTACTGCACGACGTAGTACGTCCGCGGCGAGGCCGTCAGCAGGACGTGGCTGAGCAGGCCGCGCTCGGGTTCCTTCCGCAGATCCCGCAGCATGCGGAGCATCGCGAGCATCACCGGCAGCCAGAGGTGCACCGCCCAGAAGCGGTTGATCCGCATGCCGATCAGCAGGACGACGACCTCGCCCTTCGCGTCAGCGGTCGTTCGGTTCACCATGACCACTCCCCCTTCATTGGTGAGCGAAGCTATCCAAGTAGCAATGCTTGGATAGTGCCGTTATCCGAGAAGGAGCGCAAGAGATGCGGCTGGCCGAACTGAGCGAACAGAGCGGTGTGTCCACGGCGACGATCAAGTACTACCTGCGCGAAGGGCTGTTGCCGCCGGGCCGCCAGATCAACGCCACGACGGCCGAGTACGACGAGGAGCATCTGCGCCGGCTGCGGCTGGTGCGGGCGATGATCCAGGTGGGCCGGGTGCCGGTGGCGAAGGTGCGCGAGGTGCTCGGGCACGTGGACGACGACTCCCTGCCCCGCACGATCCGCCTGGGCGCGGCACTGTGGGCGCTGCCGCAGGTGCCGGAGCCGGACGCGGAGGACGAGTACGTCCAGGCCGCGCACCGGGAGGTCGGAGCGCTCCTGGAGCAGCTCGGCTGGACGAACGCCAAGCAGCTCACGACCCTCTCGCCCGCGTACCGCTCGCTGGTGGTGGCGGTGGCCGCGTTCCGCCGGATCGGCTACACCTTCGGCGCCGAACTGCTCGTGCCGTACGCCGAGTTGATGTACCGGACAGCCGTCCTCGACCTGGACAACATGGAGGCGTATCCGTCGCAGGCGGAGCGGGTCGAGTTCGCGATCCTGGGGGCGGTCCTCAACGAGCCGGTACTGCAGGCGCTGCACCGGCTGGCCCAGGAGGAGGAGACGGCGCGGCGGTACGGCTTCGAGTAGCCGGCGTCGGACACGACGAAGGCCCTCCGCCGAAGCGAAGGGCCTTCTCCTGTACCCCCGACCGGATTCGAACCGGCGCTACCGCCTTGAGAGGGCGGCGTGCTAGGCCGCTACACAACGGGGGCGTGGACACTGCGTTTCCGCAGGTCCGAGCTGGTCTACCTGGACTCGAACCAAGACTAACTGAACCAGAATCAGTCGTGCTGCCAATTACACCATAGACCAATGATGGTTTAGACCAGTCAGTACCCCCGACCGGATTCGAACCGGCGCTACCGCCTTGAGAGGGCGGCGTGCTAGGCCGCTACACAACGGGGGCCCTAGCGATCCCGACGAGATCGAGATCAGTACCCCCGACCGGATTCGAACCGGCGCTACTGCCTTGAGAGGGCAGCGTGCTAGGCCGCTACACAACGGGGGCTTTGCAGATGAGCTCTGCGAGCTGGCCTACCTGGACTCGAACCAAGACTAACTGAACCAGAATCAGTCGTGCTGCCAATTACACCATAGGCCACTGGAACTCAACCCCCTGTGGGGTTCTCGTTCTAGTTTGCTCCTCGGGGCTCCGGCCTTTCGGCCCGCTCCCCTCGGCGCAGGAAGAACATTACCCGAAGGTGGACGGGGCTCCAAAACGGGTATCCGCGCGGACGAGCGCGGGGAGTTCGGCGAGGGTCGTGATCCGGTGGACGGCGCCGTGCCCGACCGCTTCGCCGGCCGGCCGCTCAGCGGCCCCGCCGCGGTCGATCCACACCGACACCAGCCCGGCCTCGGCGGCGCCCCGTCCGTCGATCTCCGGGTGGTCGCCGACGTACGCCACCTCGTGCGGGGGCAGCGCGAGAGCCTCGCAGGCCGCGCGGAAGGCCCCGGGCTCCGGCTTGGAGACGCCCAGCTCGGCGGCGCACAGGACGGCCTCGAAGCGGTCGCGGATGCCGAGGGTGCGCAGCTTGTGCTCCTGGACCGTGATGCTGGAGTTGGACAGCACCGCGTGCCGGTGACTGGCCGAGAGGGCCTCCAGGGCGGGCAGGACGTCCGGGAAGAGGCTCCAGGCGGCCTCGTAGTGCCCTATGTACCGCTGGAACCAGGCGTCGGCCTCGTCGTCGGTCAGGTCCGCGGCGAGGAACACACGCACGCGGTCGCGCCGCTGGTCCTGGAAGCCGCGCTCCCCCGCCGCGAACCGCGCCCACTGCTGGTCGGTGACCTCCCGCCACCGGGCCAGGGCCGCCTCGGCACCGCCGTACCCGTCGAACAGCCCCTCGGCCACCAGATGCGCCCGCATGCCCTGCCGGTCCGCGGTCGTGTAGTCGAAGAGGGTGTCGTCGACGTCCCAGACAACGGCTCTGATCGTCATGATCCGAACCTATCCCGTGAGGAACGCGACAGGGGCGGCATCCGGGAACTTCCGGATGCCGCCCCTGCGGGTACGGCGGCGACGACGGTTACGCGGCGAGCTTGGCCAGCGCCGCGTCGATGCGGGCCAGCGTCTTCTCCTTGCCCAGGACTTCCAGGGACTCGAAGAGCGGCAGGCCGACGGTGCGGCCGGTGACGGCGACGCGGACCGGGGCCTGGGCCTTGCCGAGCTTGAGGCCGTGGGCCTCGCCGGCGGCCAGGACGGCCTCCTTCAGGGACTCGGCGGAGGTCCAGTCCGCCGCCTCCAGGTTCTCGCGGGCCGTGCGGAGCAGAGCGTCGCTGCCCTCCTTCATCGCCTTCGTCCAGGACGCCTCGTCGAAGACAGGCTCCGTCAGGAACAGGAAGTCGACGTTGTCGGTGATCTCGGAGAGCACCTTGAGGCGGGTCTGCGCGTGCGGGGCGATCGCCGCCCACTTCTCCTCGTCGAAGTCCTCGGGCGCCCAGGGGGCGAACGGGGCCTGCAGCCAGGGGGCGCAGCGGCCGGCGAACTCCTTCACATCCAGCATGCGGATGTGGTCCGCGTTGATCGCCTCGCACTTCTTCAGGTCGAAGCGCGCCGGGTTGGGGTTCACGTCGGAGATGTCGAAGGCCGCGACCATCTCCTCGATCGTGAAGATGTCCTTGTCCGCGGAGAGCGACCAGCCCAGCAGGGACAGGTAGTTGAGCAGGCCCTCGGGCAGGAAGCCCCGGTCCCGGTAGAGGTTGAGGGACGACTCCGGGTCGCGCTTGGAGAGCTTCTTGTTGCCCTCGCCCATCACGTACGGCAGGTGGCCGAAGGCCGGGGTCCGCTTCGCGATGCCCAGCTCGATCAGCGCCTTGTACAGCGCGATCTGGCGCGGGGTGGAGGAGAGCAGGTCCTCGCCGCGCAGGACGTGGGTGATCTCCATCAGGGCGTCGTCGACCGGGTTGACCAGGGTGTACAGCGGGGCGCCGTTCGCGCGGACGATGCCGTAGTCCGGCACGTTCTCCGGCGTGAAGGTCAGCTCGCCGCGGACCAGGTCGGTGAAGGTGATCGTCTCGTCCGGCATCCGGAAGCGGACGATCGGGCTGCGGCCCTGGGCCCGGTACTCCTCGACCTGTGCGGGGGTGAGGTCGCGGCAGTGGCCGTCGTAGCCGGACGGCCTGCCGGCGGCGCGGGCGGCCTCGCGGCGGGAGTCCAGCTCCTCCTGGGAGCAGTAGCAGTGGTAGGCGTGACCGGCGTCCAGCAGCTTCTGCGCGACGTCCTTGTAGAGGTCCATGCGCTGCGACTGGCGGTACGGCGCGTGCGGGCCGCCGATCTCGGGGCCCTCGTCCCAGTCGAAGCCGAGCCAGCGCATCGCGTCGAGCAGCTGGTCGTACGACTCCTCGGAGTCGCGGGCCGCGTCGGTGTCCTCGATGCGGAAGACCAGAGTGCCCTGGTGGTGCCGGGCGAACGCCCAGTTGAACAGGGCGGTGCGGACCAGGCCCACATGCGGGTTACCGGTGGGCGAGGGGCAGAAACGGACGCGTACGGGGGAGCCGGGTGCGCTAGCCACGCTTGACAACCTTGTTGGTGAGTGTGCCGATGCCTTCGATGGTGACGGCGACCTCGTCGCCGACGTTCAGGGGGCCGACCCCCGCGGGGGTGCCGGTGAGGATGACGTCGCCGGGGAGCAGGGTCATGGCCTCGGAGATGTTGACGACCAGGTCCTCGATGGGGTGGATCATCTCGCTCGTGCGGCCGAGCTGGCGCTGCTCGCCGTTGACCGTGCACTGGACGGTCAGGTCGTTCGCGCGCGCGAGGTCCAGGTCCGTCTCCACCCAGGGGCCGAGCGGGCAGGAGGTGTCGAAGCCCTTGGCCCGGGCCCACTGCTTCTCGCGCTTCTGCACGTCGCGGGCGGTGACGTCGTTCGCGCAGGTGTAGCCGAAGATCACGTCCTTGACGCGCTCGCGCGGGACCTCGCGGCACATGCGGCCGATGACGACGGCCAGCTCGGCCTCGTGGTGCAGTTCCTCGGAGAAGGGCGGGTACTGGATGTCGTCGCCGGAGGCGATCATCGAGGTGCTCGGCTTGAAGAAGGCGAACGGCGCGTCCGGGACCTCGTTGCCCAGCTCCTTCGCGTGGTCCGCGTAGTTGCGGCCGAAGGCCACGATCTTGTTGCCGATGACCGGGGGCAGGAGCCTGACCTTGCTCAGCGGGACCTTGACACCGCTGAGCTCGAAGTCGACGCCGTAGGGAATGCCCTTGATGATGTCCAGGACGAGCTCGTCCTGCTTGTCGCCCTCGACCGCGCCGAAGGCGACGTTCCCGTCGATGGAGAACCTGGCGATGCGCACGGGATCCTTGCGCCCCTCACAGTTGAGAACCGGCGTGCTGACGCCCCAGGTTAACCGGTCGAGGGGTCGGATTCCTCCCGGAAATGCCTTCCGCCGAATTCCCCGGTGCCCGGAATTCGGCGGAATAGGTGAGCGGCCGCGCGGCCGCTCCGCGCCCGTCGGCTACTCTGCGGCCACCGCCTGGGCCGGGACGTCCACCAGGACGGTGCGCCGCGGGTTGGCCGTGTGGACCGGAAGGTCGACGGAGTGCTCCGGCAGCTCGGCGGTCTGCAGCTCGCCGGCGTCCTTGAGGTGCGCCAGGGTCGTGCGCCGAGGATTAGCGATCTTGTGGAACATCATCGTCGTCTTCACCGTTGTCGTCCTGTGCCCTCTGGTCGAGTGGGTTTGCAGAGTCGTCACCCTTGTAAAGCGTCAGGCTAAACATCCAATTCCCTGCCGACGGCGCCAACTGCCCCTGTGGCGCATGTGAGTTTCCTCACGGCGTCGCGGACAAAGCGGTCAAATCACTTCGTCAATCCGGCCTTACGAAACGGACATTGACCACCTGAAGCCCTCATTCCGCTCCTGATCATGGCGACTGGGACACCTGACGCCGACCGACAACTCGCCTGGTTTCACCCGTTATGCACGGGATAAGCTTCCACGTCAGGTGACATGGCACTCACAGCCCGTCACCGAGGTCACGGCTCGGTCCACGGCCCTTGTTGGAGATCCGGCACTGTGCTGGAATTCCACGGACCGCCGCAGGATCGAGCCGGCGCACAGGCGGCGCGACGCAGCGCCGGGTGGCGGCGAGACAGGGGGAACCAGCGCCGGTCACTCAAGACCATCGGGGGACGTTTTCAGGGCGCTCCCCACAACGCCGACACCGTGTCCCTCCGCTCGCGGAGGGGTGCCTGGTCCAGAGGTTGCGACGCTAGTGCAGGGACGTTTCAAGAGGGATGGCAGCGCTTCGGCGGAGCCGGAGCCACACGACGGGACTGCTCCCATGAAGGGCGGCTCCTCCTCCCAGCACGCCCAGAACCAGGGCCCGGCCCCGTCCGGTGACGGCGGTGAGCGCGGCGGGCGGCCCGGCGGCCCGTCGGGTCCGACCTCCTCGACCGCTTCCGCCTCCCCCGGCGGCTCCGCGGCCACCACCCCGGCCGTCAAGCCCGTCAAGGGCACCACCGGCCCCGGTTCGCGCATGGCCCTGCGCAACTGGCGCATCTCCACGCGTCTGGTCTCGCTGCTCGCCCTCCCCGTGGTCGCGGCGACCTCGCTGGGCGCGCTGCGCATCGACCAGAACATCAACGACATCCAGCAGCTCGACAACATGAAGCTGCTGACGGACATGACCAAGCAGGCCACGGAACTGGCCGCCGCGCTCCAGGAGGAGCGCGACCAGTCGGCCGGTCCGATGTCGCACGGTCTGAAGGCCACCGACTACACGGTCAAGGGCTACCAGGAGAAGACCGACCGGGCCCGCGAGAACTTCCTCGACGCCTCCGAGCAGATCGACGCGGCCAGCAAGGACGGCCAGCTCCAGGGCGTCCGCGACGCGCTCGTCGGCCTCGCCAACCAGCTGGACGACCTGGCCAAGATCCGCCGGTCCGCCTACCAGTCGCCGGGCAACTCGACCCAGACCATCGAGTCCTACCACCGCCTGATCACCCAGCTGATCTCGCTGTCCCAGGACATGGCCGAGGCGTCCAGCAACCCGGAGATGATCTCGCGCACCCGCGCCCTGGCGGCCTTCTCCACCGCCAAGGAGTACGCCTCCGTGGAGCGCGCGACCATCGCCGCCGCGCTGCCCTCGACCACCGCCTCCAAGGGCGACCTCTCCGAGAACGACCGGCTCTACGGCCAGTCGGCGTTCCAGAGCGAGAACTCCGAGCTGGCGATCTTCCGCAAGATCTACTCCAGCCAGAACGCCGAGGAACTCCTCAAGCCGATCGACGAGGGCAACCCGACGATCGAGGCCGCCGACACCTACGCCAAGCGCGCCTTCGAGTCCGCCAGCGGTATGCAGCAGCTGCCGGCGCGGTCGTACCGCGACTGGGTGGACGACAGCTCGACCAAGATCGAGCAGATGAAGAAGATCGAGCACACGCTGCTGGAGGAGATGGAGCAGAAGGCCCGCGAGCTGAAGAGCGCCACCCAGCAGGACGCCATCATCTCCGGTGCGCTGATCCTGCTCGTCCTCGGCGTCTCGCTGGTCGGCGCGTTCGTCGTGGCCCGCTCCATGATCCGCTCGCTGCGCCGGCTCCAGGAGACCGCGACCAAGGTCGCCCAGGACCGCCTGCCCGAGCTGGTCAAGCAGCTCTCCGAGTCCGACCCGCAGGACGTCGACACCTCCGTCGAGTCCGTCGGTGTGCACTCCAGGGACGAGATCGGCCAGGTCGCCGCGGCCTTCGACGACGTGCACCGCGAGGCGGTCCGCCTCGCCGCCGAGCAGGCCCTGCTCCGGGGCAACGTCAACGCGATGTTCACCAACCTCTCGCGCCGTTCCCAGGGCCTCATCCAGCGTCAGCTCTCGCTCATCTCCGAACTGGAGTCCCGCGAGGCCGACCCGGACCAGCTGTCCTCGCTGTTCAAGCTCGACCACCTCGCCACGCGTATGCGCCGTAACGGCGAGAACCTCCTCGTCCTCGCGGGCGAGGAGCCCGGCCGCCGCTGGACCCGCCCGGTCCCGCTGGTCGACGTGCTCCGCGCCGCCGCGTCCGAGGTGGAGCAGTACGAGCGCATCGAGCTGGCGTCCGTGCCGACGACCGAGGTCGCCGGCCGCGTCGTCAACGACCTCGTGCACCTGCTCGCCGAGCTGCTGGAGAACGCGACCTCGTTCTCCTCGCCGCAGACCAAGGTCAAGGTCACCGGTCACGCGCTGCCCGACGGCCGCGTGCTGATCGAGATCCACGACACCGGTATCGGCCTGTCCCCCGAGGACCTCGCGGCGATCAACGAGCGGCTCGCCTCGCCGCCCACCGTGGACGTCTCCGTCTCCCGCCGCATGGGCCTCTTCGTGGTCGGTCGTCTGTCCCAGCGGCACGGCATCCGCATCCAGCTGCGCCCGTCCGACTCCGGTGGTACGACCGCGCTGGTCATGCTGCCCGTGGACGTGGCCCAGGGCGGCAAGAAGCCCGCCCCGGGCAAGCCGGGCGCGCCCGGTGGCTCCGGCGGTCCCGCCGCCGCGCAGGCCGCCGCGGGTGCGGCCGCGGCCCGGCGACAGGCCGGCAACGGCGGTGCCCTCGGCGGCGCTCCGGCCGGCGGCGGTCTGCTCGGTTCCGGTCCCGCCCCGCGCGGTCAGGTCGGCGCCGGCCAGGGTCCCCGGGCCGCGCTGCCCGGCGGAGGCCAGGGCGGCCGTCCCGGTGCGCCGGGCGGAGCGCGCGGCCCGCAGGGCGGTGCCGGTGCGTTCGGCGGCCCCGGCGGTCCGCAGCAGGGCCGGGCGGTCCCCACGGGTTCCACCGCGGGCGGCTTCGGCGCTCAGGCGCCGGGCGCCCCGCAGAACCTCCAGGCCGCGAACCCGGCCGGGCCGCAGCAGGACGCCTTCGGCGGCCGCGGCCCGCAGCGCCCCGCCGCCCCCGCCGACCAGGGCCGTCAGCCCCAGCTGCCGCCGCGCGGCGGGCCGCGGGCCGAGCTGCCCGGCGCCGAGCCGCAGCAGCCGCGCACGCCGAGCTGGAGCGACTCCGGTGCCCCGCTGTCGCGTGCCTCGCTGGACGCCCCGCGCGGCCACGACGAGCAGGACCCGGCGCACACCGCGCGCATGCCGCGCGTCGACGACCGCCAGGGTCCGGGGGCGACGGCGGAGATACCGGCGATACCCGCGTTCGACGACCACGGTCCGTCCGCCACGGGCGAGTTCCCGCGCCCCGAGCTGAACGGCTTCGACGGCTCCCAGCACACGGGCCAGTTCACCCAGCCCGACGCCCCGCAGCAGTCCGGCCGGTTCGCCCGCCCGGACAACCCGCAGCAGACCGGGCAGTTCGCCCGGCCCGAGGCCCCGCAGCTGCCGGGCCGGTTCGACGGCCCCGCCGGTCAGCCGGACGACGGGCAGTTCCTCCGCTCCGACGTCTTCGGCAGCCCGGCGCCCGCGCGGCCGGACGACAGCCGCCGCGACGGCGGCCGGTACGCGGCCCCGCAGGCCTACGACGGCGGCTTCGACGGCAGCTCCACCGGACAGCACGCGCTGCCCGGGCAGCAGCAGAACCCGGCGCACACCGGCCAGTTCGAGCGCCCGCAGCCGCCCGTCCGGAACGACTTCGGCACCCCGCGCCCGCCGGCCCAGCAGCAGCCGTCGCAGCAGCAGCCGTCGCGTCCGGTGCAGCGCGAGCCGGAGGCCCTGCCGCCGGCCAGCGGTCCCATGGACGGCCGTACGCCGCTGTACGACACGCTGGAGACCAACTGGTTCCACGGCGGTCCGCAGGACGGCACGGCCGCACCGCAGCAGCCGCAGGCGCCCGCCCCTGCTCCGCAGCGCGGTGCGAACCCGGGCGGTGCGGGCGGCACCGGCAACGGCTCGACCACCGGCTCCTGGCGCACCTCGCCGAACGACGACCTCGTCCGGCAGGCCGAACGTGTGCGGCAGCCCGCCGCGGGCGGTATCACCACCTCCGGCCTGCCGCGCCGGGTGCCCCGGGCGAACCTCGTCCCGGGCACGGCTCAGCAGCAACAGCACCAGGCCGGTCCGCAGATCTCGCGTGCGCCTGACGACGTACGCGGACGGCTGACCAATCTCCGTCGGGGTATCGCTCAGGGCCGTCAGGCCGGAAGCGGCCAGACCGGCAGCTACCCGAGCCCCACTCACCAGCAGGAGCGTTAGTTGAGTCCGATGAGCCAGGCGGCACAGAACCTGAACTGGTTGATCACCAACTTCGTGGACAACACCCCCGGGGTGTCGCACACGGTGGTGGTCTCCGCCGACGGCCTTCTGCTGGCGATGTCCGAAGGCTTCCCGCGGGACCGCGCCGACCAGCTCGCGGCCGTCGCCTCGGGGCTCACCTCGCTGACCGCCGGGGCATCCCGGATCTTCGAGGGCGGCAACGTGGCACAGACGGTCGTCGAGATGGAGCGGGGGTTCCTCTTCCTGATGTCCGTCTCGGACGGGTCGTCCCTCGCGGTCCTGGCCCACCCGGAGTGCGACATCGGTCTCGTCGGCTACGAGATGGCACTGCTCGTCGACCGCGCAGGGGCGGTACTCACCCCGGATCTGCGCGCCGAACTCCAAGGCAGTCTGCTCCACTGACCGCCCCCGGCACCACCCACCTCACCAAACCACCGTCCGGCCGACACAATCCCCCCACCGGCCCCCGACAGACGGCTTGACCGACCGACCTGCTGTCCCGCCCGGAGGATTCATGACCCCGCCCACCGCCCATCACGATCCGTACGCGGAACCGTACGGGGACGAGGGCGACCAGCCGCTGGTCCGTCCGTACGCGATGACCGGCGGCCGGACGCGGCCTCGCTATCAGCTCGCCATCGAGGCGCTGATCAGCACGACGGCCGACCCGGCAGCGCTCATGGGGCTGCTCCCGGAGCACCAGCGCATCTGCCACCTGTGCCGTGAGGTCAAGTCGGTCGCGGAGGTCTCCGCGCTGCTGGCCATGCCGCTCGGGGTGGCCCGGATCCTGGTGGCCGACCTCGCCGAGGCCGGCCTGGTCGCCATCCACCAGCCCGGTGGCGACGAGAACAACGGTGGCGCTCCGGACGTGACGCTGCTCGAAAGGGTGCTCAGTGGACTTCGCAAGCTCTGACGCGGGCCGGGCCACCACCTCCGCCAAGATCGTGGTGGCGGGCGGCTTCGGCGTGGGCAAGACCACGTTCGTCGGCGCCGTCTCGGAGATCAACCCGCTGCGCACCGAGGCCGTCATGACGTCCGCCAGCGCGGGCATCGACGACCTCACCCACACCGGGGACAAGACGACGACCACCGTCGCCATGGACTTCGGCCGTATCACCCTCGACCAGGACCTGATCCTGTACCTGTTCGGCACGCCGGGCCAGGACCGCTTCTGGTTCATGTGGGACGACCTGGTGCGCGGTGCGATCGGCGCGGTGGTGCTCGTGGACACCCGGCGCCTGGCCGACTGCTTCCCCGCGGTCGACTACTTCGAGAACAGCGGGCTGCCGTTCGTCGTCGCCCTCAACGGCTTCGACGGCCAGCAGCCCTACAACCCCGACGAGGTGCGCGAGGCGCTCCAGATCGGGCCGGACGCCCCGATCATCACGACGGACGCCCGCCACCGCGCGGACGCGAAGTCGGCGTTGATCACGCTGGTCGAGCACGCGCTGATGGCCCGCCTGCGGTAGCACAAGTGCTGGTCAGCACGTGCATACGTGCTCAAGTACGACGTGCCGTACGGCAGTTGTCGTAATCGGACCGGAGCCGGCTGTGGCCTTTGACACGGTCGGCTCCGGTGTTCATAACAGTTCGGCAGAGGAATCCCCGGGTATCACCACGCGACGCAGTCGGGCTGTACCGCTGCGCTCACAATCGCCCCGCCTTTTGGCGGGGCTCGCTCTTTATGACCGTTTTATCTGCCACCTGCGACAGGCCCCTTCACAGGTTTCCACTGTTTGGAAGAGCACTGGTCCACGTGCTGGAATGCCTGAACTGCCCAATAGTCAAAGACGTACTCAGTAGTCGATGACGAACCGGGCTCTGAGAGACTCTGCGGCACGACGTAGGTGCCGACCGCCGAGAGGTTGTTGGTCGAGTGAGGCGAAGCAAGAACGGTCCCGAGCCGTCGGCACGGGGCAACTTCACCCCGCCGCCGCGCGCTGCGGCGCCCACCCCCATGACCGGCGCGGAACCGGCGGCCCCGCAGGCCCCGAGCGGCGGTCGTTTCTCCCCGCGCAACTGGCGGGTGCCGACCAGACTGAACGCGATCCTGCTCATACCCGTGGCGGTCGGTCTCGTCATGGGCGGCTTCCAGGTGAAGAACTCGATCGACACCTGGCAGCAGGCCCGTGACGCCGAGAACACCGCCCGGCTCGTGCGCGCCTCGCTCTCCTACGCCGACGCGCTCTACCAGGAGCGCGACACCGCCGCCGCGCCCCTGCTGAAGGGCAAGCTGGAGACCGCCCAGGACAAGGCGACCGTCACGGCGGTCCAGAACGCGACCGACAAGGCCGCCGACGCCTTCGACCAGGCCGCGCAGAACATGCCGCACAAGTCCGGCCTGGAGCGCCGGCTGAAGCTGTTCCGCGAGGCGGAGCCCTTCCTCCAGACGCTGCGCGCGGGTGCGTACACCTCCAAGTTCACCGGTGTGCAGACCGAGGAGGGCTACGTCAAGGTCGCCCACCCGCTGATGGAGTTCGCCAACGAGCTCGGTCTCGGCACCGGCAACATCACCTCCTACGGCCGTACCGTCTACGCCATCTCGCTCACCAAGGCGGCCCTGTCGCTGGAGCGCTCGATCGGCATGCACATCCTGGTCAAGCCGGGCCCGGACGCCCCCAACCTGGCCAGCCAGCGCGTCGCCCTGTCCTCGTACGCCTACCTGGAGGGCATCGCCGTCGAGGAGTACATCGGCGGTGGCACCCAGGCCGACGCGGACAAGCTGGACGCCGAGAAGAAGGACATCCAGACCCAGGCCGTGACGATGGCCCAGCAGGCCAAGGCCAAGGACCCGAGCTACGTCGCGCCGCCGTCCGACCCGCAGAAGATGGTCACGGCGCTCGCCACCCTGGACTCCACCGACCCCGCCGCGCGTGCGGCGCTCGCCCAGAAGGGCATCACCGCGCAGAACTGGTGGGCGGTCAACACGCTCAAGTTCAACGCGTACCGCGACATCGAGTCGGGCATGGCCGACAAGGCCGTGAACGAGGCCTCCGGCATCGCCGACGACGCCAAGACCTCCGCGATCACCACCGGTGCCGTCGTCGTGGTCGCCCTGCTGCTCGCGTTCATCCTGGCCGGTGCCGTGGCCCGCCAGATGAGCCGCTCGATGCGCCAGCTGCGCAACGCCGCCTTCGGCATCGCCGAGCAGCGTCTGCCGATGCTGGTCGACCAGCTCTCGCGCACCGACCCCGGCCGGGTCGACACCCGGGTGACCCCGATCCCGATCACCACCAAGGACGAGATCGGCGAGGTCGCCCGCGCCTTCGACCAGGTCCACCGCGAGGCGGTCCGGCTCGCCTCCGAGCAGGCGCTGCTGCGGGGCAACATCAACGCGATCTTCACCAACCTGTCGCGCCGCAACCAGTCGCTGATCGAGGGCCAGCTGACCCTGATCACCGACCTGGAGAACAACGAGGCCGACCCGGACCAGCTGGAGAACCTCTTCAAGCTGGACCACCTGGCCACCCGTATGCGCCGCAACGGCGAGAACCTCCTGGTCCTCGCCGGCGAGGAGCCCGGCCGCCGCTGGGACCAGCCGGTCCCGCTGGTCGACGTGCTGCGCGCCGCCTCCTCCGAGGTGGAGCAGTACGAGCGCATCGAGCTGTCCGGTGTGCCGGAGGCCGAGATCCACGGCCGCGCGGTCACCGACCTCGTGCACCTGCTCGCCGAGCTGCTGGAGAACGCGACGACGTTCTCCTCCCCGCAGACCAAGGTCCGCGTCACCGCGACCCGTCTCCCCGACGGCCGCATCATGATCGAGATCCACGACAAGGGCATCGGCCTGACGGCCGAGGACTTCGCGGACATCAACCACAAGCTGGCCAACCCGCCGACCGTGGACGCCGCGATCTCCCAGCGCATGGGCCTGTTCGTGGTCGGCCGGCTGTCCGACCGGCACGGCATCCGCGTCCAGCTGCGCCCCTCGGGCGAGCAGGCCGGCACGACCTCCCTGGTCATGCTGCCCGACGCGATCACGCACGGTGGCGGCGGCGAGACGCCGCTGGACCGCGAGGAGTTCACGGTCTCGCAGATCATCCCGGAGCAGCAGTTCCAGCAGTTCCAGGGTGAGAGCTTCGGCCAGGCGCAGCAGCCTCTGCGGACCGCAGCCGAGCTCGGCTTCGACGACAGCCGGTACCCGGAGATCCCCGACGACATCCGGGAGCTGGACCCGGTCGGCCGCTCGCTGATGCGCGAGGAGCGCCGCGCGGCCCTGGAGGCGCAGGGCCAGGGACAGCCGCAGGCCGAGCAGCCGGAGCCCGAGGCGCCCGCCGCCTACGCGGACCCGCTGTTCGACGGCCGCTCGGGCTACCAGGCGCAGCAGCCGCAGCAGGCGTTCCAGGAGCAGCCGCAGCAGGCCTACCAGGAGCAGGCGTACGAGGAGCCGCGGCAGGCCGCGTACGAGGAGAGCTACGACAAGCCGTACGAGGACCAGTTCTTCGCGCCGAACGGCGGTCTGCCGCAGGGCGAGAGCTTCTCGGCCGGCGGCTACCCCGACCCGGCGTACACCGATCCGGCCCCGGCGCACTCCTACCAGGACGACTGGCCGCAGCAGCCGCAGCAGCCGCAGCAGCCGCAGGACGGGTACCAGAACGGCTACCCGGCCCCGTACGCTCCGGAGGCGGAATCCTCGCAGGCCGCTGACGTGAGTGAGCGGAACCGCGTAGGCTTCGACCGTCCGGGACCGGCCTCTCCCGCCGCCCACGCGCTGACCGACGCCGGGCTGCCCCGCCGCGGTTCCGCCGCGAGCGGTTCCAACGGTTCGAGTGCCGCGAACGGCACGGCCCGTGTGCAGCCGGAAGCACCGGCACCGGCTCCGGCTCCGGCTCCGGGCGACGCTCCGGCAGCGGGCGGCGACAACGGCTGGCGTTCGGCGAACGACGCGCGGTGGCAGCAGGCCTCGCAGCTCCGGAAGCCGAAGGCGGGCGGGGTCACCGCGTCCGGTCTGCCGCGGCGGGTGCCCAAGGCCAACCTGGTCGAGGGCGCCGCCGAGAGCACCCCCCAGGGAGGCCCCCAGGTCTCCCGCGCCCCGGAGGACGTCCGGGGCAGGCTGAGCAACCTGCGTCGAGGCGTCCAGCGCGGACGCAGCGCAGGCAGTGAAACGAACGGCCAGGGCTTCGGTCCTGACAGCACCTACAACCAGGAGCGTTAGTGTGAGCCCGATGAGCCAGGCGGCACAGAACCTGAACTGGTTGATCACCAACTTCGTGGACAACACCCCGGGGGTGTCCCACACGGTGGTGGTCTCCGCCGACGGACTCCTTCTGGCAATGTCCGAGGGCTTCCCCCGCGACCGCGCGGACCAGCTCGCGGCCGTCGCCTCCGGTCTGACGTCTCTGACGGCAGGCGCCTCCCGGATCTTCGAGGGAGGTGCCGTGAACCAGACTGTTGTGGAGATGGAGAGGGGATTCCTCTTCATCATGTCCGTATCCGACGGCTCCTCGCTCGCGGTTCTGGCCCACCCGGAAGCGGACATCGGCCTCATCGGGTACGAGATGGCCCTTCTGGTGGACCGCGCGGGCACGGTCCTGACCCCGGATCTCCGTGCGGAGCTCCAGGGCAGCCTTCTCAACTAACAATCGGACGGTGCGTATTCGCGTCCCGGGGCCGTAAGGTTTCGGGACGCGGCTCCACAGCGATGGGTGCCCGGCACAGTCGGAGGAGGAGAGAAAGTGGCAACACCCCCAGGTGGTTCGCATTCGGGGAACTGGTCGTACGGCCCTGGTCAGGGTCAGGGCGACGGTTCGGCGAACCGGTACAACTTCCCCTCCGCCCCGAGCCACCGGCAGCCGTACGCGCCGCAGGGCCCCGGCCCGTCGCCGTACGACCAGCCGCCGGCCCCGCGCATCCAGCCGGTGCAGCCGCAGCGCCGCCCCGAGCCGGCGCCCGCGTCCGCATCGAACAACCCCCTGGTGCGTCCGTACGCCATGACCGGCGGCCGGACCCGCCCGCGGTACCAGCTCGCCATCGAGGCACTGGTGCACACCACCGCGCAGCCGCACCAGATGCAGGGCCAGTTGCCCGAGCATCAGCGGATCTGCAACCTCTGCCGGGAGATCAAGTCGGTGGCCGAGGTCTCGGCCCTGCTGACGATCCCCCTCGGCGTGGCCAGGATCCTCGTCGCCGACTTGGCGGAGGCGGGCCTGGTCGCCATCCATCAGCCCGGCGGCGACGAGAACGCCGGTGGCCAGCCAGACGTGACACTGCTCGAAAGGGTGCTCAGTGGACTTCGCAAGCTCTAGCGGCGGTCCTTCCCGCTCCACCACCTCCGCGAAGATCGTGGTGGCGGGCGGCTTCGGCGTGGGCAAGACCACGTTCGTGGGTGCCGTCTCGGAGATCAACCCGCTGCGCACCGAGGCCGTCATGACGTCCGCCAGCGCGGGCATCGACGACCTCACCCACACCGGGGACAAGACCACCACCACGGTGGCCATGGACTTCGGCCGTATCACCCTCGACCAGGACCTGATCCTGTACCTGTTCGGCACGCCGGGCCAGGACCGCTTCTGGTTCATGTGGGACGACCTGGTGCGCGGTGCGATCGGCGCGATCGTGCTCGTGGACACCCGGCGCCTCGCCGACTGCTTCCCCGCGGTCGACTACTTCGAGAACAGCGGGCTGCCGTTCGTCATCGCCCTCAACGGCTTCGACGGCCAGCAGCCCTACAACCCCGACGAGGTGCGCGAGGCGCTCCAGATCGGACCGGACACCCCGATCATCACGACGGACGCCCGCCACCGCGCGGACGCGAAGTCGGCGCTGATCACCCTGGTCGAGCACGCGCTGATGGCCCGCCTGCGGTAGCACTCCGGCTCCTCCTGACGACGGCCCCTGAACCGGTGGGTTCAGGGGCCGAGTTGTGTGCCGACGCCGGGCGTTCAGCGTCCGCAGTACGGCATGGAGCGCACGGAGCCGCCGTGGTTCTCGTCGTCGGTGCCGAGCAGGGCCCGGTCGGTGCCGGGCACGCACTCCACGGCCTCGACCTTGTAGCCGTGGAAGGTGCCGAGCAGGGTGGGGGACTCCGCGAGCGTGACGCGCACGGCGCCGGCCGGGGAGACGGTCACCCGGCCGATGTCGGACACGGCGGAGTCGAACGGCCCGTCGTCATCGGCGTCCGCCGCCGAACTCGCCAGGATCCGGCCGGAGTCGGTCACGGTGAGGTCGGTGATGTGCCGGGTTCCCTCGCCGACCGGGTACGGCGCCCGGTACGGCCGACGGCTCACGGCGCCGAACTCGGGCTGCCCCCAGGGGGCGAAGGTGAGCGGCGCCGCGTACAGGACGGCGGGGTGGTCCGGACCGTCGCCCCGGGAGGCCCACAGCGCGGCGAGCCTGCCGCCCCGGGACACCAGCGCGAAGCTCTCGTCGTCGTCGCCCGGGGCGACGCCGGGCAGGGGCGCGTAGTCGACGACGGCCGCCGTGTCGCCGTCCACCCGCACGCGGTAGACGATGCCGCGGGCGGCGAGCGCCATGTACTCCCCCGCCGTGCCGGGAATCGCCTCGATCGCCTCCAGGTCCTGCGGTTCGGCCCCGCTCCAGGTCAGCGGACTGACCTCGTCGGGGCCGCGGTCCCGGTGGGTGACCCGGGACAGCCGCCGCTGGCCGGGCGCCTTGTTGTCGTGCACGATCAGCGCGTCCACGCCGGTCCCGTCGGCCGAGGGCCCCTCGTCGGCGAGGCCGCTGACGCCGCTGCGGGCGTCGGTGCCGACCCGCTGCCAGCTCTGGCCGGCGGCGCCGGCCGGGATCATGGCGAGCACGGTCAGAAGGGTGGTCGCGATGGTGATCCGGACGGCACATCGCGGCGTCGAGAGTGTCACGGGTGGTGGGGTCCCTTTCCTGGGCCGGTACCTGGGCCGGCTGTGCCGGCTCCTGCGCCGGATCTCCGCGCCAGATTAGGGATCTTGAACTCCCGCCGCCCAGCGCCGGTTGATCCGTTCGCGGGAGCGCACGGGCGCACGGACGGACTGGAAGGGCGCACAACACGACGGCCCCGCCCTCCCGGAGGAGAGCGGGGCCGTGGTGAGGCGTGGACTCAGTGCCAGCTGTGCGGGGCGCGGAAGCCGCCCTCGCGCTCCAGGCGACGCCAGCCGGCCCTGGGGCGGCCGCGGTGCGCCGGGGCCACGGACGTGCGGGCGGCCGCGCGGGCCAGGAGGACGGCCGTGATGGCGGCGACTTCCTCGGGCTCGGCGTGGCCCTTCTCGACGCGGATGTCAGGAGTGCTCATGGGTGTCAGTCTCCGTGAGAGAGAGGTCCGCGGGGTTGCCGCGGCGGGTCCGCTCGGTTACTGCGGGGGGTTGCCGTGCTTGCGGGAGGGCAGGTCGGCGTGCTTGGACTGGAGCATCGCCAGGGACTTGACCAGGACCTCGCGCGTCTCGGCGGGGTCGATCACGTCGTCCACGAGGCCGCGTTCGGCCGCGTAGTACGGGTGCATCAGCTCGGACTTGTACTCCTTGACCATCCGGGCCCGCATGGCCTCGGGGTCCTGGGCGTCGGCGATCTGCCGGCGGAAGATGACGTTGGCGGCGCCCTCGGCGCCCATCACGGCGATCTCGTTGGTCGGCCAGGCGTAGGTGAGGTCCGCCCCGATCGACTGGGAGTCCATGACGATGTAGGCACCTCCGTACGCCTTGCGCAGGATGAGCGAAATCCTCGGCACGGTCGCGTTGCAGTACGCGTACAGCAGCTTCGCGCCGTGGCGGATGATTCCGCCGTGCTCCTGGTCCACACCGGGGAGGAAGCCCGGCACGTCCAGCAGGGTGACGATCGGGACATTGAAAGCGTCACACATCTGGACAAAGCGCGCAGCTTTTTCACTGGCCTCGATGTCCAGCACACCCGCGAGGACCTGCGGCTGGTTGGCGATGATGCCGACCACCTGGCCGTCCATGCGGGCCAGCGCGCAGATGATGTTCCGCGCCCAGCGCTCGTGGACCTCCAGGTAGTCGCCGTCGTCGACGAGCTCCTCGATGACCTTCGTCATGTCGTACGGCCGGTTGCCGTCCGCCGGGACCAGGTCCAGCAGGACGTCGCTGCGGCGGTCGACCGGGTCGGAGGACTCGGTGCGCGGAGGGTTCTCGCGGTTGTTCTGCGGCAGCATCGACAGCAGGTAGCGCACCTCGGCGATGCACGTCTCCTCGTCGTCGTACGCGAAGTGGCACACGCCGCTGGTCTCGGCGTGCACGTCGGCGCCGCCGAGCCCGTTCTGGCTGATCTCCTCGCCGGTCACGGCCTTGACCACGTCCGGGCCCGTGATGAACATCTGCGAGGTCTCACGGACCATGAACACGAAGTCGGTGAGCGCCGGGCTGTACGCCGCGCCGCCCGCGCACGGGCCGAGCATCACGCTGATCTGCGGGATGACACCCGAGGCCTTGGTGTTGCGCTGGAAGATGCCGCCGTAGCCGGCCAGGGCGCTGACGCCCTCCTGGATCCGGGCACCCGCGCCGTCGTTGAGCGACACCAGCGGGGCACCGGCCGCGATGGCCATGTCCATGATCTTGTGGATCTTGGTCGCGTGCGCCTCGCCGAGCGCACCGCCGAAGATCCGGAAGTCGTGCGCGTAGACGAAGACCGTACGGCCCTCGACCGTGCCCCAGCCGGTGATCACACCGTCCGTGTACGGCTTCTTCGCGTCCAGGCCGAACCCCTGCGCCCGGTGCCGGCGCAGCTGCTCGACCTCCTGGAAGGAACCCGGGTCCAGGAGCAGCTCGATCCGCTCCCGCGCCGTCAGCTTGCCCTTGGCGTGCTGCGCCGCCGTCGCCTTCTCGCTCGGGCCGGCCACGGCCCTGGCACGAATCTCGTGCAGCTCGGCGACTCGTCCGCGCGCGTCCGTCGGCTCGCCGGTCGGCTCACCCGTCGTCTCTTCCAAAACGGTCATGTAGCGACCTTACGAAGGACACCAAGGAAAGCGAGACGTCGACTCCGTACAGTCTCCGGCCCGTTTTCCTGGTGCCAGTGAACAGAACCACAGGCGCGTGCAGCCGTTCCGACTGCTCAGAGGGCACCGGGCTTGTAGGGAGACCACAAAGCCATCAGCTGAGACTCACCTCACATACACGGTCGGCACATGCCATCCCTGGAGTGACGCGCAGCCTCAGAGAGCGGTCCGCGGCGAGCACCTCGACGCCCTCGCCGGCCCGGGTCACCGCGCGCACCGGGCGGTCCCAGACGATCTCCAGCGGCCTGCCGGTGCGCGGTGGCTCGCCGATGTGCAGCACGGCCGTACGGCCCCGGCGGACGACGAGCACGCTCGCCCCCGCGGAGACGGCCAGGTCCCCCACCGTACCCGCCCGCCAGAAGTTCGCGCCGGTCAGCCCCAGCCGGGGCACGGCGACGGCCTGCCGGCCGGGGTCGTTGGCGAGGACGCGCAGCCAGTGCCGGTCGGCGGCCCGGGCGGCGGTCTCGGCACGGGTGGCGCCGGGCAGCAGGACGTACAGGTAGCGGGCGCCGGCCGGGTCGGTGCCGTGGTCGAGCCAGAGGGTCTGCCAGCGCCGGGTGCGCCGCTCGTCGGTGCTGGTCGCGTTGATGTCGGACCAGGCGCCGGTGCGGTCCTCGCGCAGGGTGCGCAGTTCGGCGCCGTACGGCCCGTGCGGCAGGATCCAGCCGCCGTGCCCTTCGAGGTGCGCCCAGTTCCGTGCGCGCACGAAGGCCTGGTTGCCGCCTTCCCCCAGGTTGCGGTTGTCCACGACCGTCTCGACCGGGACGGCGTCGGCGCAGGTGATCCCGGCGCCGAGGCAGACCACGGCGTCGTCGAGGAAGAACCAGGACTTACGGGCCTCCAGGCTGGAACCGAGACCCTTGAGATGCTGCCCCACGGCCGCGTACGTACCGTCCGTCGCCCCGCCGACCCACCGGACGTCCGGCTTCGGCGCGCCCCACTCGCCCCCTTCGCGGTCGGCGAGCCGCTTGGTGGAGACGGTGGTCCCGGGCAGCCGGTACCAGTCGACGGTCGGCCAGAACCAGTCCGTGTATTGATCGGCCCGACCGGCCCGACCGGCCCGACCGGCCCGACCACCACTCGGCCACCAGTACAGCATCCCCGAACCGGTGTGCCAGCCGTGCGGGTTCTCGCCGTTGCCGCACTCGTAGTGGGCGATGCGGTCGCTCGCCATGGACAGGGCGGCGGTGAAGCGGGGCCCGCGGTGGACGGCGCGGTCCATGGCCGGGAAGAGCCGGTGGCCGAGGGGTTCCGGGGCCGCCGGGACGGGCGAGGCGGCGACGGCGTGCAGCCGCGCGAGGTCGGCGACACCGAACTGACCCCCCGTCAGCACCGGTGTCACGCTGTCCCGTTCGATCCATCCCTTCACCATCCCGTACCACTTCGCCCGCCGCGCCTCCCCCGCCCCGCCCGCGAGCAGCGCGATCGAGCCGATGAGCGCCTGCCCGTGGAAGTGGTCGCTGCGCATGAGGTGCAGGTCGTCGCCGAGCAGGTAACCCCGGCTGATGGCACGGCCGTTGACGCCGTCCATGACCAGACCGTCGTGGACGAGCGGCGCGAAGGAGTGCTCGACGGCGTCGAGGACGTTCTGCCGGGCGGGGTCGGTGACCTCCCAGGGCGACCCGGCGAGCAGGGCGAACAGCCGCCCGAGTCCGTCGAGCAGGACCTGGCCGTACGTCCCCGCGTAGGCGACCCAGGTGTGCTGCACGAAGGAGCCGTCGGCGTAGAGCCCGTCGCCCTGGGTGACGTACGGGAAGACCGGCGAGAGGGCGTCCCGGGCGAGGGAGATCCTGGCGTCGTCCCGCCCGAGGATGCCGCGCAGGACGACGGAGCGGGCGAGGTCGACGCGGTTGGCGCCGGTGGAGGTGCCGGAGTAGTCGGTGAGCATGCTGTCCGGGATGAAGTGGTCCACGGCCGCGCAGGCGGCGGCGATCCGGTCGGCGCCGAGGCGGTCGTACAGCGTGGCCGTGATGTCCATGAGCAGCCGGGGGCTGCCGATCTGCCACTCCCACCAGTTGCCGTAGCGGCTGGTGGAGGGGTTGTAGACGCGGGCGGACAGATGGTCGAGGCCGCGGATGACGGCGTCGAGGAGCGCGGGGTCGCCGCCGGCGCCGGTGCCGGGCTGGGCCCAGGCCTGGGCCATGGTCCACAGCCGGTTGTAGCTGTAGGTGATGCCGGCCGGCGGGTCGAAGGGGTGCCCGGGCCACAGGGAGTCGGGGGCGGGCGCCATGGTGCCGCCGAAGTCCCGCGCCAGGGAACCGAGTTGGCGGAGGCGGGAGGCGTACGGTTCGGCGCCCGGGTCGTATCCGGTCCCGAGGGCGATGTCGAGCCAGCGCCGGCGCAGGGCGTCGTGGGGATCACCGCCGGTCACGGCATCGGCGACTCCGGGGCGGACTTCGGGGCGGGCCCCGAGGACGGGAGCCAGGGCAGGGCCGAGGGCGGCGGCGAGCAGCATCGCGCGCCGGGTCGGTCGCAGGGAACCACTCATCGCCGCACCCTTCCCGACGTCCGGCGGTGCACGCAGATGGTGCACGCAGATGGTGCCCGCTTCCCGGCCGGTGCGCCAGATGGCAGACGCCGTTGCTCCGCGTAACGATGAAGACACACTACGAATGATGTTGAAAACTGAACAGAATGGGTCTACCGTCGGAGACATCGAGTTCGTTTAACGTTCAACTGAAACTTCCTGGAGCACGACATGGGCTTCTTCAGCCGCAAGGACAGCACCCCCGCGACCACGACCGCCGCCACCGGCCCCGACCTGACGGCGCTGACCGGCGACTACACGATCGACCCGGCACACACCACGATCGGCTTCACCGCCCGGCACGCCATGGTCACCAACGTCAAGGGCGCCTTCCACGACTTCACCGGCAGCCTGCACCTCGACGGCGCGGACCCGGCCGGCTCCACCGCGACCCTCGACATCCAGATGGCCAGCGTCGACACCGGCAGCGCCGACCGCGACGGGCACCTGAAGTCGTCCGACTTCTTCAAGGCCGACGAGTTCCCGACCATGACCTTCCGCTCCACCAAGGCGGAGGCCCTGGGCGGCGAGGACTACCGCATCACCGGCGACCTCTCCATCCTCGGCACGACCAGGCCGATCACCATCGACCTGGAGTTCAACGGCTCGGCGAAGGACCCCTTCGGCAACGAGCGCGTCGGCTTCGAGGGCAAGGCCGAGATCCTGCGCTCCGAGTGGGGCCTGACCTGGAACGCGGCCCTGGAGACCGGCGGCGTCCTGGTCTCCGACAAGATCAAGCTGAACTTCGACATCTCGGCCATCAAGAACGCGTGAGCCTCCGGCGGTTCGGCCGGGAGGGGCTTGCGGGGTCGGGCTTCGCAGGGGACCGGAGGGTTTGGGCCACTCATGGCCACCACGAAGGCCCTGGCCCCGCCCCTCACCGGGGCCTCGGACAGCGCCCAGTCGCGGCCCAAGACTGCCCATCACCTGCGGCTGGGCGGCTGCGTCTGATCGCCGTTCGCCGCCGAGCCGGCCCGGCGTGCAGGCGAGGCGCGAACGCGTCCGTGCTGGGAAGCGGGCGGCCCCGGCTCGTTCGTGAGCCGAGGGCCTCGCCTCCTGACGGGGACCGGCAGTACCCACCACGCCGCCGCGATGGACAGAACCGCTCCAACGGCTGTCGCGGCAAGGCGAGTCGGCAGCAGGCTCACCGCGTCCTGGCCGAAGTAGCCGAGGAGCAGGGAGAGAGCGGTCGTGATTCCGGCTGCCCAGTAGGCGTAGTTGAGCGGGCGCAGCCACAGCGCCACGGCTAGGACCGCGAACATCACCGCCACCGACGCGCGGCCCGTGATGCCGGTCGAGGCCACCCCGGTGGCCAGCAGCGTGCCCGCGGCCGCGCCCGCGAGGCGCTCGACCCCCTTGCGCACGACGTCCGTTCGACCCCGGTTGCCGCTCGCCGCCACGTACGCCGTGAGGACCGCCCAGGGCCAGTGGCCGTCGAAGAGAAGGCGGCCGCAGAGGAAGGCCAGGGCCACGCCGACCGCCATCTGCACGGCCATGCGGGTGCTGGAGCGCGGGCGAAGACGCGAGGCCCGGCGGGGAACGACCGGCTCGGGCTCCGGACGCCAGGGGCCGTACCGGTCCCCGAGGGCCTGTACCAGCCACACGCACCCGCACGCCAGGACGCCGATCAGCGCCGACCAGGACCAGCTCACCAGCCCGCTCTCGGCCGCCGGCGGCAGCGCGGGGCCGGGGACGATCAGCAGCGCGACGAACGGCAGCGCCGTCAGCGTGCCGAGTCCGGTCGCCGTGGCGCCGTAGCGGCGCATCCAGATGCACAGCGAGATGCCCGCCGTGAAGACGGCAGCGCCGATCGCGTAGTGGTGCATGATCAGCCGGCCCAGGAACTGCGCCCCGGCGGCCGTGACGGGCAGCAGCGCCAGGGCGGCCAGCCGGCGGCTCGTCGGCGCGGTGCGCTGGGTCGAGGACAGGGGGAGGGTGAGGGCCACCGCGAGGACGGGCACGTCCGTGTGCAGCCCGGCCGCGCCCTCCAGCCACAGGGCGGCACCCCAGCAGAGCAGCACCGCCGTCATCGCCAGCATCACTTCGTACGCATTGCGTATGAGTTTTGAGCGCACAGGGCGACGATACAGCGGGCTTCCCGTCGCAGCTATTAAGCTGCACGTAGGATCTCTGCATGGATCACCACTCCGACGCCGCCCGCCTCCGGCGCGCCGTCGTCCGGCTCAACCGGCGACTGCGGCAGGAACGCGGGGACGGCGGCCTCAGCCCCAACCAGCTCGCCGTGCTCGGTCACCTGAGCCGGCACGGCCCGGCGACCCCCGGCGAGATCGCGGCGGCCGAGCGGCAGCGGCCCCAGTCGCTCACCCGGGTCTACGCGGAGCTGGAGACCGAGGGGCTGATCGCGCGGGAGCGGGGCACCGACGACCGGCGCCAGTCCGTGCTGTCACTCACCGGACCGGGCCGGCGGGCGCTGGAGCGGGACATGGCCGAGCGTGACGCCTGGCTGGCCGAGGCGCTGGGCACGCTCGGCGAGACGGAGCGCGGGGTGCTGAACCTGGCGGCGGCGGTGATGGAACGGCTGGGCTCCCTGTCCCTGACGGACGACGGTCACCACCAGGACAAGGAGTGACGCACCCTCAGAACCCCCTCAGAACCCCCCTCCGAAATCCCCTCCCCCGTCTCCCCCGCCCCCGCCGCCGAAGTCGCCGCCTCCGTCGCCGAAGCCGCCCCCGAAGTCCCCGGGGTCGAAGTCCGTGCCGGAGACGTCGCCGCCCTGGGAGCCGTCGTCGTAGCCGCCGTCGTAGCCGGAGTGCGGGCCGAAGTCGCCGTAGCCCGTGCCGTAGTCGGCCGCGTACGACGGGGTGGCCATCATGCTGCCGAGGAGTGTGCCGACGAGCAGGCCGGGCAGGATGCCGCCGCCGAAGTAGCCGCCCGCCCAGGGGCCGTAGGCGGGGCCCGCGTCCCAGTAGGGGCGGCGGCCGTGCTCGGTGTCGACCTCGCGGATCACCGGGTCGCGGCCGTCGGCCAGCCGGGTGGCGTCGGCCGCGCAGACCGGGACCTGGCGCGGGGCGCCGCCGGGCGGGGTCCAGTCCGCGTCGGCGGCCGAGGGGCCGTGGCGCGGGTCGAAGAAGCAGGGCGGCCGGCGCTCGGGCAGCGGGCGGCCCGTGCGGCGGGCGGTGAGCTGGGCGAGCGAGAAGCGGCCGTCCTCCAGCGCCTCGGTCACCGTGCGGACGTCCTCCGGGCGCCGCGCCTCGGACATCCGCTGCTTGGCGGTCTCGTAGGCGTCCAGGGCGCGTTCGTAGTCGGCGCGCATCGCGTCGTCGGCGCCGGGCTCGGCCGGGTGGAAGTCGAGGCGGTCCAGTTCCTCGCCGAAGGCGGTGATGTCCTCGTCGACGACCACGCGCAGCCGGTCGAGGGCGGCCCGCCGCTCCTCCTCGCGCCGGCGGCGGCTGCGCCGCACCAGCGCGTACGCGCCCGCGCCGCCGGCCACGAGGACGGCGCCCGTGACGAGCACCGCCGTGCCGGACACCCCGCCGCCCGAACCGGCCGGGCCGCCCCAGCTCCTCGGCGCGTGGCCGCCGACCGTGGCCAGGGCGCGGTCGGTGAAGTCGCTGAGCTGGGTCTTCACCGGCTCGTCCTGGACGCTGTTCACCAGGTTGCGCCGGGCCGTCGCCGACATGACGGAGGAGTCGGCGCGGGCGTCGAAGCGGTCGCCGAGGCGGATGCCGTACAGGCCGGTGATGCCGGTGGCCGCGCGGAGGTTCGTGAAGAGTGCGGCCGTCGGGTAGCCGGCCGGGAGGACCGCGACGAACACCGGCTTGTTGGCGTCCACGATCCGCTTCGCGAGGGCGTCGGCGTCCGCCTTCGGCAGCTGGGAGGCGGCGGCCGGGTCGACGTAGACCGGGCTCGCGCGCAGCGCGCGGGCGATCGTGGAGATGCTCGTGTCCGCGCTCGCCCGGGGCGCGAACGGGGGTGCGAGGAGCAGGAGGAACGGGACGAGCAGGAGGAGGACGGCCGGCAGCAGGGCGGGCAGGCTGCGGGTCCGCAGGACGGCCTTCATGGTTCGAAGCTACCCGAATACCTACGAATACCGAGGAATTCCGGCATATCGAAGCACGGATCGAAGCACGGCAAGCGGGGCTGTCGTTGGTATAGACCGCCCCTGGTCCCCGTGGTTCACTCATGACTTAGCTCACGTCATGAGTTAACTAGGACAGGAAGGGCGACGCACGATGAGCAGAACCCGGAGAACCCCCCGCGCGGTCCGGCTGCTGCTGGCCGGACTGCTCTCCGCGGCCGGCGTGACCGCCGCCGTACCCCCCGCGCACGCGGCCGGCGAGCAGGTCACGGCCTGGCTCACCACCACCGACGACTCCGCCGGACGGCATGTCGTACGCGGGCTCCAGGCGCAGGCGCCGTTCGCGTTCCAGTCCGGGACGGGCGGCAGCGGCACGAACATCACCGTGGACGAGAACACCCGCTACCAGACCTTCACCGGCGGCGGCGCCTCCTTCACGGACACCGCGGCCTGGCTGATGAACAGCAGCGGGGCCCTGTCCCAGGCGACCCGGGACGCGACCATGCGCAAGCTGTTCTCGCCGACGGACGGCATCGGGCTGTCGTTCCTGCGCAACCCGATGGGCGCCTCGGACCTCGCGCGCTACGGCTACACGTACGACGACGTGCCGTCCGGGCAGACCGACCCGAACCTGAACGGCTTCTCCGTCGGGCACGATCTCGCGGACGTCGTGCCGCTCACCAGGCAGGCGCTCCAGCTCGATCCGTCCCTGACTGTCATGGCCTCGCCATGGACGGCCCCGGCCTGGATGAAGGACAGCGGCTCGCTGAACGGCGGCTGGCTGAAGGCCGAGGACTACGGGGCGTACGCCGACTACTTCGTGAAGTACCTCCAGGCGTACAAGGACCAGGGGATCAACGTCTCCTACGTGACACCGCAGAACGAGCCGACCTGCTGTTCCGGCTATCCCTCGATGAGCTGGAACGCGAGCGGCATCGACTACTTCCTCAAGAACGACCTGCTGCCGCGGCTCCAGTCGGCCGGGCTGAGCACCAAGGTGCTGGCGCACGACTGGAACTGGGACACCTACGACTCCTACGCGGCCCAGGCCGTGGACGACGCGGCGATCCGCGACCACCCCAACTTCGGCGGGATCGCCTGGCACGGCTACGGCGGTGACGTCACCAAGCAGTCCGCCGTGCACGACCAGTACCCCGGGCTGGACGCCTTCGCCACCGAGCACTCCGGCGGCACCTGGATCGCCGACCAGCAGCACGAGGACATGTCCAACATCATCGACTACACCCGCAACTGGGCGAAGTCGGTGACCAAGTGGTCGCTGGCCGTGGACCAGAACGGCGGCCCCCACAACGGGGGTTGCGGCACCTGCACGGGGCTGGTCACCGTGCACGACGGGGACGGTGCGAGCGGGACCGTGGACTACACCGTCGAGTACTACGACATGGGCCAGCTGACCAAGTTCGTCCGGCCGGGCGCCCAGCGGATCGCCTCGACGGCGTCCACCACCGTGCCGAACGTCGCCTGGCGCAACCCGGACGGCAGCAAGGCGCTGATCGCCTACAACGGCTCCTCGTCCGCGCAGGACATCACCATCGACTGGGGCTCCCAGCACGCCACTTACTCGCTGCCCGGCAAGACCTCGGCGACCCTCACCTGGGCCGGCACCCAGTCCGGCAACGGCAGCCGGTCCGGCTCCTTCGTCGGCCTGGCGGGCAAGTGCCTGGACGTCGCAGGCGCTTCGAGCGCCGACGGCACGGCCGTACAGCTCTACGACTGCAACGGCAGCGGCGCCCAGCAGTGGACCGTGGCGGCCGACGGCTCGGTCCAGGCGCTCGGCAAGTGCCTCGACGTGACGTCGGGCTCGACGGCGGACGGGGCGAAGGTGCAGCTGTACGACTGCAACGGCACCGGAGCGCAGCAGTGGTCGTACAACGCCTCGACCGGTGATGTCGTCAACACGGCGGCGAACAAGTGTCTGGACGTCACGGACGACTCGTCGGCGAACGGGGCACGGGCGCAGATCTGGTCGTGCACCGGGGCCGCGAATCAGAAGTGGACCCTACGGTAGGAGTTCTCCAGTAGGAATGTTGCCGGGCGGGCGGGCGGCCGGTCCGTGGGGGACGATGACCGTATGACGACACCTCGGGATCTGTTCCTCGTCAGCCTGGACGTGCCCGGCGAGCACCCCGTCGAGCGGGGCGATCTGTCGCTCGCGCTCGCGGGCGCCGAACTGGTCGACCTGCTCGGCGTGCGTGCGCTCACCCTGGACGGTGAGCGCATCGTGCCCGGCCCCGCCCTGACCACGGGCGACCGGATGCTGGACGAGGCCGGGGCGGCGCTCACCCGGCGGGAGCCGTACGAGACGGTCGAGGACTGGCTGTGGCGCCGGGGCGAGGGGCTGGCGGCCGCCTACCGGGACGCGCTGGAGTCCGAGGGGCAGCTCACCGCCGAACGCCGCCACCGGCTGTCGCTGAACCCCGCCGAGCGCGTCCCGGCCGACACCCCGGCCCGGCAGCACGCGGCCGACCGCTGGTGGTCGCGCGAACCGGTCCTCGCCGGCCTCGCCGGCATCCTCGCCATCGGCGAGGACCGCCCGGCGGAGGCCCCCGCCGACGAGGACGTGATCACGGTCCTGGCGGCGGTCGGCGAGGCGGTGCGTGAACTGGAGGGCGTCCGCACCCGCCGCCGCATCGAGAACGCGGCCTTCGACAACATCTGGCGCGTTCCCTGAGCCGGCAGTCCTAAGGGGCCTGCACGCCCGCCCGCAGCAGGCCGTAGGTGTACGCGTCCTCCAGGGCCTGCCAGGAGGCGGCGATGACGTTGTCCGCCACGCCGACCGTGGACCACTCGCCGCTGCCGTCGGAGGTGGCGATCAGCACCCGGGTCGTGGACGAGGTGCCGTGCTTGCCCTCCAGGATGCGGACCTTGTAGTCGACCAGCTCCAGCGCGGCGAGCTGCGGGTAGATCTTCTCCAGGGCCACGCGCAGGGCGCGGTCGAGGGCGTTGACCGGGCCGTTGCCCTCCGCCGTGGCGACGATCCGCTCCTTCTTGGCCCACAGCTTCACCGTGGCCTCGTTGGCGTGGGTGCCGTCGGGCCGGTCCTCGACGATGGCCCGCCAGGACTCGACGTCGAAGTACCGCAGCGGGCGGCCCTCGACCTCGCCGCGCAGGAGGATCTCGAAGCTCGCGTCGGCCGCCTCGTAGGTGTAGCCCCTGAGCTCGCGCTCCTTCACCCGCTCGACCACCCGGCCGACGAGCTCGCGGTCGCCGCCGAGGTCGATGCCGAGCTCCTTGCCCTTCAGCTCGATCGAGGCGCGGCCCGCCATGTCGGAAACGAGCATCCGCATGGTGTTGCCGACCAGCTCGGGGTCGATGTGCTGGTAGAGGTCCGGGTCGACCTTGATCGCGGAGGCGTGCAGGCCGGCCTTGTGGGCGAAGGCGGAGACACCGACGTACGGCTGGTGGGTGGAGGGCGTGAGGTTGACGACCTCGGCGATGGCGTGCGAGATACGGGTGGTCTCGCGGAGCTTGCCGTCGGGCAGCACCTTCTTGCCGTACTTCAGCTCCAGGGCGGCGACGACCGGGAAGAGGTTGGCGTTGCCGACGCGCTCGCCGTAGCCGTTGGCCGTGCACTGGACGTGGGTCGCGCCCGCGTCGACGGCGGCGAGGGTGTTGGCGACCGCGCAGCCGGTGTCGTCCTGGGCGTGGATGCCGAGCCGGGCGCCGGTGTCGGCGAGGACCGTGGCGACGACGGCGTGGATCTGGGCGGGCAGCATGCCGCCGTTGGTGTCGCAGAGGATGACGACGTCGGCGCCCGCGTCCGAGGCCGCCCGGACGACCGCCTTCGCGTACTCGGGGTTGGCGCGGTAGCCGTCGAAGAAGTGCTCGCAGTCCACGAACACCCGGCGGCCCTGTTCGCGCAGGTGGGAGACGGTGTCGCGGACCATCTCCAGGTTCTCCTCCAGGGTGGTGCGCAGCGCCAGTTCGACGTGGCGGTCGTGCGACTTGGCGACCAGTGTGATCACCGGGGCACCGGACGCGAGCAGGGCCTTGACCTGGGGGTCCTCGGAGGCCTTGGCGCCGGCGCGGCGGGTGGCGCCGAAGGCGACCAGCTGGGCGTGCCTGAAGTCGATCTCGGCCTGGGCGCGGGCGAAGAACTCGGTGTCCCGGGGGTTCGCGCCGGGCCAGCCGCCCTCGATGAAACCGACGCCGAAGTCGTCCAGGTGCCGTGCGATGGCGAGCTTGTCCGCGACGGTGAGGTTGATGCCCTCGCGCTGCGCGCCGTCGCGCAGCGTGGTGTCGAAGACGTGGAACGAGTCGTCGAGCTCGTTGGTTGCCGTCTCGGTCATGGTCTCAAGGCTCCTGTTGTGAATCTTCGGTCTTACCGGAATGACCGGCTCCACCGTCCCCACAATGGTCCCGCGCGCTCCGCCCCCGGCTGAAGGTGGGCCGGAAAACGAAAAAACCCCTCGCGGGTGCGAGAGGTCTGCGCGCGGGTCGAGGACGACGGTGGCCACCCGCACCCGTTCGTACGAGGTGGTCACTGCGGACCGGCGCGCCTGCTGCCCATAATCATGGCGAACGAGAGCACGGGGGCAGTCTGGCACAGCCCCGCCCCCGGCTCACGGACCGTCTCAGGATGCGGTCGTCAGGCTGGACTCCCCGGACCCCTGGGCGGCCTTCACCCTGGCCAGATCCAGATCCTTCGTCTCCCGCATGGCGAGGTACACGACGAGCGACACGGCGGCGCATCCCGCCACGTACCAGAAGAAGCCGGATTCGATCCCGGCGTTCTTGAACCACAGGGCGACGTATTCCGCCGTACCGCCGAAGAGGGCGTTGGCGATGGCGTACGGCAGGGCCACGCCGAGGGCGCGGATGCCGGTCGGGAACAGCTCGGCCTTCACACAGGCGTTGATGGAGGTGTAGCCGGTGACGACGACCAGCGCGAGCAGCGAGAGGCCGAGGGCGGGCCAGTAGCCGTTCGCGTGCCCCAGCAGGTTCATGATCGGCACGGTGAGGGCGGTGGAGCCGACCGCGAAGGTGATCAGCAGCGGACGCCGGCCGATCCGGTCCGACAGCCGGCCCGCGAGCGGCTGGAGGGCGGCGAAGACGATCAGCGCGGTGAAGGAGACGAGCGTCGCCGTCTGCTTGGACAGGCCCGCCGAGTTGGACAGGTACTTCGTCAGGTACGTGGTGTACGTGTAATAGGCCACGGTGCCGCCCATGGTGAGGGCGATGACGAGGAACGCCTCCCGCCGGTGCTGCCACAGGGCGCGCAGGGTGCCGCGCTCGGCGGCGTGCGAGTCGTCCTCCTCGTAGACCTCGGTCTCCAGCATGCTGCGGCGCAGGTAGAAGATGACCGCCGCGCCGAGCGCGCCCACGACGAACGGGATGCGCCAGCCGTAGCTGTGCAGCGCGGAGTCGGACATCGTCCGCTGGAGGACGATCTGCAGGCCGAGGCCGAGGATCTGGCCGGCGGTCATGGACACGTACTGGAAGCTGGACGCGAAGCCGCGGTTCCGCGGGTCCGAGGCCTCCGTCAGATAGGTCGCGCTGGCCGCGTACTCGCCGCCCACCGACAGGCCCTGGAGCAGGCGGGCGACGAGCAGGACGAACGCGCCGCCGTACCCGGCGACCGCGTACGTCGGCGCGAGGGCTATCAGGATCGCCGACGCCGACATGAGCGTGACGGTCAGGGTCAGCGCCGCCTTGCGTCCCTTGCGGTCGCCGACCCTGCCGAGCAGCCAGCCGCCCACGGGCCGCATGAAGAACCCGACCGCGAAGATGCCGGCCGTGTTCATGAGCTGGGCGGTGGGATCGCCGCTCGGGAAGAACGCGCCGGCGAAGTAGGTGGCGAAGCTCGCGTACACGAACCAGTCGAACCACTCGACCATGTTCCCGGCCGAGCCGACCCAGATCTTCTTCCAGTGTTGTCGTCCCATGGGCCGTTACCTGCCCGGCCCCGGAGAAAAGGATTCCTTTACTCGCCCGCGGCTACGGACGCAGCAGCGAGTCGCCGATGAACTCCCGCACATGCGCGAGCACTTGCTCGCGGTCCGTGCCGCGCAGCCCGATGGCGACGTGGATGGAGAAGCCGTCCAGCAGCGCCCGCAGCCGCGCCGCGAAGCGGTCGGCGTCGACCCGGCGGAACTCCCCCCGCGAGATGCCCTCGGCGATCA
Source organism: Streptomyces sp. NPDC055966 (assembly GCF_042269865.1). NCBI lineage: Bacteria > Bacillati > Actinomycetota > Actinomycetes > Kitasatosporales > Streptomycetaceae > Streptomyces > Streptomyces sp. NPDC055966. The sequence continues at coordinate 240,019 of NZ_JBHJYK010000010.1, forward strand.
GCGCGACCAGGTCGCGGTGCCAGGCGCCCTCGATCGCGGCCTGCCGGGTGCGCGCGTCGTCGTCGGCGTTCTGCGAGCGGTTCCACACCTCCAGCCACAGCGTCCAGTGCGGATCGCGGTGGCCGTCGGGGACGTACAGGTCGACGTAGGCCGCGAGGCGCTCGCGCGCGGTGCCGGGGCGGGTGAGCAGGCGGCCGCGTTCGGCGCCCAGCCGGCCCTCGCTCCACTCCAGGGCCTGGAGCAGCAGTTCGTCCTTGGAGCGGAAGTAGTAGAGGAGATGGCCACTGCTCATCCCGACCTCGCGGCCGAGCGCCGCCATGGTGAGCTTCTCCAGACCGCGCTCGGCGATCATGTCCATGGCGACGGCGAGTACCTCCTCGCGCGGCGGCGCGTTCTTCCGCGTCCGTGCCGCACCGGCCATCACTGTCTCCTGGATCATGTTCACGCCTTCGGCTGCTGCTGGGTGATGCAGTGGATGCCGCCCCCACCCGCGAAGATCGTACGCGCGTCCACCAGGGTGACCGTCCGCTCGGGGAAGAGCCGGCGGAAGATCCCGGCGGCGATCTCGTCGCGCGGGTCGTCGAAGCCGCACAGCACGACGCCGCCGTTGCAGAGGTAGTGGTTGATGTAGGAGTAGTCGGCCCAGTGGCCGTCGGCCTCCAGGACGGTCGGGGCCGGCACCTCGACGACCTCCAGCGCGCGGCCGCGGGCGTCGGTCGCCGACCTCAGGCGGCCGATGACCTCCTTGGTGACCTCGAAGTCGGGGTGCGCGGGGTCCGGCTGGTGGTGGGCGACGACGACACCGGGGCGGGCGAAGGCGGCGACGATGTCGACGTGGCCGAGGGTGCCGAAGCCGTGGGGAGGGTAGTCGCCGGTCAGGCCGCGCGGCAGCCAGACGGCCTTACGGGTGCCGAGGTGGGCGTGGATCTCGGCCTCGGCCTCCTCCTTCGACCAGTGCGGGTTGCGCTCGGGACCGAGCTGCACGGTCTCGGTGAGCAGCACGGTGCCCTCGCCGTCGACGTGGATCGCGCCGCCCTCGTTGACCAGCCGCGAGGCGTACGTCTTCGCGCCCGCGAGGTCGGACACGTACGCGGCGATCTTCGCGTCGTGCTCCCAGCGAGCCCAGTCCTGGGCGCCCCAGCCGTTGAACGTCCAGTCCACGGCGGCCAGTTGCCCACGGCCGTCGGTGAGGAAGGTCGGGCCGATGTCCCGCATCCAGGCGTCGTCCAGCTCGCGCTCGACGGTCTCAATCTCCGGGCCGAGCAGCGCCCGCGCCTCGGCGGACCGGCCGGGGCCGCAGACCACGGTCACCGGCTCGAAGCGGCGGATCGCGCGCGCGACGGACGCCCAGGCGAGGCAGGACGCGGCGAGGTCGTCCGGGTCGTCGAAGGTGGGGTTGGGGCCCGGCCACGCCATCCAGGTGCGCTCGTGCGGGGTCCATTCGGCGGGCATACGGAAGCCGTCGGCGGCGGGGGTGGTCATACGGAGGTCCTTCACAGGAAGTAGAGACGGTTCAGGGAGACCGAGTCGGCGGGCTGCGAGCGGAGCGGGTCGCCGTCGAGGGTGACCAGTCCGGTGCGCTGGTCGACGTCGACCGCTCCGACACGGGCGTTCAGCCGCAGGTCTGCGGGGCCGATGCCGCGGGTGCCGCGCACGGCGACGCGACGGCGGCGGGTGGGCATCGTGTCGCCGCCCTGGTCCATGGCGGCCTGCGCGACGAAGGCGACCGAGATGTCGGCGGCCGTGGCGCCGTGCGCGCCGAACTGCGGGCCCAGCACGAGGGGTTCGCAGGTGTCGGTGGCCGCGCCCGGATCGCCGACGACGCCGTACGCCGGGAAGCCCGACTTGAGCACGAGCTGCGGTTTGGCGCCGAAGTACTCCGGGCGCCACAGCACGATGTCGGCGAGCTTGCCCACCTCGATCGAGCCGACCTCGTGCGAGAGGCCGTGCGCGATGGCCGGGTTGATGGTCAGCTTGGCCATGTAGCGCAGGACGCGGGCGTTGTCGTCGCCGTCGCCGTCGCCTTCCATGGGCCCCAGCTCGGCCTTCATCTTGCCGGCCATGGCGAACGTACGGCGCACGGTCTCACCGGCGCGGCCCATGCCCTGGGCGTCGGAGGAGGTGATGCCGATCGCGCCCAGGTCGTGCAGCACGTCCTCGGCGCCCATAGTGCCGGCCCGGATCCGGTCGCGGGCCATGGCGGCGTCGCCGGGCAGGTCCGGCTTGAGGTCGTGGACGGAGACGATCATGCCGTAGTGCTCGGCGACCGCGTCCCGGCCGAAGGGCAGGGTGGGGTTGGTGGAGGAGCCGATGACGTTCGGGACACCGGCCATCTTCAGCACGTTGGGCACGTGTCCGCCGCCGCAGCCCTCGATGTGGAAGGCGTGGATCGTGCGGCCCTCCAGCACCTTCAGGGTGTCCTCGACCGACAGGCACTCGTTCAGCCCGTCGCTGTGCAGGGCGACCTGGACGTCGTGCTCCTCGGCGACGCGCAGGGCCGTGTCCAGGGCGCGGGTGTGGGCGCCCATGTCCTCGTGCACCTTGAAGCCGCTCGCCCCGCCCTCGACCAGGGCCTCGATCAGCGGCGCCTCGTGCGAGGACGAACCCCGGCCCAGGAAGCCGATGTTGACCGGCCAGGCGTCGAAGGCGTTGAAGGCGTGCTTGAGCGCCCAGGGCGAGTTGACGCCGACGCCCCAGACCGGGCCGAACTCCTGGCCGATGATCGTGGTCACGCCGGAGGCGAGGGAGGCCTCCATGATGCGCGGCGACAGCAGGTGGACATGGGTGTCGACGGCACCGGCGGTGGCGATGAGCCCCTCGCCGGAGACGATCGACGTACCCGTGCCGACGACGACGTCCACCCCGTCGAGGGTGTCGGGGTTCCCGGCGCGCCCGATGCCGCAGATGCGGCCTTCCCGGATGCCGATGGAGACCTTCCTGATCCCCTGGGCCGCGTCGATCACGACCACGTTGCTGATGACGACGTCGCAGGTCTCGCGGACGGCGGCGGCCTTCAGGTGCAGTCCGTCGCGGGCGGTCTTGCCGAAGCCGGCCAGGAACTCGTCGCCGTAGCGCTGGGAGTCGGCCTCGATCCGGACGGTCAGCCCGGAGTCGCCGAGGCGGACGCGGTCACCGGCGCGGGGGCCGTGGGTGGCGGCGTACTCGTAGGGGTTCATCGGGGGGGTCATCGGTTCTCCGCTCCCAGGTATCCGCAGGCCACGGCCCTGCGCAGGGCCTCCTCCCGGGCGCCGGGCGCGTCCAGCGGCCCGTCGACCAGTCCGGCGAAGCCGATCGCGATCCGGTCGCCGCCGATCGGTACGAGGCCGACCTCGACGCGCTCGCCCGGCCCGAAGCGGACGGAGGACCCGGCGGGCACGGCCAACCGCGTCCCGTAGGCCGCCGCCCGGTCGAAGTCCAGGCGCGGGTTGGCCTCGAAGAAGTGGAAGTGCGAGGTGACCGAGACCGGCACGGTCGCGGTGTTGGTGACCGACAGCCGCACGACCGCCTCCGGCTCGGCGTGCTCGGGGCCCGGCACCAGCGCGCCCGGCGCCCGGTCGCCCAGAGACCCGCCGCCGATCGGGTCGGAGACGACCGCGAGGCGGGAGCCGTCGTCGAAGACGGCCTCGACCATCACCTCGGTGACGACGTCCGCGACGCCCGGCAGGACGTCGTCGGGGCCGAGCACCGAGCGGGCCGCCTCGACGGCCTCGGCGAGCCGCCGCCCGTCCCGGGCCGCCTCGCAGACGGTGTCCGCGATCAGCGCGGTCGCCTCGGGCACGTTCAGCCTGAGGCCGCGCGCCCGGCGGGCCCGGGCCAGCTCGGCGGCTCCGAAGAGCAGCAGCCGGTCACGTTCCGTGGGGGTCAGTCTCACGTCGCGGCACCTCCTTGCCATCTCCTGCTTAGAACACCACTCTAAACACAGAATTCATGAAACAGAAGCATTGACTGTCGGCAAGGCTTCGCGGACATTGAACGTCGCTCTAACTCTCTGGCGGTAGTCGAAGGAGACCCAGCCATGCCGATAGAACAGCGCGGAGTCGACACCATCCCGGACGAGGAGCGGACCAGCGGTCCGCGTGATCTCGTCTCGATCCTGCTCGGCTCGAACCTCTGCCTCGGAGTGATCATCTTCGGCTGGCTGCCGCCGTCCTTCGGGCTCGGCTGGTGGGCGTCGGTGAGCGCGATCGTGGCGGGCACGGTCGTCGGTACGGCCGTCACGGCCCCGCTGGCCCTGATCTCCCTGCGCACCGCGACCAACCTGTCCACCTCCTCCGGCGCCCAGTTCGGGGTGCGGGGCCGGCTGGTCGGCTCGGTGGTCGGCCTGCTGCTGGCCCTCGGCTACACCGCGCTGACCGTGTGGATCGGCGGGGACGTGATGATCGGCGTGCTGGGCCGGCTGGCCGGACTGCCGGCCGACGGGGTGGCCTACGCCCTGGTCTACGCCGTGCTCGCGGCGGCGACGGTCGCGGGCGCGGTCTACGGCTACCGGGTGCTGCTCGCCATGTCCCGGGTCCTCGCCGTCGGCATGACGGCGCTGCTGATCCTCGGGCTCTTCGCCTACGCCCCGCACTTCACGACCTCGGCGCTGCCGGGTGCGGGCGGCTATCTGCTGGGCTCGTTCTGGCCGACCTGGTTCCTGGCGGCCGTGGCGGCGGGCCTGTCCGGCCCCATCGCCTTCATCACGCTCCTCGGTGACTACACCCGCTACATCTCGCCGTCCCGGCACGGCAGCCGGCGCGTCCTGCACGCGACCTGGCTCGGCCTGGTCCTCGGGCTGCTGGTGCCGCAGTTGTTCGGCACCTTCACGGCGTACGGCGCGCACGCGGCCCTCGACTACGCCGGTCCTCTGGTGCAGGCCTCCCCCGCCTGGTACCTGATCCCGCTGCTGCTGTCCGCCTCCGCGGGCTCGGTCGGCAACGCGGGCCTGATGCTGTACTCGATGGGCCTGGACCTGGACGCGATCCTGCCGAGGGCCTCCCGGGCGCGGGCCACCTACACGGTCGCCGTCGTCGCCACCGCCTGTGTCTTCGTCGGCCACTACGCCTGGAACGCGCAGTCCGCGATGACGTCCTTCGTGCTGCTGCTCACCGCGATCGGCACCCCGTGGGCCGTCATCACCCTGATCGGCTTCGTCCGGTGCCGCGGGGTGTACGACGCCGACGCCCTCCAGGTCTTCAACCGCCGTTCGCGGGGCGGGATCTACTGGTACCGCGCGGGCTGGAACGTACGGGCGACGGTCTCCTGGGCGCTGGGCGCCGGGGTCGGCCTGCTGGCCGTGTCCCTGCCGTCGTACCAGGGCCCGCTGCTGCGGCTGACCGGCGGGGTGGACTGCAGCTTCCTGCTGTCGGGCGCGGTGGGCGGCCTGGTCTACCTGCTGCTGACCGCCCGCACCGGACCGGCGAGGGCCGCCGCGGAACCCGACGAGGAGTCCGAGGCGGCCCTGAGCCTGTGACGGTCAGCCGATCCTGTGCATCCAGCCGTGCTGGTCCTCGGCGGTGCCGCGCTGGAGGTCCAGCAGTGCCTGGCGCAGGCGGAGGGTGACCTCGCCGGGGTTGCCGTCGCCGTGGGTCCACTCGTCGGCCTTGGTCTTGACGTGGCCGATCGGGGTGACCACGGCGGCGGTGCCGCAGGCGAAGACCTCGGTGAGGGCGCCGGAGGCGGCGTCCGCACGCCACTGCTCCAGGGTGACCACACCCTCCTCGGCGGTGTAGCCGAGGTCGCGGGCGACCTGGAGGAGGGAGTCGCGGGTGATGCCCTCCAGGATCGAGCCGGTCAGCTCCGGGGTGACGATCCGGTCGCCGTAGACGAAGGCGACGTTCATGCTGCCGCTCTCCTCGACCTTGGTGCGGGTGACCGCGTCCAGGTAGACGACCTGGTCGCAGCCGTGCGCGGCGGCCTCGGCCTGCGGCAGCAGGGACGCGGCGTAGTTGCCGCCGGTCTTGGCGTCACCGGTGCCGCCGGGGACGGCGCGGACGTGGTCCTCGGAGACCCAGATGGTCACGGGCCTGACACCGCCGGCGAAGTAGGCGCCGGACGGGGAGGCGATCAGCATGAACAGGTACTCGTTCGCCGGGTGCACGCCGAGCGCGGCCTCCGTGGCGAACATGAACGGCCGCAGGTAGAGGGACGCCTCGCCGCCGTGCTCCGGAACCCAGTCGGCGTCCTGGGTGAGCAGCGCGTCCAGCGCGGCGATGAACAGCTCCTCGGGCAGCTCGGCCATGGCCATGCGGCGGGCGGAGTTGCGGAAGCGGCGGGCGTTGGCCTCGGGACGGAACAGCGCGATCGAGCCGTCGGGTTGGCGGTAGGCCTTCAGCCCCTCGAAGATCTCCTGGCCGTAGTGCAGGACATGGGTGGAGGGGTCGAGGGAGATCGGGCCGTACGGGACGAGCTGGCCGTCGTGCCAGCCGCGGCCCTCGGTCCACTTGATCGTCACCATGTGGTCGGTGAAGTGGCGGCCGAACCCGGGGTTGGCCAGGATGGCCTCCCGCTCGGCGGCGGCGAGGGGACTGGCGGAGGGCTTGAGCTCGATCGTGGGCGTCGTCATGAGTGGTTGTCCTTCACCGGTTGTAGTGACCAGGCCGCGCTCACGCCCCGACCGGCTTCTCAGCCGGTGCTAGGACGTCCGAGCTTTCCCTCATACCGCGGCTCCGCGTTCGATTATCGCGCGAGGACTGCGGCCGACGGAACGGGGGTTGAAAGCGGCCCAGGGGTTGATGGTGGCACCCGGCGGGGACATGGGAAAGCCGCCGGGTGGTCGTCCGACCCGGCGGCTTCTCGTGGTGGAGCGCCGGGTCAGCCGGCTACTCGCGCGGCGAGCGCGTCGCCGATCGCGGACGTGGCACGGGCAGGCCTGTCGGCACGCTCGGTGAGGTCCGCGGTGACGGCGGCGTCGATGCGGTCGGCCTCGGCGTCGTAGCCGAGGTGGCGCAGCAGCAGGGCGACGGACAGGACCGTGGCGGTGGGGTCGGCCTTGCCCTGTCCGGCGATGTCCGGGGCCGAGCCGTGGACCGGCTCGAACATGGACGGGAACTCGCGGCTCGGGTTGATGTTGCCGGAGGCCGCGACGCCGATGCCGCCGGAGACGGCCGCGGCGAGGTCGGTGATGATGTCGCCGAAGAGGTTGTCGGTGACGATGACGTCGAACCGGGCCGGGTCGGTGACCAGGTAGATCGTGGCCGCGTCGACGTGGATGTAGTCCGTGGTGACCTCGGGGAACTCCTCGGCCACCTGGTTGAAGATGTTCGTCCACAGGTGGCCGGCGAAGGTCAGCACGTTGTTCTTGTGGACCAGCGTGAGCTTCTTGCGCGGGCGGGCCTGGGCGCGGGCGAAGGCGTCGCGGACCACGCGCTCGACACCGAAGGCGGTGTTGACGGAGACCTCGGTGGCGACCTCGTGCGCGGTGCCCTTGCGGATGGTGCCGCCGTTGCCGGTGTACGGGCCCTCGGTGCCCTCGCGGACGACGACGAAGTCGATTTCCGGCTGGCCGGCGAGCGGGGTCGCGACGCCGGGGAGCAGCTTGCTCGGCCGCAGGTTGACGTGGTGGTCGAAGGCGAAGCGGAGCTTGAGCAGGAAGCCGCGCTCCAGGACCCCGGAGGGGACGCTCGGGTCGCCGATGGCGCCGAGCAGGATCGCGTCGTGCCGCTTGAGGGAGTCGAGGTCGGCGTCGGTGAGGGTCTCACCGGTGGCGTGGTACCGCTGGGCGCCGAAGTCGTACTCCTCCGTCTCCAGCTTCACATCCTGCGGAAGCACGGCGGAGAGGACCTTCAGACCTTCGGCCACGACCTCCTGGCCGATGCCGTCACCGGGGATCACTGCGAGACTGATGCTGCGAGACATGCGGGCGACCCTACTCCTCGTCCCAGGTGATGACATGCGGTGTCCGCGATGCGGACACCGTGTCGGCGTTCTCAGTGGCCGGTCTCGCCGCCGTTGTCGCGGCGGTCGAGGGCGCGCTGGAGGGCGGCGGCGGCGTTCTTGCGGTCGGCCTCGCTGGTGCGGGACACGTGGCGGACGCGGCGGCGGGCGGTCGTCTCGATCATGGGGATCGACTCCTTCGGCAGACGTGGAGCACGCTGAGGGATTGCGAGACGCCGTAAGGGCGGGGAGCGCACGGCCGCAGGGGTTGCCTGCACGGGCCCGGCTCACGACCGCCATTCGCTGGATCGAGCGATGCGTTCGGCTCCTACAAAGTTAAGGGAGCGCCCCGCATCTGTCTGCACAGTTACTCGGACTTCCTACTATCTGAGACGGCGGCCCGTGTCATACGGCTTTGAGCTGGGCTTCCGTGCGTTCGAGCGACGGCTGGGCGAGGGAGCGCAGGGTGCGGATCATGGCCCGTACGGCGGTGGTGGAGGCCAGTTCCGGGGTGGTGACATAGCCGACGGAGCGGTGCGGCCGCCCGGGTCCGAGGCCGGTGATCTCCACGGCGGGCGGCGGCGCCGTGAGGGAGAGCGCGGGCATGATGGCCATGCCGAGCCCGCCGGCCACCATGGCCAGCACGGCCCCGTCGTCCTCGGCGCGCACGGTCGCGGCCGGGATCCAGTCCTGGGCGGCCCACCAGTCGCGGGTGTAGGAGCCGCAGTTCTCCGCCCAGTCGACGAGCGGGAGGGCACGCGGGTCGGGGTGTCCCGCCGGATGCACCAGGGAGTACGGCTCTTCCAGCAGGGGCGCGCCGACCAGTCCGGCGGGCGGCGGCCCGCTCAGGGTGGCGATGCCGAGATCGGCACGCCCGGCGGCGACCTCGCCCGCGACGCCGGCGCCCAGTTCCCGTACGACGGTGACGCTCACCTCGATGCCGGAGTGGCGCGCGGCGAGCCGCTCCAGGGCGGGCGGGAGCAGATGCAGGGCGGCGCTGCGGAAGGCGGCGATCCGCAGCGCGCCGCGGACCTCGCCGGTGTCCGCGGCGCGGACGTCCGCGGCCATCGCCCGGAGCATCCGCAGCACCCGCCGGGCATGGGCGGCGGCCCGCTCCCCCGCGGGCGTCGGCCGGGCCCCGAACCGGCCGCGCTCGAAGAGGACGGCCCCCAGCTTGCGTTCGATGCCGCGCACGGCGTGCGAGACGGCGGACTGGGTGGCCCCGAGCCGGGCGGCCGCGGCCGAGAATCCGCCCTCGTCGGCCACGGCGACCAGGATCCTCAGCTCCTGCGGGGCAAGGTCTGCTGCTGTCACTCGGGGCTCCCGCCTGCGACTATGAGGCCGATTCATGGATCGGCGCGTTCCATGAGCCCAACCCTGTCCCCGCGCCCCGCATTCCTGCCTACCGTCCCCTGCCATGACCGAGATCGCGCTCACCGTGCAGCAGACCGCCCGCCCCACCGGCTTCCCCACCCCGGACCACTTCCGCTTCGCCGAGTCCCCGGTGCCCGAACCGGCCCCCGGCAGCGCCCTGGTGGAGAACGTGCTGTGGTCCGTGGACCCGTACCACCGCGAAATGATGGACGGGGACTTCGCGTTGCACGCTCCGCTGGAGGGCCGCACCCTGGGCAGGGTCGTCGCGTCGCGGACGCCGGAGCTGCCCGAGGGCGAGATCGTCTTCCACCGGCAGGGCTGGCGCACGCACGCCGTGGTCCGCCCCGAGGAGGTGCGGCGCCTGCCCCACCACCCGGGCGTGCCGCTGACGGCGTATCTGAGCGTGCTGGGCGGCACGGGCCTGACGGCGTACGTCGCCCTGACCCGGATCGCCCGGCTGCGGGAGGGCGAGGACGTGTTCGTCTCCGGGGCGGCGGGCGGGGTGGGCACGGCGGCGGGCCGGTTCGCCCGGCTGCTCGGAGCGGGCCGGGTGATCGGCAGCGCGGGCGGCCCGGAGAAGGTCCGCCACCTGACGCAACAGGTGGGTTACGACGCGGCCTTCGACTACCGCGCGGCCCCGGTGGCCGACCTGCTGGCCGCGGCCGCCCCCACCGGTATCGACCTCTTCGTGGACAACGTCGGCGGCGAGCACCTGGGCGCCGCGATCGGCGCGCTGCGTGAGCGGGGCCGGGTGGTGCGGGTCGGCACGATCAGCCAGTACAACACCCCGGACGCCCCGCCGGTCGTCTTCGACCACGCGGACGTCGTGGAGAAGCGCCTGCGCATCGAGGGCTTCCTGGTGAGCGACCACCGGGACGCGCAGGACGAGCTGTACGACTTCGCCGTCCCGCATCTGCGCAGCGGGGCGCTGACGGCGGACGAGACGGTGGTCGACGGCTTCGAGCGGATCGTGGAGGCGTTCCTGCTGATGCTGCGCGGCGGCAACACGGGCAAGATCCTGGTCCGCGCGACTCCCTGACGACCCGTCAGGCGACATTGGAAACGGGCCGGGAAGCCTGCTCGGTGCCAGGCTTCCCGGCCCGTCGCTCGGGGTGGGCGAGGATCAGCCCATGTGCGGGTACGCGTAGTCGGTCGGGGCGACCAGCGTCTCCTTGATGGCGCGGGTCAGGGTCCAGCGCAGCAGGTTCTGCGGGGCGCCGGCCTTGTCGTTGGTGCCGGAGGCGCGGCCGCCGCCGAAGGGCTGCTGGCCGACGACGGCGCCGGTCGACTTGTCGTTGATGTAGAAGTTGCCCGCGGCGAAGCGGAGCTTCTCCATCGTGTACGCGGCGGCCGCGCGGTCGTTGGCGATGACCGAGCCGGTCAGGGCGTAGTCGGAGACCGACTCCATCTGCTCCAGCATCGCGTCGTACTGGTCGTCCTCGTAGACGTGGACACCGAGGAACGGACCGAAGTACTCGGTGCGGAAGATCTCGTTCTCGGGGTCGGTGGAGACGACGACCGTCGGGCGGACGAAGTAGCCGACCGAGTCGTCGTAGCTGCCGCCCGCGACGATCTCGCAGGTCGGGTCGGAGGCGGCGCGGTCGATCGCGGCCTTGTTCTTGGCGAAGGCACGGTCGTCGATCACGGCGCCGATGAAGTTCGACAGGTCAGTGACGTCACCCATGGTGAGGTAGTCGACCTCGGCGGCGAACTCCTCCTTGAAGCCCGAGTTCCAGATGGAGGCCGGGATGTAGGCGCGGGAGGTGGCGGAGCACTTCTGGCCCTGGTACTCGAAGGCGCCGCGGGTCAGCGCGGTCTTCAGCACGGCGCGGTCGGCGCTCGGGTGGGCGACCAGGAAGTCCTTGCCGCCGGTCTCGCCGACCAGACGCGGGTACGAGCGGTACTTCTCGATGTTGGCGCCGACCGTCTTCCACAGGTACTGGAAGGTCCTGGTCGAGCCGGTGAAGTGGATGCCGGCCAGGTCCCGGTGCTCCAGGGCGACCTCGGAGACCTCGATGCCGTCGCCGGTGACGAGGTTGATGACGCCCTTGGGGAGGCCGGCCTCCTCCAGCAGCTGCATCAGCAGGACGGCGGCGTGGGTCTGGGTCGGGGACGGCTTCCAGACGACGACGTTGCCCATGAGCGCCGGGGCGGTGGGCAGGTTGCCCGCGATGGCGCTGAAGTTGAACGGCGTGATCGCGTAGACGAAGCCCTCCAGCGGGCGGTGGTCCATGCGGTTCCAGACGCCCGGGGAGTTCGCCGGGGGCTGCTCGGCGAGGATCTGGCGGGCGTAGTGGACGTTGAAGCGCCAGAAGTCGACCAGCTCACAGGGGGTGTCGATCTCCGCCTGCTGGGCGGTCTTCGACTGGCCGAGCATCGTCGAGGCGGCGATGGTCTCGCGCCAGGGACCGGCGAGCAGTTCGGCGGCGCGCAGGATGATCGCGGCGCGGTCGTCGAAGGACATCGCGCGCCAGGCCGGCGCGGCGGCCAGGGCCGCGTCGATCGCGTCCCGCGCGTCCTGCTGGGTGGCGTGGTGACCGGTGCCGATGACGGCCTTGTGGCGGTGCGGCTGGACGACCTGGAACGGCTCGCCGCCGCCCATCCGCTTCTCGCCGCCGATGGTCATCGGCAGGTCGATCGGGTTCTCGGCCAGCTCCTTGAGCTTGGCCTCCAGCCGGGCGCGCTCGGGCGAGCCGGGGGCGTAGCCGTGCACCGGCTCGTTGACCGGGGTGGGGACCTGGGTCACAGCGTCCATGAGATCCGTAACTCCTTGTACGTGAGCGGGTGTTCGGTTTCAGCCCTTGCTGACCATGCTGCGGAGGAAGAACCGGAGGTTGGCCGGCTTCTCCGCGAGACGGCGCATGAAGTAGCCGTACCAGTCGGTGCCGTACGCCGTGTAGACGCGCATGCGGTGGCCCTCGGCGGCCAGCCGCAGGTGCTCGTCGCCGCGGATGCCGTACAGCATCTGGAACTCGTACTCGTTCAGCTTGCGGCCGGCCTGGTGGGCCAGCTCCTGGGCGATGGCGATCAGGCGCGGGTCGTGGGACCCGATCATCGGGTACCCCTCGCCGTCCATGAGGATGCGCAGGACGCGGACGTACGCCTTGTCGATCTCGTGCTTCTGCTGGTACGCGACCTCGGCGGGCTCCTTGTAGGCGCCCTTGACGAGGCGGACGCGGCTGCCGGCGGCGGCGAGGCGGCGGGCGTCGGCCTCGGTGCGGAAGAGGTAGGCCTGGATGACGCAGCCGGTCTGCGGGAAGTCCTTCCGCAGCTCCTCGTGGATGGCGAACATCGAGTCGAGGGTGGTGTGGTCCTCGGCGTCCAGCGTCACGGTCGTACCGATCGCGGCGGCGGCCTCGACGACCGGGCGGACGTTGGCGAGGGCGAGCTCGTGGCCGCCGTCCAGCGCCTGGCCGAACATGGACAGCTTGACCGACATCTCGACCTTCTCGCCGAGCCCCAGCTCCTTGAGGTGGTCGATGAGCGCGAGGTAGGCGTCGCGGGCGGCGGCGGCCTGGTCCGGGGTGGTGATGTCCTCGCCGACGACGTCCATCGTCAGCTCCAGGCCCTTGGCCGTGAGGTCCTTGATGATCGGGACGATGTCGTCGACGGTCTCGCCCGGGATGAAGCGGTCGACGACCTGCTTGGTCACCGGGGCCGCCGAGATCAGGCGTCGCATCCGGTCGCTGCGCGACGCGGCGAGAATCACGGGACCCAGCACGGGGCACCTCCACAGACAAGCATCAAATGGGCCGTCACCCGACGATTCGGGTACGGCACGGAGAACCACCGTGAAACCTAAGGATCTCTCCGATCCTGGGCCATCGACAGCTGTCACGCATCCGTGCACTGGATCTCAGACAGATGTATGAAGACCTCAGGAAAATGAGGGAGAATGCCCGAGTGGCGGCGGATTTCAAGGGTTTCAAAGCCTTCAAGGGTGACTACCAGGAGCTCGTGGACGAGATCTCGGAGCTGCTGGGCGTCCCGGCGACTCTGGAGAACCGCGACTTCGAGCTGATCGCCTTCGGCGCGTACGACAGCGACGACGAGCTGGACCCGTCCGCGCTGGACCCGGTGCGCACCCGCTCGATCCTGACCCGGCGCTCCACGGCGACGGTCCGCTCCTGGTTCGAGGGCTTCGGCATCACCCGCGCGACCGGCCCGGTACGGATCCCGGCGAGCACGGAGGCGGGGGTCTACCGCGGCCGGATCTGCCTCCCGGTCCGCCACCGGGGTGTCGTGCTCGGCTACGTCTGGCTGCTGGACGGCGACCCCGGCCCGACGGACGCCCAACTGGCCGCCGCCATGGCCGTGGCCGGCCGGATCGGCGCGCTGCTCGCGGACGAGGCGGCGGCCGGGGCCGGGCTGAGCCGGGAGCTGCGGGCGGTGCTCGGCGCGGAGCGCGGCTGGCAGCAGGACATGGCGGTGGCCGAACTGCGCACCGCCCTCGGCCCGCGCGCCGACGGTCCGCACGCCCTGATCTGCGTCGCCCCCTGGCCCTCGGCCGACCCGGACGACGCCCCGGCCGCCCGGACGATCCCGCACGCCCTCGCGCTGTGCACCCTGCCCTGGGGCGCGGCCGGGCAGAGCCTCGCGCTGCTGGTCCGGCTGCGCACCACGGAGGTGAGCGCGCCGGCGCTGACGGCGGCCGCGCGGCTGCTGGAGGAGGCCGGGAGCGCGCGCGGCGCGGCGGGCGGTGCCGCCCGCGGGGCCGGGGCCCGGGTGGCCGCGGCGGCCGCGGCCGGTCTGGAGGGGGCGGCCCGGGCCGTGCCGGGTGCCGGTTGCGCGGCCGGGGTCGGCGAGCCCCGCTCCGGCCTCGGCGAGCTGGGCACGATGTGGGAGGAGGCCACCGCCGCCGCACGGGCCGCGCTGGCCGAGCCGCGGTTCGGGCCGGTCGCGCAGTGGGCGGCCATCGGGCCGTACCGGCTGCTGACGGCGCTGCCGCCGGAGGCCGCGCACGATCCCGCGGTCGGCCCGCTGCTCTCGCCCGCCCACCGGGAGCTGGCCCGCACCGCCGAGGTCTATCTCGACTGCGCGGGCCAGGCCGGCCGTGCGGCGGCGGAGCTGGGCATCCACCGGCAGACCCTGTACTACCGGCTGTCCCGGGTGGAGCAGCTGACGGGCCTCGACCTGGACGACGGGGAGGACCGGCTGCTGCTGCACATGGCGCTCAAGCGAGCGCGGCTGTGAGCCTGCCGAGGGCCTCGGCGAGGGCTGCGGGGGCCTGCGGCCGGTCCGGCCAGTGGGCGGCGACGTGTCCGTCCGGGCGGACCAACAGGGCGCCGTGCGGGCCGAGTTCGTACGGCTCGGCGTGCTCGCGGGGCAGGGGTTCGACGCGCAGCGGCACGGGTACGCAGAGGGGTCCGGCCGCGGCGGTGCCGGGCGCCCAGGCGGCGGGGTCCGGGGTGAACAGGGTGAACCACTCGCCGAGGGCGTCCAGCGTGGAGCGGTCGCCGGTGAGCCGGCGGTGGGGCAGGCGGTGGCCCGGCGCCACGGTGGGCACGTAGTCGGTGCCGGGCGGGGACGGTGGCGCCGTGTCGCCCTTGTCGCCCGTGAGGACGGCGGACGAGCGGTAGGCGACGCCGAGCACCAGGCCCAGTTGCGCGAAGTACTGGTCCATCCACGGGAGTTCGATCCGGTCGGGGACGGCTCCGCCGGTCGGCGGCCGCTCGCGCCGACGGCTCTGCACGTCCCCCAGCAGCTGGGCGTTGGCCACCGCCTGGCGCAGCGTCTCATGGGCGACGGGGTGCCGTTCGCTCGCGTAGGTGTCCAGCAGCCCGGGGCCGGCCCAGCCGCGCAGCACGCCCGCCAGCTTCCAGCACAGGTTGTGCGCGTCGGCCACGCCCGCGTTCATGCCCAGGCCGCCGACGATCGGCACCGCGTGCGCGGCGTCGCCGGCCAGCAGGGCCCGGCCGCGGCGCAGGTGTTCGGCGACGAACGCGTTCATCACCCAGTGCTGCACGCGCAGCACCTCGGGGCGTACGTCGACGCCCGGTCCGAGGGCGTGCGCGACGAGGTCGCCCCAGTCGGTGCCGTCGACAGCGGCGGGCGTCGGGCCGAACCAGGCCCAGCCGCCCTCGGGGTACAGCGGCATGAAGGAGCCGTGGGCGGTGAAGTAGACACCGGCGGGTCCGTCGGCGCACCAGCGGTCGAGGTCGGCGTCGAAGACGACGGTGGTGACGCCGCCCAGCGCTCCCGGCCCGGTGGTGCCGACGCCGAGCAGGTCCCGGACGGTGGAGCGGGCGCCGTCGGCGGCGAGGACGTACCGGGCCCGGAGCCGGGACTCGGCACCGGTGCGGCGGTCGGTGAGCCGCGCCACGACCCCCTCGGACTCCTCGGCCAGGCCGACGAGCTCGACTCCGAACCGCACCGGCGCGGCTGCCGCGGCGAGCAGCACCGGTTCCAGCCGGTCCTGCGAGGTGACCACGCCGAGTGCGGGGCTCTCCGGTACCGGCGCGCGCACCCCGGTCATCGCCGCCGAGGCGAAGTCGCCGCCGCCCAGGGTGTCGCGGAAGCGGACCCGGCCGTAGCGCGGCGCGAAGGCCCGGTCGGTGATCCGGGCGGCGAGGCCGAGGCCGCGGAAGATCTCCATCGAGCGCACGTTGACCAGCCGGGAGCGGGGAAACGGCGACAGCGCGTGGTGCCGCTCGACCAGCAGGCAGGGCACGCCCCAGCGGTCCAGCAGCGCCCGCGCGGTGAGTCCGACCGGGCCGCCGCCGACGATCAGTACCGGCACCTCGGCGTCCTGCATGAGGCCAATCTCCCCCGGCCCGCGGGCGTCCGCAATCCGCTCAGCCCGCCTCGGCGGCCGGGACGGACGCGACGATCTGCCGCAGGCCCTCGGTGAGCGCGTCGCCGTCCGGGGCGGTCTTCGGGTCGAACGTCCACTGCGCGATGAGCCCGGTCATCAGCGTCATGTAGAAGCGGCCGAGGGTGTCGGCCGTCTCGTCGGAGACCTCGTCCTCCGGCACGCCCTGGAGCAGGGAGACGAGCCCGCGCCCGCCCTCGCGCTGTGCGCGGGCCAGATGCTCGCGCACCTCGGGCATGTCGATGGTCATGACCTCCATGCTGAGGCGCCAGATCGAGTTCGGCTCCCGCATGGTGGCGACGATGCCGGACCACACGTGCCGGAAGCGCTCCAGCGAGCCGGGCGCGCCCTCGATCGCGATGCCGTCGCCCCCGTCGAAGGCGTCGGACATGTTCTCCACGATCGCGACGTAGGCCTGCGCGAGGAGCGCGTCCTTGGAGCCGTAGTGGTAGCCGATCGAGGCCAGGTTGGTCCCCGAGGCCTTGACGATGTCGCGCGCGGTGGTGCGCGCGAACCCCTTCTCCAGCAGGCAGCGCTTGGCGCCTTCGAGCAGATCCTCACGGTGTCCCATGCCCGCCACCCTACCCCTCGATCCATACAAGCGTCCTAGACGGATGACTTATACAGTCGTTCTAGACAAGCGTTTAAGACGCTTGTACATTCCTCGGCATGACGAACTCGACGAGCACCACCACCCCTGTCGCGGCGGGCCCCCGCGCCGGACGCCGAGAGTGGACCGCCCTCGGCGTGCTGATGCTGCCGCTGCTGCTGGTCTCGATGGACGTCTCCGTCCTGTACTTCGCGACGCCCGCGATCAGCGCGGACCTCCACCCGAGCGGCACCCAGCAGCTGTGGATCTTCGATGTCTACGGCTTCGTCCTGGCCGGCCTGCTGATGACGATGGGCTCGCTCGGCGACCACATCGGCCGCCGCAGGCTGCTCCTCACCGGGGCGGTCGCCTTCGGCGGGGCCTCGCTCCTCGCGGCCTACGCGACCAGCGCCGGGACCCTGATCGCGGCCCGCGCGCTCCTCGGCATCGGCGGCGCGACCCTGATGCCGTCCACGATGGCGCTGCTGCGCACGATGTTCACCGACCCCGCCCAGCGGGCGAAGGCGATCGGGCTGTGGTCCGGCGTGATGACCGGCGGCATCGCGCTCGGCTCGGTGATGAGCGGCATCTTCGTCGAGCACTTCTGGTGGGGCTCGGTCTTCCTGGTCAACCTGCCCGCGATGGCGCTGCTGCTCCTCGGCCCGGTGCTGCTGCCGGAGTCGAAGGCCCCGGACCCGGGCCGCTTCGACTGGCCGAGCGTGCCGCTGTCGATGGCCGCCGTGCTCCCCGTCGTCTACGGCCTGAAGGAGATCCCCTCCGAGGGCTGGCACCCGCTCTACGTCGTCTCGATCACCGTCGGCCTGCTCTTCACGGCCCTGTTCGTCCGGCGCCAGCGCACCGCGGCCGCCCCGCTGATCCCGCCGGCCCTGCTGAAGGGCCACGGCTTCGCCCCGGCGCTGGTCCTGAACCTCGTCGCCGCGCTCGGCATGATGGGCTCGGCCATCTTCACCACGCAGTACCTGCAGTCGGTGCTCGGCAAGAGCCCGCTGTCGGCGGCCCTGTGGAGCCTGCTGCCCTCGGTGTTCATCGGCGTCGCCGGTCCGCTCACCGCGCAGCTCGTCCAGCGGGGCGTCAACCGGGCGTACGTCGCCGCCGGCGGCTTCGCGGCCATGGCGGCCGGGTTCGCGATGCTCGCCCTGCTCGGCACCGACTCGCTGTGGCTGGTGCTGGCCGGAGCCGGCGTGCTCGCCTGCGGGATGGTCGCGATCGCGTCCCAGCTGGTGGACCTGGCCATGAGCGGCGCCCCGGTGGAGCGGGCGGGCACGGCCTCCTCGCTGCTGGAGACCAGCACCGAGTTCGGCGGCGCCCTCGGCATGGCGGTGCTCGGCTCGATCGGCACGGCGCTCTACCGCCACGAGATGCCGTCGACGGCTCCCGCCGGGGCCCGCGAGACCCTGGGCGGCGCCCTCGCCACGGCCGCCCGGCTGCCCGGCCGGGCCGGTGAGTCCCTGCTCGCCACGGCCCGGGAGGCGTTCACCAGCGGGATGCGGGGCGCGGCGCTCGCCGGCGCCGTGATCCTCGTGGTGGCGGCGGTGGGGGCGGCGCTGAGCCTGCGCGGGATCGGGGCCGGAGGCGAGGAGTAGGGCAGGAGAAAACGCCGGGCGGGCCGACTCTCGTCAGCCCGCCCGGCGTTGTCGTGCGCGTCTCAGACGAGGTTCACGGACCGGGCCGACGTCGCCCCGATCTCCGCCGCGACCTCGGCGAGCACAGGGGCCGCCACCGTGTCGTCGACGGTCAGGACGGCCAGGGCCTCGCCGCCCACCGCCGAGCGGGCGACCTGCATGCCGCCGATGTTGATGCCCGCCTCGCCGAGGATGCGGCCGACGGTGCCGACGACACCGGGACGGTCCTCGTAGCGCAGGACGAGCATGTGGTCGGCGAGCGCGAGGTCGACGTCGTAGTCGCCGACCGCGACGATCTTCTGCACGTGCTTCGGGCCGGCCAGCGTGCCGGAGACCGCGACCTCCTCGCCGCTCGCGAGGGTGCCGCGCACGGTGACCACGTTGCGGTGCTCGTTCGACTCGGAGCTGGTGGTCAGCCGGACCTCGACGCCGCGCTCCTGCGCGAACAGCGGGGCGTTGACGTACGACACCGTCTCGGCGACGACGTCCTCGAAGACGCCCTTGAGCGCGGACAGCTCCAGCACCTTCACGTCGTGCTGGGTGATCTCGCCGTAGACCTCGACGTCGAGGCGGTGCGCGACCTCGCCGGCCAGCGCGGTGAAGATGCGGCCGAGGCGCTCGGCGAGCGGCAGACCGGGCTTGACGTCCTCGGCGATGACACCGCCCTGGACGTTCACCGCGTCCGGGACCAGCTCACCGGCGAGCGCGAGGCGCACGGACCTGGCGACCGCGATGCCCGCCTTCTCCTGGGCCTCGTCGGTGGACGCGCCGAGGTGCGGGGTGCACACGACCTGGTCCAGCTCGAAGAGCGGGGAGTCGGTGCAGGGCTCCTTCGCGTACACGTCGAGGCCGGCGCCGGCGACCCGGCCCTCCTTCAGCGCCGCGTACAGCGCCTCCTCGTCGACGATGCCGCCGCGCGCGGCGTTGACGATGCGCACGTTCGGCTTGACCTTGCGCAGCGCCTCGTCGCCGATCAGGCCGAGCGTCTCGGGGGTCTTGGGCAGGTGGACGGTGATGAAGTCGGAGACTTCGAGCAGCTCGTCCAGGGAGAGCACCTTGACGCCCATCTGGGCGGCGCGGGCGGGCTGGATGTAGGGGTCGTAGGCGACGACCTTCATGCCGAAGGCGGACATGCGCTGGGCGACCAGGGCGCCGATGCGGCCGAGGCCGACGACGCCGAGGGTCTTCTCGGCCAGCTCGACGCCCGTGTACTTGCTGCGCTTCCACTCGCCGTTCTTCAGCGCTGCGTTCGCCTGCGGGATGTGGCGGGCGGAGGCGACGAGGAGACCGCAGGCCAGCTCGGCGGCGGTCACGATGTTGGAGGTCGGGGCGTTGACGACCATCACGCCGGCCTTCGTGGCGGCGGAGACGTCGACGTTGTCGAGGCCGACGCCGGCGCGGGCGACGACCTTGAGCTTCTGGGCCGCGGCGATGGCCTCGGCGTCGACCTTGGTGGCGGAGCGGATCAGGATCGCGTCGACGTCGGCGATGGCCGGGAGCAGTTCGGCTCGGTCTGCTCCGTTGGCGTGCCGGATCTCGAAGTCCGGGCCGAGTGCGTCCACGGTCGCGGGCGACAGCTCTTCAGCGATGAGTACGACGGGTTTCGAGCTCACGTGAGGTCCTCACAAGTCCAAGGCATGCGGACGGCCGTCCCGACGGCCGCAGCGGAGGAGGGGCTAGCCGCGGAAGACGCACGACGCTGTGGGCCTGACGCGTGTTGTGCAGCAGTGTAGTGGCGCCGCTCAGGGCGTTGTGCGCCGCTGCGGAAGGATCACCCGTCCGGGGCTGGACGGAGTGGACAACAGAGGGACACAGGGGGCCGGAGCAGCATGCCCCGACCCCCTGACATGAGGCTTACGCCTCCTCGTTCACCCAGCTCATCAGCTTGCGCAGCTGCTTGCCGGTGGTCTCCAGCAGGTGCTCGGAGTCCTGCTTCTTGTACTCGTTGTACTTCTTCAGACCGCCGTGGTACTCGTCCATCCAGTTCTTGGCGAAGGTGCCGTCCTGGATCTCGGCGAGGACCTGCTTCATCTCGGCCTTGGTGGCGTCGGTGATGATCCGCGGGCCGGTGACGTAGTCGCCCCACTCGGCGGTCTCGGAGACCGACCAGCGCATCTTCTCCAGGCCGCCCTCGTACATGAGGTCCACGATCAGCTTCAGCTCGTGCAGGCACTCGAAGTAGGCGATCTCCGGCTGGTAGCCGGCCTCGACCAGGGTCTCGAAGCCCGCCTTCACCAGCGCGGCCGTACCACCGCACAGGACGGCCTGCTCGCCGAACAGGTCGGTCTCGGTCTCCTCGGTGAAGGTCGTCTTGATGACGCCGGCGCGGGTGCCGCCGATGCCCTTGGCGTACGACAGGGCCAGCGCGAAGGCGTCGCCGGAGGCGTCCTGCTCGACGGCCACGATGCACGGGACGCCGCGGCCCTCCTCGTACTGACGGCGCACCAGGTGGCCCGGGCCCTTCGGGGCGACCATGCAGACGTCCACGCCGGCCGGGGGCTTGATGAAGCCGTAGCGGATGTTCAGGCCGTGGCCGAAGAAGAGGGCGTCGCCGTCCTTCAGGTTCGGGGCGATGTCCTTCTCGTAGACCTGGGCCTGGATCGGGTCCGGGACGAGGATCATGATGACGTCGGCCTCGGCGGTGGCCTCCGCGGGGGTCACCACGCGCAGGCCCTGCTCCTCGGCCTTGGCCTTGGACTTGGAGCCCTCGTGCAGACCGACACGCACGTCGACACCGGAGTCACGCAGCGACAGCGCGTGGGCGTGGCCCTGGCTGCCGTAGCCGATGACCGCGACCTTGCGGCCCTGGATGATGGACAGGTCGGCGTCAGCGTCGTAGAACAGCTCGGCCACTTTGGGTTCTCTCCTTGGTGTTCAGGTTGTGCGTCCCACCGTATGCGGTGGGGGGAGGGGAAGTTCCGGGGTCTCGGCATGCGGGCGGCCGACGTGTCGCGCTCGCCCCTTTTCAGCCGTGTCCCAGCTCTGCGTTCGAGCGGTGTTCCAGCTCGCTTCCAGCGTTACGCGGATCGGTCCAGAGCGCGCAGCGAGCGGTCCGTGATCGAGCGGGCGCCGCGGCCGATCGCGATCGTGCCGGACTGCACCAGTTCCTTGATGCCGAACGGCTCCAGCATCTTGAGCATCGCGGACAGCTTCTCGCCGGATCCGGTGGCCTCGATGGTGACGGCCTCCGGGGAGACGTCGACGGTCTTGGCGCGGAACAGCTGGACGATCTCCACGATCTGGGAGCGGGTCTCGTTGTCGGCGCGGACCTTCACCAGGACGAGTTCGCGCTGCACGGCCTGGCCGGGCTCCAGCTCGACGATCTTCAGCACGTTGACGAGCTTGTTGAGCTGCTTGGTCACCTGCTCCAGCGGCAGTTCCTCGACGCCCACCACGATGGTGATGCGGGAGATGTCGGGGTGCTCGGTGACGCCGACCGCGAGCGAGTCGATGTTGAAGCCGCGGCGGGAGAACAGGGCGGCGATGCGGGCCAGGATGCCCGGCGTGTTCTCCACCAGGACGGAGAGCGTGTGCTTGGACATGGTCTTTTTACGTCTCTCTCGCTCAGTCGTCTTCGTTGTCGCCGAAGTCGGGGCGGACGTCCCGGGCGGCCATGATCTCGTCGTTGGAGGTGCCGGCGGCGACCATCGGCCAGACCATCGCGTCCTCGTGGACGATGAAGTCGACGACCACCGGGCGGTCGTTGATCGAGTTCGCCTCCTCGATGACCTTGTCCAGGTCCTCGGGGCGCTCGCAGCGCAGGCCCACGCAGCCCATCGCCTCGGACAGCTTCACGAAGTCCGGGACGCGGGTGCCCCGGGCGTCCGGGTTGACGTCGTCCGGACCGCTGTGCAGGACGGTGTTGGAGTAGCGCTGGTTGTAGAACAGGGTCTGCCACTGGCGGACCATGCCGAGGGCGCCGTTGTTGATGATGGCGACCTTGATCGGGATGTTGTTCAGCGCGCAGGTGGTCAGTTCCTGGTTGGTCATCTGGAAGCAGCCGTCGCCGTCGATCGCCCAGACCGTCCGGTCCGGCTGCCCGGCCTTGGCGCCCATGGCGGCCGGGACCGCGTAGCCCATGGTTCCGGCGCCGCCGGAGTTGAGCCAGGTGGCGGGCTTGTCGTACTGGATGAAGTGGGCGGCCCACATCTGGTGCTGGCCGACGCCTGCCGCGAAGATCGTGCCCTCCGGGGCGAGCTGCCCGACGCGCTCGATGACGTGCTGCGGGGAGAGCGAGCCGTCCTCGGGCTCGTCGTAGCCGAGCGGGTAGGTGTCGCGCCACCGGTTCAGGTCGCTCCACCAGGCGGTGTAGTCGCCCTGGTGGCCCTCGCTGTGCTCCTTCTGCACGGCCTGGACCAGGTCGGCGATGACCTCGCGGGCGTCACCGACGATCGGCACGTCGGCGGCGCGGTTCTTGCCGATCTCGGCCGGGTCGATGTCGGCGTGGACGATCTTGGCGTACGGGGCGAAGCTGTCCAGCTTGCCGGTGACGCGGTCGTCGAAGCGGGCGCCGAGGGCGACGATCAGGTCGGCCTTCTGCAGCGCGGTGACGGCGGTGACCGCACCGTGCATGCCCGGCATTCCCACGTGCAGCGGGTGGCTGTCGGGGAACGCGCCGAGCGCCATCAGGGTGGTGGTGACGGGCGCCCCGGTGAGTTCGGCGAGGACCTTCAGCTCGGCCGTGGCCTGTGCCTTGATGACGCCGCCGCCGACGTAGAGGACGGGCCGCTTGGCGGCGGTGATCAGCTTGGCGGCCTCGCGGATCTGCTTGGCGTGCGGCTTGGTCACCGGGCGGTAGCCGGGCAGGTCCATGGTGGGCGGCCAGGAGAAGACGGTCTTCTTCTGGAGGATGTCCTTGGGGATGTCGACCAGGACCGGGCCGGGGCGGCCGGTCGAGGCGATGTGGAACGCCTGCGCGATCACCCGCGGGATGTCCTCGCCCTTGGTGACCAGGAAGCTGTGCTTGGTGATCGGCATGGTGATACCGACGATGTCCGCCTCCTGGAAGGCGTCCGTACCGATCGCCGAGGACACCACCTGCCCGGTGATCGCGACCAGCGGCACGGAGTCCATGTTGGCGTCGGCGATCGGGGTGACCAGGTTGGTGGCGCCGGGTCCCGAGGTCGCCATGCAGACGCCCACCTTGCCCGTGGCCTGCGCGTAGCCGGTGGCGGCGTGGCCGGCGCCCTGCTCGTGCCGGACCAGGACGTGACGCACCCGGGTGGAGTCCATCAGCGGGTCGTACGCCGGGAGGATCGTGCCGCCGGGAATGCCGAATACCGTGTCCGCGCCGACCTCCTCAAGGGAGCGGATGAGGGACTGCGCACCCGTGACGTGCTCGACGGGGGCGGACTGCTGTCCTCCGGATCGGGGCCGCGGCTGCGGATGGGCCCCGGTGGCCTGCTCGGTCATCGGCATTCTCTTCTCGATGCTGAGGGTTTTTGCGAGGTTTGTGCGGAGTTCAAGTGGTGCACGATCGGTGCTCGTGCAACAAAAAACCCCTCGTGCCGTAAGGCAAGCGAGGGGAGCGCGCCGGTGCGGTCGCCGGGGATTCCGGATCGTCCTCCGGTGGGTCCCAGCTCAGCCGACGCGCTTGCCAAGTACGAGAATTCGGGTGCGCATGACACTGACCCTCCCTCTGACGCGCACCACGTGTCAAGTGGGTGGGACGGGAGTCTCAGAATGTGAGCGAAGGGCACTGCCGCCTCCGAAGACAGCGGGAACACCCCCTGTGTACACCCCCGCACCCCACTCCACCACGTGCTTCGCCTACTCGCCCACGGCCCGGGTCACCTCCGCGGCGCACCGCTCGGCGCCGGAGCCACGACCGTGCTCAGCCCTTCGGACCGCATCCCTTCGGACCGCAGCGTGTCGGACCGCAGCCCGGCCCCGCTCTCGATGCCGACGCGTCCCTGCGGCTCGCGCACGCTGCCCGCGAACGCCGGCTCGGCCGGTGCGTGCGGCACCGGATAGTGGCCGGATCCGAGCGCCCGGCGCAGCCGGTACTCGTCCACGGGCCCCGCGAACGCCATGCCCTGCCCGTGCGTGCAGCCCATCGCGCGCAACGCGACGACCTGCTCCGGCAGGTCCACGCCCTCGGCCACGGACTGGAGCCCGAGATCCCCGGCGATCCGCAGCAGACCGCTGGTGATCTTGTGCAGCCGCGCGGACTCCACGACGCCCTCGACCAGGCCGCGGTCGAGCTTCAGGATGTCGACCGGAAGCCTGCGCAGGGCCGTGATGGCCGCGTAGCCGCTGCCGAAGCCGTCCAGCGCGATCCGCACCCCGAGCCGGCTGAGCGCGGTCAGGCGCCGCTCCAGGTCCTCCAGACAGACCCGCGGATCGGTGTCGGACAGCTCGACGACCAGCGCGCCGGGCGGCAGCCCGTGCCGGGTGAGCAGCGCCTCCACCGAGCCGAGCGGCATGGCGCGGTCCAGCAGCCGCCGGGCGCTCATCCGGACGGTGACCGGCATGACGAGCCCGGTCGCGGCCCGCTCGGCGGCCTGCTCGACGGCCTCCTGGAGGATCCAGCGGTCCAGCTCGGCCGTCTTGTCACCGTCCTCGGTCACGCGCAGGAACTCGGCCGGGGTGAACAGCACCCCCTGGGACGAGCGCCAGCGCGCCTGCGCGGAGACCGCCGTGATCCGGCCGTTCTCCAGGCACACCACCGGCTGGTGCAGCAGCGCGAACTCGCCGTCGTGCAGTGCGGCGCGCAGCCGGGTGGCCAGCTCCGCCTTGCGTACGACGTCCTGCTGCATCTGCGGCTTGTACAGCTCGACCCGGCCCTTGCCGGCCGCTTTCGCGCGGTACATCGCGAGGTCGGCGTTGCGCAGCAGCTCGCCCGCGCCGAGGCCCGGTTCGGCGAAGGCGACGCCGATGGACGCGTTGACCCGGACGTCGTTGCCGTCGATGGCGTAGGGCTGGGAGAGGGTCACCCTGAGGCGGTCGGCGAGCTCCAGGATGTTGCGCTCCCGGGCGGCGCGGTCGCGGGTGCCGTCCCCGACGATCAGGGCCGCGAACTCGTCGCCGCCCAGCCGGGAGGCGGTGTCCCCCTGCCGGACCGCGTCCTGGAGTCTGCGGGCGGCCTGGACGAGCAGTTCGTCCCCGGCCTGGTGCCCGATCGTGTCGTTGACGGCCTTGAAGCCGTCCAGGTCGATGAAGAGCACCGCCGTGTTGCGCAGCGCCGCGCCCCGGTCGGTGGCCCGGCGGCCGGACAGTGCCTGCTGGACGCGCCGGGTGAACAGCGCGCGGTTGGGCAGGTCGGTCAGCGGGTCGTGCTCGGCGTTGTGCTGCAACTGCGCCTGGAGGCGGACGCGTTCGGTCACGTCCCGGCTGTTGAAGATCAGTCCGCCGTGGTGCCGGTTGACGGTCGACTCGACGTTGAGCCAGCCGTCCTCACCGGAGCGGAAACGGCACTCGATGCGGGTGGTGGGCTCCTCCAGCGGGCTGGCGACGAGGAAGCGGCGCACCTCGTGCACCACGCAGCCCAGGTCCTCCGGGTGGATGAGACTGGACAGCTCCGTGCCGACCAGGTCCTCGGCGGGCCGGCCGTAGACCCCGGCGGCGGCCGGGGAGACGTACCGCAGGACGCCGTTGGGCGCGGCGATCATGATGACGTCGCTGGAGCCCTGGACCAGGGAGCGGAAGTGGTTCTCCTTCTGCGCCAGTTCCTGGGTGAGGGTGATGTTGTCCAGCAGCATGATGCCCTGCCGGATCACGAGCGCGAGCACGACCATGCCCGCCGTGATCAGCACGACATGGTCGGGCCGGCGGCCGTTGAGGACGTTGTACAGGATGCCCAGGGTGCACACGGCGGCCGCGAGGTACGGGGTCAGCGCGGCGAGGGAACCGGTCAGCGGACGGCCGGACGGATAGCGGCTGTGGTCGCTGCCCGGTGCGGGCACGGGCACGTGCGGATGGCCCGCGCCGCGTTGTCCTGGCACGTGCTCGTGGATCACGCGCGTGTGCCCGTCCGGCCGGTGCGCCTCCTGCGCGCCCCGGTGCCGGGCGACCCAGGGGGCGTAGGCGAGCAGCAGCGAACCGGCGAACCAGCCGGCGTCCAGCAGCTGGCCGGAGCGGTAACTGCTGTGCAGCAGCGGGGAGGTGAACAGCGCATCGCACATCACGGTCAGCGCGAGCGCGCCGATCGCGGTGTTCACCGCCGTGCGGTTGCCCGGGGAGCGGCGGAAGTGCAGTGCGAGCACCATGCTGACCAGCGCGATGTCGAGCAGCGGGTACGCCAGCGACAGCGCGGTGTGGGGCACGCTCGGTCCGTCGAAGCGGGCCGCCTGGGCGAGCGCGAGGCTCCACGACAGGGTCAGCAGCGAGCCGCCGATCAGCCAGGCGTCCAGCCCGAGGCAGATCCAGCCGGCCTTGGACACCGGCCGCTTGGCCAGCACCAGCAGACCGACGATGGCGGGCGGCGCGAAGCACAGGAAGAACAGGTCCGCGTAGCTGGGCGTGGGCACGGGCCGGCCGAGGACGACCTCGTACCACCCCCAGACCGCGTTGCCCAGGGACGCCATCATCGACGACAGGGCGAACAGCAGCCAGGCCGACCGGAAGCGGACGCGCGGGCTGCGGGAGTACAGGAAGCAGGAGACGGCGGCGACGCCCGCCGCCGCGCTGAGCCCGAAGTCGCCCATGATCAACGCCACTTCGTGCGCACCCCAGTCGAACGCGGCCCCGACGGCGTAGGCCGCGCAGACCAGGGCGAGAACGAGTTGCTCCGTCACGCGCGAGCCCTCGCCGGCGGCCGGCCGGCGCGGCGGCGGAACCTCCTGCGGGTGCGGTGCGCGCACCGCGTCCTCGAACGTGGTCGTCACCGCGAGCGGCGCAGTCACCGGGGCCTCCCGGTCCGCGCCGCTCCCCGGTCCCGCTGCGCCGGGTGCGCCTGCCGCCTGCGGGCGCTGTGCCTGCGTTGCTGACTGCTGTGGTGGCCGGTGTGGTGACCGCGCCTGCGCGCGGTCGTGCGCCAGGGTCGCCGTCGGCGGCTCCGCCGCGTCGGATCGTTCGTCCATAGGCCGTGCATCGCCCGTCGCCCCCCTCACAAAATCTGAAATGTCCATCCCCGGCGCCGATACGTCAGCGGCGCTGCCCCTCGTCGGGACGATACACCAGGATCGTCACTCAGGGACATAGCTTCTCTACGCTCCGTGACGACCAGCGGAGATGTGGCCACGGCCCGCGTCCGAGGGGTTGCGGAGGGTGCCGGACGGGGGGTACGGCGCTCACGCGAAGCCGGGTACGGGAAGGTTCAACGCCCGCCGTCGTCCGCCGTTTCGGCCTCCGTTTCCGCGTCCGTCGTCAGGATCACGTTGCGCAGCGGCTCCCGGTTCACGAAGCGCGTCAGCTGGTCGACGAGCAGGCGCTCGGCGCGGGGCCGGAAGGCCGAGGAGGGGCCGCCGACATGGGGGCTGATCAGCACTCCGGGCGCCTGCCAGAGGGGGTGGCCGGGCGGCAGCGGCTCGGGGTCGGTGACGTCCAGGGCGGCGGTGATCCGGCCGCTCTTCAGCTCGGCGAGCAGTGCCTCGGTGTCCACGACCGAGCCGCGGGCGACGTTGACGAGCAGCGCACCGTCCTTCATCCGCGCGAGGAACTCGGCGTCGACGAGCCTGTGTGTGGCCGGAGTGAGGGGAGTGGACACGATGACGACGTCCGCGTCCGGAAGCAGTGAGAGCACATCGGCGATCGGATGCACAAGACCGCGCGCTGTGGTGCGCCCCGAGCGCGCGATGCGCGCCACCCGCGCAACCTCGAAGGGTGTGAGCCGGTCCTCGATGGCCTCGCCGATGGCTCCGTACCCGACGATGAGCACGTTCTTGTCGGCGAGCGCGGGCCGGAACCCGCCCTCCCAGCGCTCCTGTTGCTGGGCGCGCACGAAGCCGGGTACGCCGCGCAGGGAGGCGAGGGTCAGGGTGAGGGCGAGTTCGGCGGTGCTCGTCTCGTGCACACCGCGCGCGTTGCACAGCGTGACGCCCGGCACGATGGAGCCGAGCCGCCCGGTGATGTCGTCCACGCCGGCCGTGAGCGTCTGGATGAGCCGCACCCGGGTCAGCTGCGCCAGCGGCCGCACGCGGACCGGCAGCGGCTTCATGTACGGCACCACGTACACGGCACAGTCCGCGGGATCCCCGGGAAACTCCTGCTCACCGTCCGCACCACCGTCCCAGAACAGGTACCGGGGCCCGGCGGGCAGCCCCTCGATCTGCTCGGGCGGGATGGGAAGCCACACATCCGTAGTCATGGAACGGAGGCTATGTCAGGGGTGCGGGAGTGCAGAGGTTAGGTTGGGGGCGAGGAGAGGGAGGGTCACGGGCAGGTGGAGCGCAGGACGATCGGCGCGGGGGCACTCGCGGTGGGGGCCGTCGGACTCGGATGCATGCCGATGAGCTGGGCGTACAGCGCCTCGCGGCGGCGGGGCGAGGAGTCGCTGAGAGCAGTGCACCGGGCGCTGGACCTGGGGACGACCCTCCTCGACACGGCGGACATGTACGGCCCGTTCACCAACGAACTGCTGCTGGGCCGGGTGCTGAGGGAGCGGCGCGGCGACGCCTTCGTGTCGACGAAGGTGGGGCTGCTGGTGGGCGAGCAGCACATCGTGGCCAACGGCCGCCCCGGCTACGTCAGACGGGCCTGCGACGCCTCCCTGCGCCGCCTGCAGACCGACGTCATCGACCTCTACCAGCTGCACCGCGCCGATCCCGAGATCCCGGTCGAGGAGACGTGGGGCGCCATGGCGGAGCTGGTGCGGGCCGGCAAGGTGCGGGCGCTGGGCCTGTGCGCGGTGGGAGCGCGCGGCGGACGGCGCGCGGGCACCGGGCTGCACGACGGCACCCTGCGCCAACTGCGGCGGGTGCAGCAGGTGTTCCCGGTGGCCGCGGTGCAGGCGGAGCTGTCGGTGTGGTCACCGGAGGCGCTGGCCGGGCTGCTGCCGTGGTGCGAGGCGCGGGGCGTGGGGTTCCTCGCGGCGATGCCGCTGGGCAACGGCTTCCTGACCGGCACACTGACCCCGGGCGAGGGGTTCGAACCGGACGACCTGCGCGCCCGCCATCCCCGCTTCACGGCCGAGATGATGGCGGCGAACCAGCCGATCGTCGCGGGCCTGCGCCGGATCGCCCGCCGCCACGGCGAGGACGTCACCCCGGCCCAGGTGGCCCTCGCCTGGGTCCTCGCCCAGGGCCGCCATGTGATCGCCGTACCGGGCACGAAGCGGGACCACTGGGCCGCACAGAACGCCTCGGCAGCCGGGCTGACCCTGACCGCCCAGGACCTGACCGAGATCTCCCACCTGCCGGCGGCGCAGGGCTCCTGGGACTGAGGAACCACCCGACCGGCGGGGGTCGGGGGCCTGCGGACCCGCGTGGGCCGGGGCATGAGCGGCGGTGCCCGCGGGGCGGGCAGCCATCTCTGAGCCCCCCGAGCGGTCCGCGAGCCAGGCGCACGCGCCGCGGTGAACCCCCGGCCCGGGCACCCCGCCCCCGAGCAGCCCGCAGGGCAGGCGTGTGGGAGCCGGGCAGGCGGCGGATGTGAGAGGTTGGCGGGTGTCGAACCCGTCGCCGTCCGGAGGGATCCCGATCGTGCAACAGCGCGCTGTGACGGCCGTGTTGACCGCCGCCCTGCTGCTGACCGCGGGGTGCTCCGGCGGTGGTGCGCCGTACCCCGGCGACGGCGCCGCGCAGCCCGGCCGCACGGCGCCGGGCGCCTCCGCCTCCGCGTCGGCCACCGATCCGGTGCCGCCGGCCAGGGGCTCGGTGCAGGTGCTGCGCACCGTGGCCGAGGGGCTGAGGTCGCCGTGGGGGCTTGCCGCGCTGCCCGACGGCGGGCTGCTGGTGTCCTCCCGCGACGACGGGACGATCATCCGGATCGACCCTAAGACCGGGAAGAAGACCGAGCTGGGCGCCGTCTCCGGGGCCACCGCGGGCGGCGAGGGCGGCCTGCTGGGCATCGCCCTCTCCCCCGGCTTCGCCTCGGACCACATGATCTACGCCTACTTCACCACCGCCTCGGACAACCGCATCGCCCGTGTCCTGTACGACGAGCGGAAACCGGCCGGCGAGCAACTGGGCGCACCCGACACGGTGTTCAGGGGCATCCCCAGGGGTGCCGTACACAACGGCGGCCGGATCGCCTTCGGCCCGGACGGCATGCTCTACGCGGGCACCGGCGAGAGCGGCGAGCGGGGTCTGGCGCAGGACCGGAAGTCCCTGGGCGGCAAGATCCTCCGGCTCACCCCGGACGGAGACCCGGCCCCGGGCAACCCCTTCCCGGACTCCCCGGTGTACTCCTACGGCCACCGCAACGTACAGGGGCTGGCCTGGGACGACCGGCAGCGGCTGTTCGCCTCGGAGTTCGGCCAGGACACCTGGGACGAGCTGAACGCGATCAAGCCCGGCGGAAACTACGGCTGGCCCACCGCCGAGGGCAGGTCCGCCGACCCCGCCTTCCAGAACCCGCTCGCCCAGTGGCACACCGCCGACGCCTCCCCCAGCGGCATCGCCTACGTCGACGGCGTGATCTGGATGGCGGGCCTGAAGGGTCGGCGCCTGTGGCGGATCCCGCTGAAGGGCACGGCGGCGGCCGCCGCCCCGCAGGCCTTCCTCACCGGCGCGTACGGGCGCCTGCGCACGGTCGTCGCGGCGGGCGGCGGCAAGGTCTGGCTGGTGACGAGCAACACGGACGGCCGGGGCACGCCGAAGAAGGGCGACGACCGGGTACTGGAGGCACAGGTGCGGTGAGGGGGGCACCCGGCCGCCGGTCGCTAGCTCTCGGCCCCGGTCTCCGCCTCGGCAGGCGGCACGTCTCCGGGCGGCGGCTCGTCGGGCGGCGGCTCGGGCAGGCGTACGACCACCTTGCCCGACGCCAGGTCTATCGGCCCCCGCCCCGGATCGCCGTCGCCGACGTCCTCGCGGGTCAGCTCCAGGCGGTTCTGCTCGTCCCGGGTGTGCTTGCGGCCGGGCGCGAACAGTTCCTCGAAGGCGTTGAACACGGCTTCTCCCCCGCTCTCCTCTTGGTGCTCTCTCCTTTTGGCGCTTTCTCCCCCTCGCCGGTTCTCTCCAGCGTACGAGTCAGCCCGCCGATGGCGCAGGAGCGGTCCCGGCCGGGAACAGTTCCAGCCGATGGGCCAGCGCCGCCGCCTCTCCCCGGCCCGAGACGCCGAGTTTGCCCAGGATGTTGGAGACGTGGACGCTCGCCGTCTTCGGGGAGATGAACAGCTCCTCGGCTATCTGGCGGTTGGTGCGGCCGGCCGACACCAGGCGCAGGACGTCCCGCTCGCGCGTGGTGAGGCCGAGGGCGGCGGCCGGGTCGGCGGGGGCCGGGGCCCGGCGGGCGGCGCGGGTCAGGGTGAGGCGGGCGCGCTGGGCGAGACGGGCGACGGCGTCGGCCAGGGGGCGGGCACCCAGGTGGTCGGCGACCGCGCCGGACAGCCGGAGCAGTTCCACCGCGCGGTCGCGTTCGTCGTCCCCGCCGCCGGCTTCGGCGAGGAGGGCTCCGGCGAGCCGGTGGCGGACCCGGGCGAGGTCGTAGGGGCGGTCCAGGATCTCGAAGGCGGTGACGACCGGCGACCAGGCGTCGGCAGTGTCCGTGCCCTGCGCGCGCAGCAGTTCGGCACGGGTCCACTGCTCGTAGGCCTGCCAGAGCGGGGCGCCCGTGGTGAGTCCGCGGACGGTCTCGCGGAGCCGGCCGAGGGTCTCCTCGCGGCCGGGCCCGGCGGCGGGCACGGTGCGGGTGTCGGCCTCGGCGGTGGCGGCGGCCAGCAGCAGGGGCCAGCCGTAGCGCTGGGTGCCGGGCGGGAATCCGGCGTCCAGGGCCCGGAGCAGCTCGGTGCGGGCGTCGGCGACCCGGCCCTGCGCGGCGGCGAGGCCGAAGGTGATACGGGCCAGTGGCAGGGAGTGCTGGGGCATGGGGTCGTGGGTGCCGTAGTGGGCGCGGGCGGCGGTGAGGTGCCGGGCGGACTCGGCGAGGTCGCCGCGGGCCAGCGCGAGATGGGCCAGGCGCAGGGCGCCCGAGCCGCGCGGCTGGGCGCTGTGGCCGCCCCGGGCCGCGTGCGCGGCGGCCTCGGCCGCCTGCGGCCACTGGCCGAGCGCGTAGAGCGACTCGGACAGGTTGGACCACATCCAGGGCTCGGAGTCCAGCAGCCCGTGGGCGCGCGCGTAGGCGAGGCCTTCGCGCAGCAGATCGGCGGCCTCGCGGTCGCGGCCGACGGACTGGAGCTCGGACGGCAGGTTCACATAGGCGCGGCCCGCGACCTGGCGCACGCCCTCGGCGACGGTGTCCGCCAGCACCTGCCGCATCTCCGCGAGGCCGGTCTCGAAGTCGCCGGCGTCCACCTGGAGGCCGGCCAGGGTGAGGCGGGCGTGCAGTTCGGTGTCGCGGGCGCCCACCATGCGCGCGTACTCCACGGCCCGCTCGGCGGCGGCGAAGGCCTCCGCTCCGGGCCGGTGCAGCATGGACCAGTTGGCGGCGAGGGCCAGCACCTCGGCGTGCACCTCGGAGGGCGGCAGACCGCGCACCAGGTCCTGGGCGGTGGCCAGCTCCCGCCAGCCGTCGCCGCGGGCCAGGGACTGGACCAGGCGGGAGCGCTGGATCCAGAACCAGGCGGCGCGCAGGGGGTCCGGCTCCTCGTCCAGGAGGCGCAGCGCCCGCTTGGTGATCTTCAGGGCGCGTTCGCGCTCGCCGCCGAAGCGGCCCGCGACGGCGGCCTCGGCCATCAGGTCGACGTAGCGCAGCGGGGCGGTGGCCGGGTCGCAGCCGCCGGGGGTCCCGCCATGCCCTTCGGACAGTGGGGGAGGGCAGACCTCGGCGCAGTCGATCGGGCGCAGGGCCCGGCACACGTCCTCGGGGGCGCTCTCCCACAGCTCCATCGCCCGCTCCAGCAGCCCCAGTTGCTCGGTGTAGGCGTGCCGCCGGCGGGCCACCACGGAGGCGGCCAGGACGGCGGGCAGGGCCTTGGCGGCGTCGTGCGCGTGGTACCAGTAGCTGGCCAGGCGCATCACGCGCGCGTCGGCCGGGACGAGCGTCGGGTCGGCCTCCACGGCTTCGGCGTAGCGGCGGTTGAGCCGGGAGCGCTCGCCGGGCAGCAGGTCGTCGGCGACGGCCTCGCGGACCAGGGAGTGCCGGAAGCGGTAGCCGTCACCGGCCGCGGTGACCGTGAGGATGTTGATGCCGACGGCGGCCCGCAGCGCCTCGATGAGATCGTCCTCGGTGAGCCCGGCGACGGCGGCGATCAGCCGGTACTCCACGGTGGAGCCGCCCTCGGCGACGATCCGGGCGACCCGCTGGGCGCGCTCGGACAGCGCCTCGACCCGGACCAGGAGCAGATCGCGCAGGGAGTCGGTGAGGCCGGTGCAGCAGCCCTCCCAGGCGGCGACGGCGAGTTCCTCGACGAAGAAGGCGTTGCCGTCGGAGCGTTCGAAGATGTCGTCGACCTGGTCGGGGTCGGGTTCGGCGGCGATGATGCCGGCGATCTGGCGGCCGACCTCCTCGCGTGTGAAGCGGGCGAGCTCGACCCGGCGGACCGTGCGCAGCCGGTCCAGCTCGGCGAGCAGGGGGCGCAGCGGGTGGCGGCGGTGGATGTCGTCGGAGCGGTAGCTGGCGAGGACGAGGAGCCGGCCGGCGCGCAGGGTGCGCAGGAGGTAGGCGAGCAGATGGCGGGTGGAGGCGTCGGCCCAGTGCAGGTCCTCCAGGACGAACACGACCGGCTGGTCGGCGGCGACCCGCTCCAGCAGGCGGGCGGTCAGCTCGAACAGGCGGGCCATGCCCTGCTCGTCGTGCCGGCCGGCGCCGGCCTCGCCCAGGTCGGGCAGGAGCCGGGCCAGCTCCTCCTCCTGTCCGCAGGCGGCGGCGCCGAACTGCTCGGGCAGCGCGTCGCGCAGGGCGCGCAGCGCGGTCGAGAACGGGGCGAACGGCAGCCCGTCCGCGCCGATCTCGACGCAGCCGCCGACGGCGACGACCGCGTGCCGCCCGGCGGCCGCGGCGAACTCCTCGACGAGGCGGGTCTTGCCGACCCCGGCCTCGCCGCCGAGCAGCAGTGCCTGCGGCTCGCCGGCGCGGGCGCGGGCGAGCGCGTCGTTCAGCGTGTCCAGCTCGTCGGCGCGGCCGACGAACACGGGACTGACGGACCTGGTCTCCACGGGCCCGAGCATCGCACGAGGCCCGGGTGGCGGGGCACCGGTTTTCCACAGGTCCGGTGTGATGGTCGTACCGCCGGCCGGGTGAGTTGTGGGGCGGGACGGACGACGGCCGACCCCCGTACGGCCCTCCTCCGTCCCGCCCCGGCCCGTCGGCCCGGGGTTCACGCGGTGCGTGGGAGGCGGTGCCGGCGGGCCCGCCCGGTATGGGACTCGGCACCCGTGCCGTCGTGGCCTGCGCGGTCCGCGGGGCGGGCGGCGCGGCGGGCCCGCGCGACCGACCGGGCCAGGCGCTCCTCCTCGGCCGTGCGGATCAGCTGGGCGGTGCGCATCTTGTGGTACTCGAACTCGATCATGACGTGTCCCTCGGTGCGGGCTCGGCGAGCGTCGAAGGCTCGATGAGCGTCGGTGTCGTGCCTCGCGTTCTGCGATGGCTCCACCTTCGTCCGCGAGGGGGGTGCGCCACATCGGGAGAGTTCCGCATCTTCGTGCCCGCCCGCGGCCCGCACGCACGCGTAAGGGGCCCCCACGCACGCGTAAGGGGCCTCAGGGTGCCCGTAAGGTACTCACGGATTCCCTAAGGCCCCTGGGACCTGCGGTTTCTCAGCCCGCCGAGGGCAGGGCCAGCAGTGCGTCGGAATACTTCAGGACGGCCAGGAGCAGGCCGATGACACCGAGCGAGACCCCCGCCCAGGCGACCGACCTGATCCAGGGCGTCTGCGGCCGGCCCGGGGTACCGAACGCGGGGCGGACGAGCACGACCACGCCGGTGAGCAGCGCGGCCAGCGCGAACACTCCGGCCCACATCGCGGTGCTGTGCCAGGCGTCGCCGTAGACCGCCTTGATCTGCTTGGCGACGGTCGCCGTGGAGGAGGTCCGCAGCTGGCCGACGAGCTGCTGGCGGGCCCCGGCCACGGTGCCGATCCAGCCGCCGCTGAGCGAGACCAGGCCCAGTGCGGCGGAGACGACGGCACCGGCGCCCTGCCCGACACCCGTGGACACCTCGGCCTCCGTCTCGGCGTCCTCCTCCGGCTCGACGTCGTCCTCCGGTTCCCGGTCCTCCTTCGCCGCCCGGTCCGCCTCGGGCTCCGGGTGCTCGTCGCCGGATCCCGTGCGCGGGGTCTCCTCGACGGCGGTCACGTCCTCCGCCGCGGTCTCGGCGTCACTGTGCGCCGCGGCGCCTTCCTTCGTCTTCGTTGCCATGCCCGGCACCGTACGGACGCTGTCTGAGAGGTCTCTTAATGATCGTTCCGCCCGGTACGCGCGCGTGCCGCGCGCCACTCGGGGGCGAGCACCGACCAGATCTCGGTGCTGGTGCGCACGCCCCGGTGCGGGTAGTTCTCGCGGAGCACGCCCTCACGGGTCATCCCGAGCCGCCGCGCCACGCCGATGCTGGGCTCGTTGGCCGAGGAGACGTGCCACTCCACGCGGTGCATGCC
The DNA here is from genome assembly GCF_042269865.1 of Streptomyces sp. NPDC055966. NCBI lineage: Bacteria > Bacillati > Actinomycetota > Actinomycetes > Kitasatosporales > Streptomycetaceae > Streptomyces > Streptomyces sp. NPDC055966. Next base: position 275,859 of record NZ_JBHJYK010000010.1, read on the forward strand.
GCGCTCCTCGAACGCCCAGTCCAGCAGCACCCCCAGCCCCCGGGTGACCAGTCCGCGCCCGGCCGCCGCCGGCTCCAGCCAGCAGCCGGCCTCGCACACGCCGCTCGGGGTGTCCCACACGCGGAACAGCAGCCCGCCGACCAGCGTGCCGTCCAGCCAGATGCCGTGCAGACTCCCGCCGTCGGCGGCCCGCTTGTCGGCGTACGCCTTCAGCCACGCACGCGCGCCGTCCAGGTCGGACACCACGTCCGGCAGCCCGACGTGCCGGCCGATGAACTCCCGCCCCCGGTCGATGTTGGCGAGGACCTCCTCGGCGTGCCACACCTCCAGCGGCCGCAGCTCGGCGCCGTCATCGCCCAGGGATATCGCGTACATCGGGTTCCTGTTCCTCGTCCAGCCGTGCCATCGAGACGTCCCCGAGCCTCTCATGTGCGCCGCGGCACTCCGGCGGCTCGATGCTGATGCGCGGCAGGCGGCGCTCCAGCCAGGCGGGCAGCCACCAGTTGGCGGCGCCGAGCAGGTGCATCAGGGCGGGCACGAGCAACGTGCGCAGCACGAAGGCGTCGAGGGCGACGGCGGAGGCCAGCGCGATGCCGAACATGGCGATGACCCGGTCGCCGCTGAGCACGAAGGCGAGGAAGACCGAGATCATGATGACCGCGGCGGAGTTGATGACCCGGCTGGTCTCGGCGAGGCCCACACGGACGGCGCGCCGGTTGTCGCCGGTCTCCAGCCACTCCTCGTACATCCGGCTGACCAGGAAGACCTGGTAGTCCATGGAGAGCCCGAAGAGGACCGAGACCATGATCACGGGCAGGAAGGGCTCGATGGGCCCGGCCCGGCCGAGGCCGAGCAGTTCGCTGCCCCAGCCCCACTGGAAGACGGCGACGACGATGCCGAACGCGGCGGCCACGGCGGCGACGTTCATCACGGCGGCCTTCGCCGGGATGCCGAGCGAGCGGAAGGCGACCAGCAGCAGGAGGCAGCCGAGTCCGACGACCGCGCCGACGAACAGCGGGAGTTTGCCGACGATCACATCCGCGAAGTCGTCGTAGCCGGCGGTCACTCCGCCGACCTGGACGTCGAGGGAGGTGCCGGTCTCCGCGCGGGGCAGGACGTCGTTCCGCAGCCGGTCCACGAGGTCGCTGGTGTCCTGCGACTGGGGCGCGGAGGCGGGGACGACCGTGAGGTAGGCGGTCTCGCCGCCGGCGCCGTAGACGACCGGGGTGGCGGAGGCGACGCCGGGGGTGGTGCGCAGGGTGTCGTCGAGGTTGTCCAGGGCGAGCTTGTCGGCGGCCCCGTCGACCCGGGTCACCAGGGTGAGCGGTCCGTTCACGCCCGGTCCGAAGCCCTCGGCGAGCAGGTCGTAGGCCTTGCGGGTGGTGGAGGTGCGCGGGTCGTTGCCCTGGTCGGAGGTGCCGAGGTGCAGCGAGAGGGTCGGCACGGCGAGGACGGCGACGACGGCGACGGCGAGCGCGCCGAGCAGTCTGGGGTGGCGTTCGACCAGCGCCGACCAGCGGGCGGCGAGTCCCGTGGGCAGCTCCGGGCCCGGTCCGTGCGCGGCGAGATGGCGCCGCTCGCGGCGGCTGAGGGCGCGCGGACCGATGTACGACAGCAGGGCGGGCAGCAGCGTGACCGAGGCGGCGACGGTGAGCACGACCGTCAACGAGGCGGCGACGGCGACCCCGTTGAGGAAGCCGAGGCGCAGGATCAGCATCCCCAGCAGGGCGATGCACACCGTCGCACCCGCGAACACGACGGCCCGTCCGGTGGTGGCCACGGCGTTCACGGCGGCCTCGGTGACGCTCAGCCCGCGTTTCAGACCGCGCCGGTGTCTGGTCACGATGAACAGCGCGTAGTCGATGCCGACGCCGAGCCCGATCAGCATGGCGAGCATGGGCGCGAAGTCGGCGACGGTCAGGGCGTGTCCGAGCAGCCCGATGCCGGAGTACGCGGTGCCGACGCCGACCAGCGCGGTGGCGATGGGCAGGGCAGAGGCGGCGAGCGAGCCGAAGGCGAGGAACAGCACGACGGCGGCGACGAGCACGCCGACCAGTTCGGCGGTGTGCTCGCGCGGGGACGCGGTGAGCCCGATCGCGTCGCCGCCCAGCTCGACCTGGAGCCCGTCGTGCGCGGCGGCCTTGGCGGTGCTCACCACGGCCTGCGCCTCGGACCTGCCGATCTCCTCGGAGGGCTGGGTGAAGGTGACGGTGGCGTAGGCCGTGCGGCCGTCGGCGCTGATCCGGTGGGCGCCCTGGGGGCCGTACGGGCCGGTCACGGAGGCCACGCCGGGCAGGGCGGCGATCCGGTCGAGGGTGCGGGTCATGGTCTGCTCGACGCCGGCGGCGCGGACGGTCTCGCCGTCGGTGTGCCAGACGACGGTGTCGCTGTCCCCGCCCAGCCCCGGAAAGCCCTGCTTGAGCAGGTGCTCCGCCCGGCCGGACTCGGTGCCCGGGACCGCATAGTCGTTCGAGTAGGACGTCCCGGCGACGGCGGCGGCCGCACTCACCCCGCCGAAGGCGAGCAGCCACAGCAGCACGGTGATCAACCGGTGCCGGACACACCAACGGGCGAGGTCTGCCACGGACGTGCTCCCAGAATCGCGATGTGTGGATCTTTGGCCGGGAACAATCGTCCATGAACTGAACAGCCCGCAAAGAACGGATGAGCAAGCGCAAGACACTCTTGCAGGCGAATGTGATCCTTTGCCGTGTTCGTGGGCTTCTTCACACGAGTGGGTGGGAGGTCACAGACAGTCCCGTAAACTCTGTCGCTTTATCGGGCACTTACTTCGGTCTTCAGTCGGACTGGTCCCCCAGCGCCATGACCATCGTCCCGGCGATCATCAGCCACAGCGCCCTGCGGGTACGGCCCCTGGCCCCGAGCGCGGCGGCGAGGGCGCACACGGCGGCCCCCAGGCCGTAGGCGGCGGGTACGCGGGCGGAGGCGGCGCCGGTGAGCTTGAACAGCGAGGCGGCGAGCCCGGCGAGGGTCAGCAGCACACCGGTGCCGACGGCCAGCCAGCGGGCCCGGCGGGCGTCTTCGACGTGGTCCGCCTCGTCCTCCGCCTCGGTTATGGCGGGTCCGGTGTCGGAATCGGTACGTGTGCTCATGGCGGGCGAGCGTAGTGCCTGTGCCCGGCAGGCATGCGAACGGCCCCGGAGGACATGCCTCCGGGGCCGCGCACAGCCATACACAGCGTGGGCTCAGCCCTCGCTGACGCCCAGCTTCTCCAGGATCAGCTCCTTGACGCGGGCCGCGTCGGCCTGGCCCCGGGTGGCCTTCATGACGGCGCCGACCAGGGCGCCGGCCGCGGCCACCTTGCCGCCGCGGATCTTGTCCGCGACGCCCGGGTTGCCGGCGATGGCCTCCTCGACGGCGGCGGTCAGCGCGCCCTCGTCCGAGACGACCTTCAGACCGCGCTTGTCGACGACCTCGTCCGGGGTGCCCTCGCCCGCGAGGACGCCCTCGATGACCTGGCGGGCCAGCTTGTCGTTCAGGTCGCCCTTCGCGACGAGCTCGGTGACCCGGGCCACCTGCTGCGGCGTGATGGCCAGCTCGTCCAGGGACGTGCCGGACTCGTTGGCGCTGCGCGCCAGTTCGCCCATCCACCACTTGCGGGCGGAGGCCGCGTCGGCGCCGGCGTCGATCGTGGCGACGATCGGGTCCAGCGCGCCGGCGTTGAGGATCGCCTGCATGTCGGTGGCCGTGATGCCCCACTCGGCGAGCAGCCGGGTACGGCGGGCCAGGGGCATCTCCGGCAGCGCGGCGCGGATCTCCTCGACCCACTCACGGGAGGGGGCCACGGGGACGAGGTCGGGCTCGGGGAAGTACCGGTAGTCCTCGGCCTCCTCCTTCACGCGGCCCGAGGTCGTGGACCCGGTGTCCTCGTGGAAGTGGCGGGTCTCCTGGACGATCGTGCCGCCGCCGGAGAGCACGGCCGCGTGGCGCATGATCTCGAAGCGGGCCGCACGCTCCACGGAACGCAGCGAGTTGACGTTCTTCGTCTCGGAGCGCGTGCCGAACTTCTCGGTGCCGTTCGGGCGCAGCGACAGGTTCACGTCGCAGCGCATCTGGCCCATCTCCATGCGGGCCTCGGACACGCCGAGGGCACGGATGACCTCGCGCAGCTCACGGACGTACGCCTTCGCCACCTCGGGGGCGCGCTCGCCGGCGCCCACGATCGGCTTGGTGACGATCTCGATGAGCGGGATGCCCGCGCGGTTGTAGTCCAGCAGCGAGTGCGAGGCGCCGTGGATACGACCGGTCGCGCCGCCCACGTGCGTGGACTTGCCGGTGTCCTCCTCCATGTGCGCGCGCTCGATCTCCACGCGGAAGGACTCGCCGTCCTCCAGCTGCACGTCGAGGTAGCCGTTGAAGGCGATCGGCTCGTCGTACTGGGAGGTCTGGAAGTTCTTCGGCATGTCCGGATAGAAGTAGTTCTTCCGGGCGAAGCGGCACCACTGCGCGATCTCGCAGTTCAGCGCGAGGCCGATCTTGATGGCGGACTCGACGCCGGTCGCGTTGACGACCGGGAGCGCGCCGGGCAGGCCGAGGCAGGTCGGGCAGGTCTGCGAGTTGGGCTCGGCGCCCAGCTCGGTCGAACAGCCGCAGAACATCTTGGTCCTGGTGCCGAGTTCGACATGGACCTCAAGGCCCATGACGGGGTCGTACGACGCCAGCGCGTCCTCGTACGACACCAGGTCGGTCGTGGTGGTCACGGTGAAAACTTCCCTCTCAGCCCAGCAGGACGTCGTCGTCGCCCAGCCGCTTCAGCTCGCGGTAGAGGATGGCGAGGCCGGTGACGATCGCGACGGCGGACACGGTGGCGTCGATCAGGCGCAGCGTGTCGTGCTCGGCGCGGGCCTTCTTGATCTGCTTGGCCACACCGATCGCGCCGAACGCGGTCGTGCCCATGGACAGGTACGTGCCGGACTTCGACTTCTTGAAGCCCTTGGCCTTCGACAGTGCGTTGCTCACAGCGACGGAGCCTCCTCCAGCAGCGGGTGTCCCCACTTTTCCACGAAGGCGGCCTCGACGGCGGCGCCCACCTTGTACAGCCGGTCGTCCTGGAGCGCCGGGGCGATGATCTGCAGGCCCACCGGGAGGTTGTCCTCCGGGGCGAGGCCGCAGGGCAGGGACATGGCCGCGTTGCCCGCCAGGTTGGTCGGGATGGTGCACAGGTCCGCGAGGTACATCGCCATCGGGTCGTCGGCGCGCTCGCCGATCGCGAAGGCGGTGGTGGGCGTCGTGGGGGACACGATCACGTCCACCTGCTCGAAGGCCTTCTCGAAGTCCCGCGTGATGAGCGTGCGGACCTTCTGGGCCGAGCCGTAGTACGCGTCGTAGTAGCCGGAGCTCAGGGCGTACGTGCCGAGCATGATGCGGCGCTTGACCTCGGGGCCGAAGCCCGCCTCACGGGTGAGGGAGGTGACCTCCTCGGCCGAGTGCCCGCCGTCGTCGCCGGTGCGCAGGCCGTAGCGCAGGCCGTCGAAGCGGGCGAGGTTGGAGGAGCACTCGGAGGGCGCGATCAGGTAGTACGCCGACAGGGCCAGGTCGAAGGACGGGCAGTCCAGCTCGACGATCTCGGCGCCCAGCTCCTTCAGCAGCTCGACGGACTCGTCGAAGCGCTGGATGACACCGGCCTGGTAGCCCTCGCCGCGGAACTGCTTGACCACGCCGACGCGCATGCCCCGCACCGAGCCGTTGCGGGCGGCCTCGACGACCGCCGGGACCGGGGCGTCGATGGAGGTGGAGTCGAGCGGGTCGTGCCCGGCGATGACCTCGTGCAGCAGCGCCGCGTCCAGGACCGTACGGGCGCAGGGTCCGCCCTGGTCGAGGGAGGACGAGAACGCCACCATGCCGAAGCGGGAGACCGCGCCGTACGTCGGCTTCACACCGACCGTGCCGGTGACGGCGGCCGGCTGGCGGATGGAGCCGCCGGTGTCGGTGCCGATGGCGAGCGGGGCCTCGAAGGAGGCGAGGGCGGCGGAGGAACCGCCGCCGGAGCCGCCGGGGATCTTGGTCAGGTCCCAGGGGTTGCCGGTCGGGCCGTAGGCGCTGTTCTCGGTGGAGGACCCCATGGCGAACTCGTCCATGTTGGTCTTGCCGAGGATGACGACGTCGGCGGCCTTGAGCCGCTTGGTGAGCGTCGCGTCGTACGGCGGGATCCAGCCCTCCAGGATCTTCGAACCGACGGTCGTGGGCACGCCCTCGGTCGTGAAGATGTCCTTGAGCGCGAGCGGGACGCCGGCCAGCGGGCCGAGCTTCTCGCCGCGGGCCCGCTTCTCGTCCACGGCGCGGGCCTGGGCGAGGGCGCCCTCACGGTCGACGTGCAGGAAGGCGTGCACCTTCTCGTCGACGGCCTCGATGCGGGCGAGGTGGGCCTCGGTGACCTCGACGGCCGTGAGCTCGCCGGAGGCGATCTTCTCGGCGATCTGCGCGGCCGTGAGCTTGATGATGGTGCTGTCCGTCATGTCGGTCACTCCTCCCCCAGGATCTGCGGCACCTTGAAACGCTGCTGCTCCTGGGCCGGGGCGCCGGAGAGCGCCTGCTCGGGGGTGAGCGAGGGACGGACCTCGTCCGCGCGCATGACGTTCGTCAGCGGGAGCGGGTGCGAGGTCGGCGGTACGTCTTGGTCGGCGACCTCGCTGACGCGGGCCACCGCGCCGATGATGTCGTCCAGCTGTCCCGCGAAGTGGTCGAGTTCTTCGGGCTTCAGCTCCAGACGCGCCAGCCGGGCGAGGTGGGCGACCTCCTCGCGCGTGATGCCAGGCATGCAGCGATCCTCTGGGGTGAGTGTGTGTGGTTTGGGGCTGGGGGCTGGCGTCGCATTTCCGCCGTCCGCCCGAAAGGCGGGTCGCGCGGCGTCTGGCGCGTGCGATCGCAAGGCGCCGGAGCGCCCTCGTGGCGGAGCCACGTGGGCGATTCGGCAACGCAGCGAGCGTGCGTGCCAGGCGTCGCGCGGCAGGCGGGAATGTGACGCCAGTCCCCAATCCTATGGGGCGGGGCCCTGTGCCCGTGAAACGGTTTCCCGGGGCGCGGCCGTCAGCGGTGTCGTCAGCGGTGCCGGCCGTCCCAGGCGTCGCTCCTCAGGAAGTGGTTGTCGTACAGCTCCTGGACCTCCAGCAGGCTCTCCGGGGTGACCTCGCCGAGGCGGATGCGCTGGAGGTGGCGGAAGTACTCGAAGCGCTCGACGCCGGGCGCGATCACGATCAGGATGTCGGCCGGGCTGCCGGGGGCCGCGGCGAAGGCATGGGGCCGGTCCGGCGGGACGATGATCAGGTCCCCGGGCCCGGCAGTGACCACGTCGTCCCCGGAGAGGAAGTCGGCGGCACCGTCGAGCAGGAAGAACATCTCGGCGGAGTTGTGGTGCACATGCGGTCTGGCGCCGTCGGCCCCCTCGGCGAGGGTGACCCGGACCGTGGACAGCGCGCCGCCGCTGGCACTGCTGTCGGCGAGCAGCTTGACGCCGGTGGGAGCCTGACCGACGACTTCGGCCTCGGCGTCCCGGACCACCACGGTGTCGTCGAACCTGGGCACGAACAGAGACATCGCACATCCCCCTTGTGTGGAGCCGGCCGGTGCGGGGCCGGACCGCGCAGAGCAGTCCGGCACTGATCAGTACAACGACCTCGGGGGCGAAGCAGATCCCGGACGCGACGGCTTTCGTGCCGCCGTCGCACAGGACGATCACCGACGGATCGGCCGGAGCAGCTCCTGGTCAGCCACTTCAGCGCGCCGTGGCGGCGCGGGGCGGGAAGGTCACTCGGCGCTGGGGAGTGCCGCCCGCGGCCGCTGCCATCCCCGCGACCCCCGCGCCAGCAGCCACGCCGTGGTCTCCTCCGGCGGCATCGCGGCGGCGACCAGCCAGCCCTGCACCGCGTCGCACCCCATGTCCCGCAGCCGCTCCCAGGTCTCGTCGTCCTCCACGCCCTCGGCGACGACGAGCAGCCCCAGCGAGTGCGCCAGGTCGACCGTGCAGCGCACGATCTCCGCGTCCTCGGTGTCGACGGCCAGCCGGGCCACGAAGGAGCGGTCGATCTTCAGCTCGCTCACCGGCAGCCGCCGCAGATGCACCAGCGACGAGTACCCGGTGCCGAAGTCGTCCAGCGACATCTTCACGCCGTGCCCGGTGAGCCCGGCGAGGGTGTCGGCGGCGCGCTGCGGGTCCTCCAGCAGGACGTGCTCGGTGATCTCCAGCTGGAGCGCCCCCGCGGGGACCCCGTGCCGGGCCAGCCGCGCCGCGACCGAGCCGGCGAAACCGGGCGTGTGCACATCGCGCGGGGAGACGTTCACGGCCACCGGCACCCGCAGCCCCTGGGCTCGCCAGCGGGCGACCTGCCCCAGCGCGGTCTCCAGCACGTACTCCGTCAGATGGGGCATCAGCCCGGAGGACTCGGCGATCGCTATGAACTCGTCCGGCGGCACCTTCCCGCGCTCGGGGTGGACCCAGCGCACCAGCGCCTCCAGGCCGGCGACCTGGCCGTCGAAGCGGACCTTGGGCTGGTAGTGCAGCTGCACCTCGTGCGCGTCCAGCGCCCGGCGCAGATCGCCCAGCAGGCCGAGGCGGTCGGGAGTGTTGGAGTCCCGCTTGGACTCGTAGACCTCGACGCCCGTACGGTCGCGCTTCGCCTGGTACATCGCCACGTCCGCGCGGCGCAGCAGTCCCTCGGCGTCCAGGGCGTGGTCGGGGAAGACGGCGACGCCCGCGCTGGCCTCCAGGACGAGGGTGAGGCCGTCGAGGTCGAGCGGGGAGCTGAGGGCGGCGACGAGGCCGCGGGCGACACGGGTGGCCGACGTGGTGGAGTCGGCGACGGGCAGTAAGACCGCGAACTCGTCGCCGCCGAGCCGCGCGGCCTCCGCTCCGCGCGGCAGGGCGAGGCGCAGCCGGTCGGCTATCTGGAGCAGCAGCCGGTCACCGGCGAGATGACCGAGGGTGTCGTTGACCGACCGGAAACGGTCGAGGTCGATCAGCATGAGGGCGGAGCGGGCGCTGATGCGTTCGGCGTCGTCGAGCGCGGTCCAGATCCGCTCCAGCAGCCACTGCCGGTTGGGCAGCCCGGTCAGCGGGTCGCGCAGCTGCTCCTCGGCCCGCGCGCGGGCCATCCACAGAGTGGAGTCGAGGGCGATGAGCGGGATCGCGAACAGCGGCAGCAGGATCGGCTGGGCGTCGGCGACGACACACAGCAGGGGCGCGATGCCGAGCAGCGCGACGGCGAGAAGGCCCTGCCGGACCAGGGACGCCCGGTCGACGGTGGGCACCTTGCCGTCGACCGGAGCGTGCAGGTACCACAACAGGCCGCGGCTGACCGCGAGGTAGACACCGGCGACGAGGACGACCTCCGGCGCGGTGGGGATGCTCCAGCTCTCCGGCCGCCAGGGTGTCTCGACGCTCGGGACCCGGCCGAACGCGCCGAGGAGCAGCGCGCCGGCGCCGATGCCGAGGAGGTCCACCGCGCCGTGCAGGACGCCCTGGCGCCAGCGGTGGCGGCGGGCGATGCCGACCAGGACGACGACGGTGAGGCTGACCATCCCGGCGGGCACCCAGCCGTAGAGCAGCAGGACGGCGAGGGTGAGGGCGGCGCCGGAGCCGGTGCCGCCCCACCAGCGGGCGCGGCCCAGCATGACGAGGTGGCCGACGATGACGCCGGTGAGCAGGGCCAGCGACCAGCCGACGGTGCCGCCCGGGAAGAGGGCGTGGTGACCGGCGAAGGCGCGGTAGAAGCCGGCGGCCAGGACGAGGGCGGCGCCGGCCACGAGGGCCGCGGGCAGGGCGGGCCAGGGCAGGCGCCGGGCCGGCCCGGCGTCGGTTCCCGTCCCGGGCCCGCCCGGCCCGGTCAGGCCGCGGGCCGGTTCGACGGCGGTCACGGGTATCGGCGGATGGGCCTCGGCTACGGCGCCCGGACCGGCCCGGCGGACCCGGCCCGCCGCACGCCCGTCCGCCCGTACCGCCCACCGGGTCCCCCGCCAGGCACCCGCGCGACGGCGCAGACGCAGCCGTGAGTCCGGGGCGACGCTCTCGGTCGGTTCCATTCCCGTCCCTCTCACACCCGGCGGTGCCCACGCCACGCGGCCCGATGTCCGACACCCATCAGCGGCTCCGCGTTGAAGAAACGTTCCCCGCGCCTTGGGAGCGCACGGGAATGCCCCGACCGCAGCTGGGCACGGCAGGCGCACACCTCAACAGTAGGCCGCTGAAGGCTTCCACGGGCACCGGTCGTCGACGGTTGCCCGAATGCGCCCAGGCCACCCGTATGCATCTGATATGCGCCGATCGGGTGGCCTTCAACCGCTACTCCTCGGTCGGAAGCGCGACTTCGGCCGCGGCGTCCGGGCCCTGCTCCAAAAGGACGGCGAAACCGTCCTCGTTCAGGACCGGAACCTTCAATTGCATGGCCTTGTCGTACTTCGAGCCGGGATTGTCACCCACAACGACGAACGACGTCTTCTTCGATACGGATCCGGTCACTTTCGCGCCCCGGCTCTGAAGCGCGTCCTTGGCACCGTCCCGTGTGAAGTTCTCCAGCGTTCCGGTGACGACGACGGTGAGCCCCTCCAGCGGGCGCGGGCCCTCATCTTCGCCGGTGGACTGGTCCTCCAGCGGGACTCCGGCGGCCTTCCACTTGCGGACGATCTCCCGGTGCCACTCCTCGGCGAACCATTCCTTGAGCGCGGTCGCGATGATCGGGCCGACGCCGTCGGTGGCCGCCAGCTCTTCCTCGCTGGCCTGTTCGATACGGTCGATGGAGCGGAACTCGCGGGCGAGGGCCTGCGCGGCCACCGGTCCGACGTGCCGGATGGACAGTCCGTTGAGGAATCGCGCCAGCGGGCGCTGCTTGGCCGCCTCGATGTTCTCCAGCAGGGCGAGGGTGTTCTTCTTCGGCTCACCCTTCTGGTTGGCGAAGACGGTGACGACCTTCTCCTCGCCCGTCTTGGGGTCACGCTTGGGCAGACCGCTGTCGGGGTCGAGGACGTAGGCCTTGATGGGCAGCAGCTTGTCCACCGTCAGGTCGAACACGTCGCCCTCGTCCACCAGCGGCGGGTCGGCCGGCTCCAGCGGGCGGGTGAGCGCGGCGGCGGCCACCGCGCCGAAGCCCTCGATGTCCAGGCACTCACGGCCCGCGAGGTAGGTCACGCGCTCGCGCAACTGGGCCGGACACGTACGGGCGTTGGGGCAGCGGAGGTCGATGTCGCCCTCCTTCATGGGCCGCAGCGGCGTGCCGCACTCCGGGCACTCGGCCGGCATCACGAACTCCCGCTCGCCGCCGTCCCGCAGGTCGACCACCGGGCCGAGGATCTCCGGGATGACGTCACCGGCCTTGCGGATGACGACCGTGTCGCCGATGAGGACGCCCTTGGCCTTGACGACCTCCTGGTTGTGCAGGGTGGCGAACTCGACCTCGCTGCCCGCGACCGTGACCGGCTCCACCTGGGCGTACGGCGTGACGCGGCCGGTGCGGCCGACGCCCACCTTGATGTCGATGAGCTTGGTGTTGACCTCTTCCGGCGCGTACTTGTAGGCGATCGCCCAGCGCGGGGCCCGCGCGGTGGAGCCGAGTCGGCCCTGGAGGCGGATCTCGTCCAGCTTGACGACGGCGCCGTCGATCTCGTGCTCCACCGAGTGGCGGTTCTCGCCGTCGTAGTGGGCGATGAACTGCCGTACGCCGTCGAGGTCGTCGACCACCCGGTTGTGCGGCGAGGTGGGCAGGCCCCAGGTCTTCAGCAGGTCGTACGCCTGGGACAGCCGGGTCATGCCCGTGAAGCCCTCCAGGGCGCCGATGCCGTGGACGACCATGTGCAGCGGGCGGGTGGCGGTGACGCGCGGGTCCTTCTGGCGCAGCGAACCGGCGGCGGCGTTGCGGGGGTTGGCGAACGGCTTGTCACCGGCGGCGACCAGGCGTTCGTTCAGCTCCAGGAACTTCTCCATCGGGAAGTAGACCTCGCCGCGGATCTCCACCAGGTCCGGGACCTCGTCGCCGTGCAGCCGGTCCGGGATCTCGGTGATCGTACGGACGTTGGGCGTGATGTCCTCGCCGGTACGGCCGTCGCCGCGGGTCGCCGCGCGCGTGAGGCGGCCGTGCTCGTAGGTGAGGTTGACCGCGAGGCCGTCGACCTTCAGCTCGCACAGGAAGTGGTACTGCTGGTCGCCGAGTTCGCGCGCGATGCGGTCGGCCCAGGCGGCCAGTTCCTCGTCGTTGAAGGTGTTGTCGAGCGACAGCATGCGCTGGCGGTGCTCGACCGCGGTGAACTCCGTCTCGTACGACCCCGCGACCTTCTGGGTGGGCGAGTCCGGGGTGCGCAGCTCCGGATACTGCTCCTCCAGGGCCTCCAGAGTCTTCAGGAGCTTGTCGAACTCGGCGTCGCTGACGACGGGAGCGTCCTTCACGTAGTACCGGAAGCGGTGCTCCTCGATCTGCTCAGCGAGCTGCGCGTGCTTGTCCCGTGCCTCGGCGGGCACTGCCGTCTCCGCCTGCTGCTTGTCGCCGGCCACCGTGTTGTCCTCCCGTTACTCTGGGTTGTCCGCGAGGGATCTCGCCGCCCGGACGCAGTGGGCGAGGGCCTGGCGTGCGTACGCCGGGGAGGCGCCCGCCAGACCGCACGCCGGGGTCACCGTGACGGCCTGCGCGAGCAGCCCCGGTTGCAGCCCCAGCCTGCGCCACAGCGTCCTGACACCCATGACGCTACCGGCAGGGTCTGACAATGGGCCGTCCGTGCCCGGCACGACACCGGCGAACAGCCGCGTGCCGCCCTCGACGGCCTCGCCGATCGCATCGTCGTCACGCTCGGTGAGCAGTGAGAAATCGAAGGAGACGGCGTGCGCGCCGGCCCGCCGCAGCAGGGCGAACGGCACGTCGGGGGCGCAGGAGTGGACGGCGACGGGGCCGTCGCCGTGTACGGCGATGACGTCCCGGAGGGTGGCCTCGACGACCTGGCGGTCCACGGCGCGGTGGGTGCGGTAGCCGCTGGCGGTGCGGACCTGGCCGCGCAGGACGGCGGTGAGCGTGGGCTCGTCGAGCTGGAGGACGAGGCGGGCGCCCGGGACACGGCGCCGTACCTCGGCGAGGTGGAGCCGCAGCCCCTCGGCGAGGGAGGCGGCGAGGTCGCGGCAGGCGCCGGGGTCGGAGAGGGCGGACTCGCCGTTCCTCAGCTCCAGGGCGGCGGCGAGCGTCCAGGGGCCGACGGCCTGCACCTTGAGGTCGCCCTCGTACCCCTGGGTGAACTCCTCCAGGGCGTCCAGGTCCTCGGCCAGCCAGGACCGGGCACGCTTGGTGTCCCGGCCCGGCCGGTCGCCGATCCGCCAGCCGCTGGGCTCCACGCGCGCGTACAGCTCGACCAGCAGACCGGCGCTGCGGCCGATCATGTCGGCGCCCGGCCCGCGCGCGGGCAGCTCGGCGAGGTGCGGAAAGTCCTCGAAGCTGCCGGTGACGGTCTTTGCCGCTTCCCTGGCGTCCCCGCCGGGCATGGATCCGACGCCGGTGGCCGCGGGGAACCTGAACTGGGTGTTCTCACTCACCTCGGCAGGGTATGCCGTGGCCGCGGCGGGGAGCTGCGCGCCCCGGACCGTCGAGGTCAGCGCCCCGGCCGTACCGTCAGGTCGTTGACCTCCGCGTCCCTCGGCAGGTCCAGGGCCATCAGGATCGTCGTCGCGACCGACTCGGGGTCGATCCACTGCCCGGCGTCGTAGTCCTTGCCCTCCTGCTGGTGCACCTTCGCCTGCATGGGGCTCGCCGTGCGCCCGGGGTAGACCGAGGTGACGCGGACGCCGTTCGCGTGCTCCTCGTGGCGCAGGGAGTCCGCCAGGGCCTTCAGACCGTGCTTCGAGGCGGCGTACGCGGACCAGTTGGCGTGGGCGCTCAGGCCGGCCCCGGAGTTGACGAAGAGCACATGACCGCGGGCGGCCCGCAGCTGGGGCAGGAAGTGCCGGGTCAGCTCGGCGGGCGCGATCAGGTTGACGTTGAGCTGGTGGTGCCAGGACTTGGGGGTCAGCTCGCCGACCCCGCCGAGGTCGACGACCCCGGCCACGTGCACGAGGCAGTCCACGCGGTCGGGGAGGGTCTGGTGCGAGAAGGCCCAGGAGAGGCGGTCCGGGTCGGCGAGGTCTCCGACCAGCGTGCGGGCGCCGGGGAACTGCGCCGCCAGCTCCTTCGCGCGGCCCGCGTCGCGCGCGTGGAGGACGAGTTCGTCCCCGCGCGCGTGCAGACGGCGGGCGACGGCGGCGCCGATACCGGAACCGGCGCCGGTGATCACATGTGTAGCCATGCCCGCCATGCTCGCATCAGCGGCCGCCCGCCCCCGCGGCGGTGCCTCATGTCGCGGACTCCAGGTGGGCCAGCGCGGCGGCCGGCTCGGCGGCGAAGAACATCAGCTCGGCCAGCGGGCGCGGCAGGAAGCCCTCGGCCTCCATGCGGCGGAACTGCGTCTCCAGGCCGTCGTAGAAGCCCGCGGTGTTCAGCAGGACGACCGGCTTGTCGGCGCGCCCGTGCTTCTTCAGCTCCAGGATCTCGGTGGCCTCGTCCAGCGTGCCGGTGCCGCCCACCATGATCACCACGGCGTCGGCCTTCTCCAGCAGCAGCCGCTTGCGCTCGGCGAGGTCGGGGGCGATGACCATCTCGTCGGCGCCGGGGCGCGCCTTGTTCGCGAGGAACTCCACGGAGACGCCCAGCAGCCTGCCGCCCGCCTCCTGCACACCGTCGGCGACGACCTTCATCAGGCCGACGTTGGAACCGCCCCAGACCAGCGTGTGACCGGCCCTGCCGAGCAGTTCCGCGAACTCGCGCGCGGGGCGCGTGTAACGCTCGTCGAGGTCGGCGGCGGACAGGAAGACACAGATGTTCATGGCCTCTACCGTACGCGGGCCGATCGCGGGCCGTGCCCGGGAAGAACCGGGCGCCCGGCGGTGCTTCCCTGATATGGCCGAAGGACACACCATCACCATCGAGCAGGGCGAGCGGCACGTGCGCGTGGTGCACGGAGACCTGGTGCTCGCGGAGACCGACCGACCCCTGGTACTGCGCGAGACGGGCTGTCCCCCGCGGTACTACATCCCCGCCGAGGACGTACGCCTCGACCTGCTGACGCCCTCCGACACCCACACCGTCTGCCCCTTCAAGGGCACGGCGTCCTACTGGTCCCTGGCGGACGCGCCGGACCTGGTCTGGGCGTACCCGGACCCGAAGCCGGAGGTGGCGGGCATCAAGGACCACTACTGCTTCTACGAGCCCGAAGTGTCATGATCTGCGCGGCACCGACGTGTCGTGAGCGATGAGTACCGGCCGGTGCGGCAGTCTGCACCGGCATGGACAAGAAGACGACGTCACGCGACGGCACCGCCCTCGCGTACGAAGTGACCGGCCAGGGGCCCGTGGTGATCCTGGTGTGCGGCGCGATGTCCACCGGGGGCACCGTGGCGCCCCTGGCCGCGCGGCTCGCGGACCGCTGTACGGCCGTCGTCTACGACCGCCGGGGCCGCGGGGCGAGCGACGACACGGCGCCGTACGCGGTCGCGCGCGAGGTCGAGGACCTGGCCGCGCTGGTCGACGCGGTCGGCGGGGAGGCCGCGCTGTTCGGGGTCTCGTCGGGCGGCGCGCTGGTGCTGCGGGCGGCGGCGAGCGGGCTGCCGGTGCGCCGGGTGGCCGTGTACGAGGTGCCGTACGCCGACTTCCTCCAGGGCGGGGCCGAGCGCGAGGCCGCGTACAAGCGGGCCCTGACCGAGGCGCTCGCGGCCGGCCGGCGCGGGGACGCGGTGGAGCTGTTCCTGCGGCTGACGGGCCTCGGCGAGGAGATGATCCGGGGCGCCCGCGACTCGCCGATGTGGGCCGGCATGGAGGCCGTCGCCCCGAGTCTCGCGTACGACGACACGGTCATGGGCGACGGGCTGCTCCCCCGGGAGGAGCTCGCCGCGATCTCCGTGCCCGTGCTGTCCGTCGCGGGCGGGGCGAGTCCGGCGTGGATGCGCGAGGCGTCCCTCGCGGTCGCCGACACCGTGCCCCAGGGCTCCCACCGGGTCCTGGAGGGGCAGACCCACATGGTGGAGCCGGAGGTGCTGGGGCCGGTGCTGGCGGACTACTTCACGGCCTAGGCCCCCTGCGGGCCGACCCCGTAGTACCGGAGGGCTACAGCGCGTCGGCTGTCGCGCGCGTGGTCGTCGCGATCGTCGCCGAGCCCACCACGCGCGTGCCGTCGTACAGGACGATCGCCTGGCCGGGGGCGACGCCGCGGACCGGCTCGGTGAAGGTCACGCGCAGCTCGCCGTCGACCGGCTCGGCGGTGGCCTCGGTCTCGCCGCCGTGCGCGCGCAGCTGGGCGGTGTAGGTGCCGGGGCCGGCGGGAGCGGTGCCGCACCAGCGGGGCTTGATCGCGGTCAGGCCCACCACGTCCAGGGCGGCGGCCGGGCCGACGGTGACCGTGTTGGTCACCGGGGAGATGTCGAGGACGTAGCGCGGTTTGCCGTCGGGGGCGGGCGTGCCGATCCTGAGGCCCTTGCGCTGGCCGATGGTGAAGCCGTACGCCCCGTCGTGGGTGCCCAGCCGGGTGCCGGACTCGTCGACGATGTCGCCCTCGGCCTTGCCGAGCCGCCCGGCGAGGAAGCCCTGGGTGTCGCCGTCGGCGATGAAGCAGATGTCGTGCGAGTCGGGCTTCTTGGCGACGGCGAGGCCCCGGCGCTCGGCCTCGGCGCGGATCTCGTCCTTGGTGGTGACCGTGTCGCCGAGCGGGAACAGGGCGTGGGCGAGCTGCTTCTCGTCCAGCACACCGAGGACGTACGACTGGTCCTTGGCCATGTCGGAGGCGCGGTGCAGCTCGCGGGAGCCGTCCTCGCGCACGATCACCTTGGCGTAGTGCCCCGTGCACACCGCGTCGAAGCCCAGCGCGAGCGCCTTGTCCAGCAGCGCGGCGAACTTGATCTTCTCGTTGCAGCGCAGGCAGGGGTTGGGGGTGCGGCCGGCCTCGTACTCGGCGATGAAGTCCTCGACCACGTCCTCGCGGAAGCGGTCGGCGAGGTCCCAGACGTAGAACGGGATGCCGATGACGTCGGCCGCGCGGCGGGCGTCGCGTGAGTCCTCGATGGTGCAACAGCCCCGCGCGCCGGTGCGGAAGGACTGCGGGTTCGCGGAGAGCGCGAGGTGGACGCCGGTGACGTCGTGCCCGGCTTCCGCGGCGCGCGCGGCGGCGACGGCGGAGTCGACTCCGCCGGACATGGCGGCGAGGACACGGAGGGGGCGCTGCGGGGTCTCAGTCATAGCCCTTCCAGGGTACGGGGCCCCGGGAGGCGACTCCGTAAAAAATCAAGGCCCAGACCCCTTGCATGCTATTCGGACCGATTTATCCTGGAAATAGACCTACGAGACGAGTGAGGGAGTCCAAGCGGAGTAGCCGACTTCAGCGAGAGATACAGGATCTCCCTTCACCGAGAGGTACGAGGTCTCCGCTGGTGCCGACGTCGACGCTCGGGCTGAGAGGCCGGAAGGTCGCAAGGACTGGACCGGAAGGCGACCCCCAGCTACCTGATCCGGACAATACCGGCGAAGGGAACCCGCCTCGTAGGTCGCATCATGCAGCGGTGGGGGGGCGCGGGGGGGGGGGGGGCCCGCGGCGGGGCGCAGCCGCCCCCCCCGGGGGCGGGTTAAAAAAAAAAAAACCCCCCCCGACAC
>NZ_JBHJYK010000010.1:293519-358304 GCF_042269865.1 Streptomyces sp. NPDC055966
GCACCGTTGCGGCCCCGCGCGGCCCGGGGGCGGATGGGGGGGGGGCCCGGCGGCGGGTTCCCCGGGCGGGGCGCCCCCCCCCCCGCCCGCCGCCCGGGGGGGCCCCCCCACCGCTGCGTCTCAGCTCAGGCCCGCGGCGCGCGCCCGTTCCACCGCCGGGCCGATCGCCTTGGCCACCGCCTTCACGTCCGCCTCGGTCGAGGTGTGCCCGAGGGAGAAGCGCAGGGTGCCGCGGGCCAGCTCCGGGTCCGTGCCGGTGGCCAGGAGCACATGGCTGGGCTGGGCGACGCCCGCGGTGCAGGCGGAGCCGGTGGAGCACTCGATGCCCTGGGCGTCCAGCAGGAGCAGCAGGGAGTCGCCCTCGCAGCCGGGGAACGTGAAGTGGGCGTTGGCCGGAAGTCGCCCCTCGGGGTCCGGGTCACCGCCGAGGATCGCGTCCGGCACGGCGTCGCGCACGGCCTCGATCAACCGGTCGCGCAGCGCGCCGACTTCGCGGGCGAAGCCCTCGCGCCGCTCGGCGGCGAGCCGGCCGGCGACGGCGAAGGAGGCGATGACGGGGACGTCGAGGGTGCCGGAGCGGACGTGCCGCTCCTGGCCGCCGCCGTGCAGCACGGGGACGGGGCTGTACTCACGGCCGAGCAGCAGCGCGCCGATGCCGTACGGGCCGCCGATCTTGTGGCCGGACACGGTCATCGCGGCGAGGCCGGAGGCGGCGAAGTCCAGCGGGACCTGACCGAAGGCCTGGACCGCGTCGGAGTGCAGCGGGATGCCGAACTCGGCGGTGACGTCGGCGAGTTCACGGATCGGCAGGAGCGTGCCGATCTCGTTGTTGGCCCACATCACCGTCACCAGGGCGACGTCGTCGGGGTTGCGGGCGATGGCCTCGCGCAGCGCCTCGGGGTGGACGCGGCCGTAGGAGTCGACGGGAAGGTACTCGACCGTCGCCCCCTCGTGTTCGCCGAGCCAGTGCACGGCGTCGAGGACAGCGTGGTGCTCGACGGGGCTGGACAGCACCCGGGTGCGGGCCGGGTCGGCGGCGCGGCGGGACCAGTACAGGCCCTTGACGGCGAGGTTGTCCGCCTCGGTGCCGCCCGAGGTGAAGACGACCTCACTGGGGCGGGCGCCCAGTGCTTCCGCGAGGGTTTCGCGGGACTCCTCGACGGTACGGCGGGCCCGGCGGCCGGCCGCATGCAGGGAGGAGGCGTTGCCCGTGATGCTCAGCTGGGCGGTGAGTGCCTCTGCCGCCTCCGGGAGCATGGGGGTTGTCGCGGCGTGGTCGAGGTAAGCCATGGTGCCCTGATTCTACGGGGCCTCCTCGGTCCGTCTCGGCCGCGGATGCGCCAAGCTGCGCGCTCACCCCGACTCGGCGGTGAGGCGCCCGGCACGGCCGGGCCGTACCCCCTGCGCACTCCGGGCCCTACAGGCTCCAGGACACCGTGTGGCTCAGCTGCATCGACAGGACCAGGACCGCCAGGTCCGCGGCGCCCAGGGCGAGGCCCAGCCAGGCGCGGCCGCGGCGGACGGCGCCCCGCCACAGGGAGACCACGGCCAGGGCGATGGCGATCGGGCCGAGGAAGATGTTGAGGACGAGCAGGCCGAGCAGGCCGAGGATGAAGGACGCCACGGCCATGCCGTCGGCGTCGCGCGGTCCCCGCCGGGTGTCGGTGCCGCTCGTGACCGGTGCGGTGAGTTGCATGATGCTCAAGCTCCAGGAAGTCGTGGCGGACGGTCAGTTGGCCTGCGTGCCGCGTCGGCGGCCGATGCGCTCGCGGATCGCGAAGGCGCCGAGCCAGACGGCGATGACGGCGGCGATGAGGGCGGTGACGGTCAGCGGTGCGTGGGCGACGGTGCCCAGCACGACGCCGAAGAGCATGAGTGCGGCGACGAGGAACAACATGGGATCAGATCCCCCCTCCGAGAGGCCTCGCACCGGCCCGGTCCGGGCCGGCGTCGGGGCCGGTGTGAAGTTTGGGTGAACAGTTGTAGTAACAGTTGTTCACTGACTTAGAGTCTAGCGCCTTCCGCGGCTTTCCAATTCCAGAGAACAGTTGTTAACTGGATGACATGAGTCACACCTTCGGCATCCGGCAGGCGCAGAAACAGAAGACCCGGCAGGCGTTCCTCGACGCCGCGCTCGCGCTGCTGGAGGAGCAGAGCCTGAGCAGCCTGGGTCTGCGCGAGGTCACCCGTGCCGTCGGTGTCGCCCCGACCGCCTTCTACCGGCACTTCCGCTCGACCGCCGACCTCGGGGTGGCGCTGGTCGACGAGGCGCTGGGCAGCCTGCACCCGATGGTGCGGACGACGGTGTCGACGGCGGGCGGCAGCGAGGAGCGCATCACCCGCGCCATCAAGCTGATCTCACACCACGTGGACACCCACCCCGCGCACGTCCGCTTCATCGCGCGAGAGCGGCACGGCGGGGTCCAGCCGGTGCGGGAGGCGATCCGGGCCCAGCTGGAGAGGTTCGCCGAGGAGGTCAAGGCCGAGCTGGCCAAGGACCCGGAGGCCGCGGGCTGGAACGACGACGACCTGCTGATGCTCGCGCACCTCTACGTCGACCAGATGCTCATCACCGCCTCCCTGTTCCTGGAGGCGCAGGAGGCCCCGGCGGAGGAGCGGGAGCGGGTCACGCAGCGCGCCCTGCGACAGATGCGGCTCATCACCGTCGGCCGCAGCCACTGGCTCGACTGAGCGGACGCGCACGAACGGCGGGAGCGGCATGCTCGACGCGTACCGCCCCCGCCGTCGTACGGCCGTCAGCCCTGCCGGGCCCGGCCCCCGCTCCGTCCGCCGCCCGGGCCACCGCCGCAGCCGCCCTGCCCGCCGGGTCCGCCGCTCGGCCCGCCCGAGGCGGCACCCGTCGGCTTTCCGGCCGGCTTCCCGGTCGGCACTGCGGACGGCACTGCGGACGGCGTGCCGGTCGGCTTCGCCGTGGACGCCCCCGAGGGCAGGCCGGACGGAGCCCCGCTCGGCCGGCGGGAGCCGCCGGCGCCGGGCATACCGGACGGCGCCGTACAGGCCTGCTGCCCGCCGGAGTTGCCACCGCCGGAGGACGGCGAGGAGGACGCGGACGGCGACGAGTCGCCCGAGCCGCACGCGGCCAGCAGCAGCGGGGAGAGCGCCAGCAGGGCGACGGCGGGGGCGAGACGGGCACGCTTCATGAGGACCAGCTCCGGTGCGGATGAGGATTTCCTGAGAGCCGCACTCAACCAACGCTGTCTTGGCGGCACTTGGGCCCCTCCTGTCCGCCGGCTGTCGATCCCGGGTCAGGGGCCCGGCTGGTACAGGGCCGTGACACGACGGGCACCGGCCAGCAGCTCCGCGCGCGCCTCGGGCGGGTCGAGGACCTCCACCTGATCGGAGAAGGCGAGGAGTTGGCGCACCGCGCGGAGCACCGGGTACCTGAGCCGGACGGTGACCCACTCCCCCGTGCCGTCGTCGTCGGGCACGGCGGTCAGCTCGGCGGCCGCCATCCGACGGAACAGATCCAGCCGGGCCCGCCGGACCCGTGCGGTGACCTCGATCCCGCCGTCCCGCTCCTCCACCTGGCGGCGCACCACCTCCCAGACGTCGGCGAGTTCGACCCCGGCGCGGCGCCGCACGGGGTCGTCGAGGAGCCGGGCCGAGCGCACCCGGTCGGCCCGGAACAGCTGCGGGCGGCCGCGCCGGTCGGCGATCAGGTACCAGACCCCGGCCTTGGCGACCAGTCCGTACGGGTCCACGGTGTACGTCCGCGGTTCCCGTTCCCCGCTGTGCCGGTAGCGCAGGCGCAGGCGCCGGTCGGAGAAGACCGCGTCCTGGAGGGCCGCGAGGTCCGCCGCCTGCCGGGGTCCGCCGCGCCAGCGGGTGGCGTCGACCAGGATGCGCCGGCTGGTCACCTCGGCGGCGGGCCGGTGCGGCGCCGGGAGCGCGGCCATCACCTTGCGCAGGGCCGAGCCGAGGGCCGCGTCGAGGCCGAGCGCGGCGTGGGTGCCCTGGGCGGCGAGGACGAACAGGGCGCGGGACTCGTCGGCGGTCAGTCCAGTGACGTCGGTGCGGAATCCGGCGAGGAGTTCGATGCCGCCGTGCCGGCCGCGCTCGGCGTACACCGGGACGCCGGAGGCGGACAGCGCCTCGATGTCGCGGTAGACGGTGCGGACCGACACCTCCAGCCGGCCGGCGAGTTCGCGCGCGGGGACCCGGCCCCGGGTCTGGAGGAGCAGCAGGATCGACAGCAGCCGGTCGGACTTCACGCGCTCAGCGTGCAGCGCGACCAGGCCGCGCGCAAATGTTGACGGCTTCTGTCAGGTTATCGAGGGAGGCTCGGTTCACCGAACGGCACGCAGCCGCACCGACCGCGGCACCCCGAGGAAGAGGAACGCCCCATGGCCAGCACCGGCTTCACCGACCCCCGCCCCGTCCACGTCCGCGCCACCGAACAGGCGGCCGCTCTGATCGGGTCCGTACGGCCCGCCGACCTGGCCCGCCCGACGCCGTGCAGCGCGTACGACGTACGCGCCCTGCTCGGCCACGTCGTCGGCGGCACCCTGCGCCTCGCGGTGGTCGGCGAGGGCGGCGACGGGCTCGCCGTCGTCCCGGCCGTGGAGGGCGTCGAGGACGACGGCTGGGCGGCGGCCTACGACGAGGTCAGGACCCGCGCGCTCAAGGCCTGGGAGAGCGACGAGCGGATGACGACGCCCGCGCGCGTGCCCTGGGGCGAGGTCCCGGGTCACGCGGCGCTCTCGGGCTACGTGATGGAGATCGTCACCCACACCTGGGACCTGGCCGAGGGCCTCGGCCGACCCTGTGAACTCGACCCGGACCTGGCCGGGTTCGCGCTCGCCATCGCCCGCGCGGTGCTGCCCGACTCCCGCCCCCGCGACGTCACGTCCCCCGACGCCGCCGACCACAAGCCCCCCTTCCACCCCCGCCGCCCGGCCCCCGGCAACGCCGGCCCGTACGAAGAGCTTGCAGCCTGGCTCGGCCGCGAGCCCCTCGTCCGCCCCTGACGCACCGCGGACCGCGCTTCACCGCGCACCGGGAGCGCCACCGGGCGGACGGAGCACCGCCGCGCGGCCGGGAGTCCGACTGGTGGGCGGGGGGCCGCAGATGCCGCGTGCGCCGACCGGAGGCGGCAGGCCGGGGGCGGCACCGCGAGCCGCAACCAGCCTGACCGGCAGGCCACGCGGGCGGGCCTGGCACACCGCGCGCCCGGAGCGCCGCCGGCCGTTGGCAGGTCCGTCGGGCGGGCCCGGTGGGGTGGGTGTGGGGCTCAGGGCAGGCGGACGCGGGCGAGTTGGCGGGACTGGGCGACCAGGCGGTCGTCGGTGTCCCAGACCTCGGCGTCCTCCTCCAGGAAGCCGCCGGCCAGGTTGCGCGTGGTGATGGAGATCCGCAGCGGGCCGGGGGCCGGGCGGTGGCGCACGTGGACCGTGAGTTCCACCGTGGGGACCCAGCCCTTCAGGCCGATCTCGAAGGCGGTGGGCGGCAGCGCGTCCACCGCGAGCAGCAGCGAGAGGGGGTCCGCGTCGCGGCCGTCGGCCAGGCCGAACCAGGCGCGCATCTCCCCCTTGCCGGAGGGTGCGCCCAGGGCCCAGCCGAGGGTCGACGGGTCCAGCTTGAGCATCAGGCGGTCGGCGATCGCCGAGCTGCCCTCGACGGGGGCAGGTCCGTCCTCGGCGCCGAAGCACTGCTCCAGCGGCGGGATGGCGGGCGGCGTCGCCGTCGTACGGACGTCGTCGGGGAGGTCGGCGAGGTCGCCGTAGGAGGCGAGGACGCGGATGCGTTCGACCTCGTCGCCGTTGTCGTCGTACTGGTAGAGGGAGGCCTGGCCGGTGGAGAGCGTGCGGCCGGTGCGGACCGTCTCGGTGCGGACGACCGCCGGGCCGGGGCGCGAGGCGGTCAGGTAGTGCGCGGTGACGGTGAAGGGGTCCGGGTGCGGCAGGGTGTCGGCGAGGGCCCGGCCGAGCACGGCCAGCAGGTAGCCGCCGTTGACGGCGCTGATGATGGTCCAGCCGGCCGAGAGGTCGATGTCGTAGACCCCGGACGCGCGCCGGGTGACGGCGGTGTCGCGGTCGAACTCGCTGGCGCCGATCACGGCCGGTGCCGGTGCGGCGGGTGCGGAGGCTCCTTCTGGCATGGGTGAACGGTACAACAGAAAATTACTAAGCGGTAGCTTTTTCGGAGGGGCGAGACCCTGCCGTTTCCCTGTCGGCCATCCGGGTGAGCTTCCGGCAATTTCTCGGTAAGCGCCCGGAGACGTCCAGAACCCCAGGCCCCTGATTCCCCTCTATGGGGACATGAGCCTCACCGGGACTCCGTTCCTCTACACGACCATCGTGCTGGCCGTGGTTGCACTGATACTGCCGCTCGCCTTCTGGTCGCGAGTGCGCGGGCCCAAGGCCCTGCGCGCCGCCGCCCGCGTACTGATGCTGCTCTTCGCCCAGGGCACCGCCATCACCCTCGTCTTCGTGTTGGTCAACAACTCGAACAACCTCTACGACAACTGGGCCGACCTGCTCGGCACGGGCAACCACGTACAGCAGGCCGCGAACCTCGGCGCCGACGGCACCGGCGGCATCGCGTACAAGAAGCTGCCCAAGGTGGAGCAGAAGTTCACCCAGGCCGACGGTCCCGGCATGCACGCGGCCGGCGGGGTCAAGGTCACCCAGCTCAAGGGCCAGGTGTCGGGGGTGAGCGCCGAGGTCTACGTCTGGCTGCCGCCGCAGTACGACGATCCGGCCTACAAGGACAAGAAGTTCCCGGTCGTCGAGCTGCTGTCGGGCTACCCGGGCTCGGCGAAGGCCTGGTTCGGGTCCATGAAGGCGCACGAGCAGCTGGAACCGCTCATGAAGAGCGGCCAGGTCGCCCCGTTCATCCTGGTGGCCCCGCGCACGAACCTGATCGCCAAGATCGACACCGGCTGCGCCAACATCCCCGGCACGGTGAACGCGGACACCTGGCTGAGCATCGACGTACCGAAGATGATCACGGACAACTTCCGCGCCCAGTCCGCGCCGGACGGCTGGGCCGCGGCCGGCTACTCGGCCGGCGCCCACTGCGCGGCCAAGCTGGCCGTCGCCCACCCCGACCGCTACCGGGCCGCCGTCAGCCTCTCCGGCTACAACGACCCGATCGGCGAGCGCAACTCGCTGGCCGCGGGGAGCGAGGAGCTGCGGCGGGCCAACAACCCCTACTACATCCTGAAGAACTACCGCACCCCGCCGAAGATCGCCCTCTACATCTCCGGCGAGAACGGCGACGGCTACCAGGCCGGTGTGGCACTGGAACAGATCGCGAAGCCGCCGACGTACGTGAAGGTGGTGTTCCTGCCGCGCAGCATGGGCGGACACTCGATGGCGCTGTGGCGGCCGCAGGTGCCGACGGTCTTCGAGTGGCTGACCACGGAGCTGACGGGGCAGAGCAGCACCCCCCGGCACACCCGCACGCCGAGCCCGCTCAGTCCTCTGACACCGTCGAGCGGCGGTTCCAGGCGCGCGGAGCTCGCCAGTGGTAGCGCATCGCGAGCAGGCGGAGCACGAAAGCCGTGACGACCGCGAGCCCGCTGGTGTACGGGTTCAGCACGCCGTAACGGATGCACAGCACCACCATCGTGGCGCCGACGATCGCTGGGACCGCGTAGAGGTCGCGGTCCCAGCGCAGCAGCGACGGCACCTCGTTGGCCAGCACGTCCCGCAGGACGCCGCCGCCGACGGCGGTCGCGAGGCCCAGCGTCGCCGACGCGGTCAGGCCGAGGCCGTAGCTGTACGCCTTCGTCGTACCGCTGACACAGAACAGGCCGAGGCCGGCCGCGTCGAAGACGAGCACCGCCCGCTGGATCCGCTCCACGTGCGGATGCAGGAAGAAGACGACGAGCGCGGCGAGCAGCGGGGTGACGAAGTACCCGAGGTCGGTGAAGGCCGCCGGTGGTACGGCCCCGATGATCAGGTCGCGGAACAGTCCCCCGCCCAGCGCGGTGACCTCGGCGAGGACGCCGATGCCGAACACGTCGAAGTTCTTCCGGACGGCCAGCAGCGCGCCGGAGATCGCGAACACGAAGATGCCGATGACGTCCAGCGAGTGCTGGACGGAGGGACTGAAGAGAGGCTGGAGCTGCACCCCGACATTCTCGCCTGCCGGGGCGCGTGAACCTTACAAAGAAAGGCTCACAGGGTGACATCCCTGTGAGCCTTTCTTACTGAGGTGTCCTTACTTGTCGGTCGAGCCGCCCTCGGTGGTCTCCTCGGTCGTCTCCTCGGCCGACGTCTCGCTCGGCTCCTCCGCCTGCTCCTCGCTCGGCTCCCGCGACTCGGTGGTCCCGGTCTCCTCGGAGCCCACCTCACCCTCGGCGACCGCCGTGGCCAGCGCCTCCGAGGTCTGGGCCGACTCGGCCAGCACCTCGTCGGAGACCAGCTCGGCGGCCTCCTTCGCGGCCGTCAGCAGGACGGTGTCCTGCGGTGCCTGGTCCTCGAAGTTCTCGGGGTGGTGGCAGGCGACGCGCTGTCCCGGACGCAGCTCCACGAGCTGGGGCTCGGTCGTCCTGCAGATCTCCGTGGCCTTCCAGCACCGGGTGTGGAACCGGCAGCCGCTCGGCGGGGAGATCGGCGAGGGGACGTCGCCCTTGAGCAGGATGCGCTCGCTCTTGGCGTTCTTCCGCTTCGGGTCCGGGATCGGCACCGCGGACATGAGCGCCTTGGTGTACGGGTGCATCGGCGTCTTGTACAGCAGGTCCCGGTCGGCGAGTTCGACGATCTTGCCGAGGTACATCACCGCGATCCGGTCCGAGACGTGCCGGACGACCGAGAGGTCGTGCGCGATGATCACGTACGTCAGGCCCAGTTCCTCCTGGAGGTCGTCCATGAGGTTCACGACCTGGGCCTGGATCGACACGTCCAGCGCGGAGACCGGCTCGTCGGCGACGACCAGCTTCGGCTTCAGGGCGAGCGCGCGGGCGATGCCGATGCGCTGACGCTGACCGCCGGAGAACTCGTGCGGGTAGCGGTTGTAGTGCTCGGGGTTGAGGCCGACCACCGACAGCAGCCGCTGCACCTCCTTCTTGATCCCGCCCTCCGGCTCGACACCCTGGAGCCGGAACGGGGCTCCGACGATGGTGCCGATGGTGTGGCGCGGGTTCAGCGAGGAGTACGGGTCCTGGAAGATCATCTGCACGTCACGGCGCATCGGGCGCATGCCCGCGACACCGAGGTGCGTGATGTCCTTGCCCTCGAACTCCACCTTTCCGGCGGTCGGTTCGAGCAGCCGGGTGATCAGGCGGCCCATGGTGGACTTGCCGCAGCCCGACTCGCCCACCACGCCGAGGGTCTCCCCGGCGCGGACCTCGAAGTCGATGCCGTCGACGGCGCGCACGGCACCGACCTGCCGCTGGAGCAGCCCCTGCTTGATGGGGAAGTGCTTCTGCAGCCCGGTCACCTTCAGCAGGGTCTCGCCGGGTGCGACGTCCTTGCCGAGGGTGGCCGCACCGGCAGCCTTCACCTCTTTGTCCTCTGCGTTCTCACTCACAGCTTCGGCGCAATCTCTTCGGTCCAGATCCGTTCCCGCTGCTCCTGCGACATGTGGCAGGCGGCCCAGTGCTTGCTCCCGACCTCGGTCAGCTCGGGGCGGACCGTGCGGGTCACGTTGTCCTTCGGGACGTCGGCGTACGGGCAGCGCGGGTTGAAGGCGCAGCCGGACGGGATGTTGATCAGCGAGGGCGGGGAGCCCTTGACCGGGATGAGACGCTCCTGCTGGTCGCGGTCCAGACGCGGCATCGAACCGAGCAGACCCCAGGTGTAGGGGTGGCGGGGCTCGTAGAACACCTTCTCGGCCGGACCGCGCTCCACGCAGCGGCCGCCGTACATCACCAGGATGTCGTCGGCCAGTTCGGCGACGACGCCCAGGTCGTGGGTGATGATGATGACCGCGGAGCCGAACTCCTTCTGCAGATCGCGGATCAGGTCCAGGATCTGCGCCTGGACCGTCACGTCGAGCGCGGTGGTCGGCTCGTCCGCGATGAGCAGCTCGGGGTTGTTCACCAGCGACATGGCGATCATGGCGCGCTGGCGCATACCGCCGGAGAACTCGTGCGGGTAGCTGTTCACCCGCTTGTCCGGCTGCGGGATGCCCACCCGGTCGAGCATCTCGACCGCGCGCTTCTTCGCGGTCTTCTTGTCGACGTCGTGGTGGATCCGGTACGCCTCCACGATCTGCGCGCCGATCGTGTAGTACGGGTGCAGCGCCGACAGCGGATCCTGGAAGATCATCGCCATGTCGCGGCCGCGCAGCTTGCGCACGTGGTCGGGGTCGGCGGACAGCAGCTCGGTGCCGTTCAGCCAGATCTCGCCGGAGATCTGCGCCTTGCGCTTGCCGTACTGGCCGGCGGTGTGCAGGCCCATGATGCCGAGCGAGGTCACGGACTTGCCGGAGCCCGACTCGCCCACGATGCCGAGGGTCTTGCCCTTCTCCAGCTGGAAGCTGAGGCCGTCGACGGACTTCACCAGACCGTCGTCGGTCGGGAAGTGCACCTTCAGGTCGCGCACTTCGAGGAAGGAGGTCGGCGCGGGCGAGGCCTCCGTGGGCTCGCCCACGGCTGCTCCGGTCTTGCTGAGTTCGGTCATGCGAGCCTCACTCGGGGGTCGATCACGGCGTACAGCACATCGACCGCGAGGTTGGCGATGAGCACCGCGAGGGAGGTGATCAGGGTGACGCCCAGGATGATCGGCAGATCCTGGTTCTTGATGGCGGTCAGCACGGCCTGGCCGAGGCCGGGGATGCTGAACGTGGTCTCGGTGAGGATCGCGCCGCCGATCAGGGCGCCGAGGTCCATGCCGAGCATGGTCAGGATCGGGGTCATCGTCGAGCGCATGGCGTGCTTGCCGATGACGACCTGCTCCTTGAGGCCCTTGGCGCGGGCGGTGCGGATGTAGTCCTCACCGAGGATCTCCAGCATGGTGGCCCTGGTGATACGGGCGTACATCGCCGCGTACAGGAAGGCGAGGGTGATCCAGGGCAGGATCATGCCGCCCAGCCAGCCGGAGAAGCTGTCGCTGATCGAGACGTACTGGCCGTTGATCCAGTTCAGTCCGTAGCTGAAGATCGCCAGCGAGAGCAGACCCGTGAAGTAGATCGGCAGCGAGACACCGCTGAGGGCGACGACCATCGCGCCGCGGTCCCACAGGCTGCCCCGCTTGAGGGCGGAGAGCACACCCGCGGCGACACCGAAGACCAGCCACAGCACGGCGGCACCGAGCGCGAGACCCAGGGTCACCGGGAAGCGGTCGGTCAGCACCGGCCAGACGGCCTGCTCACTGCGGAAGGAGTAGCCGAAGCACGGCGCGGCACAGTGGGTGACATCGCCGCCGGCCGCGTAGGTGCGGCCCACGAATATGCCCTTGAAGAAGTGCCAGACCTGCGAGTAGATCGGATCGCTCAGACCCAGCTTCTCGCGCACCGCCTCGACGGCGTGCGGGTCCGCCTGCTTGCCCACGAAGCTCGTGGCGATGTCCACGCCCGCCCACTTGGGGACGAGGAAGAAGATGCTGAAGACCACCAGGATGATGACCACCAGCATCACTACGGCGGCGAACAGCCGCCTGATGAGGTAAGCGAGCACAGCTAACGGCCCGCCGCGGACCGCGGGCCCCCGGAGATCTTCCGGAGGGCCCGCGGCTCGCCGCGCCGGCCTTCACCTGCCTTTCGTGCCGTTCGGCGGGTGTGCCGGGACTACTTCGTGGACTTCAGGCCGAGGTTGACGAAGTCGTAGTAACCGCTGTACGCGTTCGTCGTGTACACGTTGCCCAGACGCGAGGAGCGGATGTTGAGCAGCCGCTCGAAGGTGAAGGGCAGGTAGTACGCGCCCTCCATCACCTTGTGGTTGATCTCCGTGGAGATCTGCGTCTTCTTCGCCTCGTCCAGCGTGGTGGTGTACTGGTCGAAGAGCCCGTCGATCGTCTTGTCCTTGATCAGGGCGTAGTTGTTGTTACCGCTCTGCAGGATGTACTTGCTGTCCCACAGCGGGATGCCGTAGCCCTGGACGGTCGGGAAGTCCGGACCCCAGCCCATGATGATGATGCCGAGCTTCTTCTTCTCGACGTTCGACGGGGAGCCGATGATGCCCGGGCTCTGCGAGCCGTCGTACTGGTAGATGTCGGCGTTGATGCCGACCTTCTTCAGCGCGGCCTGCAGGGACTCGGCGGTGGCGACTTCCTGCGCCTTGTTGTTGCGGACGGCGATGGTGGTCGAGAAGCCGTTCGGCTGACCGCAGGCCTTGAGCTCCTGCTTGGCCAGGTTGACGTTGCCGTTCTTGTTGGCACCGGAGATCTGGTACGGGTCGTACTTCTGGCCCTCGCCACCGGCGACCGACGGCGGGAGCATGTTGGTGCCGATGTCACCACCGGCGATCGGGCCACCGCGGGCGGTCTGCAGCGACACGTGGTCGGCGGCGTAGATCACGGCCTTGCGGCAGTGGAGGTTGTCGAACGGCTTGACGCTCTGCGGGAAGACCGCGTAGCGGATGAAGCCGGAGACCGGGTTGTCCAGGTTGTCCTTGTGCTGCTTCAGGGCGATCTGGCGGCCCTGCGGGCCAAGGCCGGTCTGCGAGGCGTCGATGTCGTAGTCGCCGTCGATCAGGCGCTGGTCCGAGTCGGCCTGGTTGGTGGAGATGTCCAGGGTGATCTTGTCCGGGTACGCCTTGCGGACCGGGTCCGAGGACGCCTTCCAGTTGGTGTTGCGGACCAGGACCAGGTTCTTGCCCGGGCTGTACGACTGGAACTTGTACGGGCCGGAGGAGAACGGGTGCAGGCCGTACTTGGACTTGGTGTCCATGTCCTGGCGGACCGGCGAGGCCGTGGTCATCGCCAGCACCTGGAGGAAGTCCGAGTTGGCCGTCGGCAGGTGGAAGACGATCGTCTTCGCGTCCGGCGTGTCGATCGCCTTCAGGCCCAGGTGGTCCTTCGAGGTGTCCTTGTACGGACCCTTGTAGGTGTTGTTCGGGTCCAGCATCTGCTGGAGGTAGACCGGACCGCCGGACAGCACGTCCTGCGCCCAGGAGCGCTCGATGCCGTACTTGATGTCCTGGGAGGTGATGGCCTTGCCGTCCTCCCAGGTGATCCCGTCACGCAGCGTGAAGGTGTAGGTCTTGCCGTCGGCCGAGACCTTGCCCGCGTCGGTGGCGAGGTCCGGGGTGAGCTTCGCGCCCTCGGCACCCGGCTCCGTCTTGTAGGTGAGCAGCTGACGGCTGTAGTAGCGGGAGAAGTCCCACATGAAGCCGTAGTAGCCGCGCGTGGTGTCCCACGAGTCGGCGTCCTGCGTGCTCACGAACTTCAGGGTGCCGCCCTTCTTGACCTGGTCGGCCTGGGCAACCTTGTTGTTCGCCGCGTCGAAGCCGGCCGCGCCGTTCTTCGAGCTGCCGTTGCCTCCGCCACACGCCGCCGTGGTCAGCAGCCCGGCGACCACTGCGGCAGCGGCAAGGGCCTGCTTGCGCCGCCCTGAGGTGCGTTGGGTAGTCACGATCTCGGATCCTCCGGAATTGATGAGAGACCCCGTGGCTGAGCTCACGGGACGCTTGGGGTACGGCACTTCAGCGGGAGCCCTTCGGGTCGAGCGCGTCCCGCACGCCGTCGCCGAAGAGGTTGAAGGCAAGAACCGTGATGAAGATCGCCACGCCCGGGATCACCATGTACATGGGGTCCGAGTCGTAGTAGTCGATCGCACTCGACAGCATCTGCCCCCAGGAGGACGTGGGCGGCTTGACGCCCACGCCCAGGAAGCTGAGCGCCGCCTCGGTGAGGATGTTCGTGGGGATCATCATCGTCGTGTACACGATGATGGGCGCGACGAGGTTGGGCAGCAGCTCCTTGAAGAGGATGTAGAACTGCCCGGCGCCGAGCGAGCGGGCCGCCTCGACGTACTCGCGCTCACGCAGCGAGAGTGTCTGGCCGCGGACCACCCGGCCGATGTACGGCCAGCCGAAGAAACCGATGACCAGGATCATCACGAACACCCGCACGCCCGTGCCGGTGAGTCCCAGCATCTGGTTGGGCATGACGGAGACCAGCGCGATGATGAACAGCAGCTGCGGGAAGGCGAGCAGGCCGTCCATGACCCGGCTGATCAGGGAGTCCACCCAGCCGCCGAAGAAGCCCGCCAGGACGCCGAGGACCGTGCCCAGGATGACGGCGACCACGGCGGACAGGAAGCCGACGAGAAGCGAGATCTGCGCGCCGTAGAGGATGCGGGCGAAGATGTCGCGGCCGTTGACCGGCTCCACGCCGAGCAGGTGGTCACCGCCGATGCCGCCCAGTGAGCCCTTGGGGGTGCTGAACAGCGGGTCGATCAGGTCCTGGTGGTAGACGTCCGGGTCCTGGCCGACCAGGCTCGTGATGACGGGCGCGAGCAGCGCGATCACGATGAGGAGCAGCACCACGACGCCGCCCGCCAGGGCGAGTTTGTCCCGCTTCAGGCGCTCCCAGGCGATCCGTCCCAGGGAGCGGCCCTGAACGGCCTTCGCGTCCGCGGCGGCGACCGCCGCTTCCTCGGCCGCACCGGGCGCCGCTTCCGCGGCCGGCTCGTGCAATGGTGCCGTCATTAGGCTGGGACCCCTCTCAACCGGTGGTAACCGGCCCGCACTTGCCGCTGGTAGCGGCATCATTCAGTCCGTCGTACACACAGGGGCGAGCCCCTTGAAGGGGGAGTCTTCAATGCCCGCGCGACAAGCCGCCAGCCTTGGCAGCGAATGGATGCGTAACCGTGATGCAAGCAGGCGTTTCCTGTTATGCGGACAGTTAATCGCAGCAAGCGGACGGTGAGCGGAGGTCGCCCGGGGCGGGTTGGCGGCCGTACGGCGAGGTCGGCGGCGGGGTCAGTAGCCGCCGGGCACCGGCGGATAGCCGTAGCCGGGAGCAGGGGCCTGCGGCTGGGGCGGTGACTGGAGCTGCGGCTGGGGCTGGGGGTGCGCCGGGGGTACGGCGGCGTGGGCGTCGCGGTCGTAGAACGGGCGGGCGTTGGCCCGCATCCACATCACGACCGGGTCGTAGTCGTCGGTCATCGCGACCGTCGACACCGGCAGGCCCTCGGGGACCGCGCCGACGGACTGCTGCATCATCGCGCGCACCGAGTCGACCGCGGCCGGGGAGGTGTCGTACACGTCCAGGCCGATCACGAGGTACGGCGCCCCGAGCGCGGGCTGCACCCAGGCGCGGCGCAGGGAGCGCAGGGCCGGGGTGCGGTGGGCGTTCTGCGCGAGCAGGGCGTAGAACTGCGGGACCTCGATGCCGGGTTCGTCGACCCGGAGCGGGCCGGCGGGCTGGCGGTCCAGGCCCGTGGCGATGCGGCGCAGGTCCAGCCAGGGGATGCCGACGCCGCCGCCCGGGGCGTGCGGGTTGACCCACAGGCCGTAGTGGTCCGGGTAGAGGGTGCGGGCCACGTCGAGCCCGTCCACGACCTCGTAGGAGCGGTTCCAGCCGCTGGCCGACAGTTCCTGGGCGGAGGTGACGCAGGGGGCGTAGGGGAGGCCGTCGACCTCCATCGTCCCGTACTGGGCGTCCGGGGAGCCGGCCTGGCCGTGCCACAGCAGCATCCAGATCTGGCCGGAGGAAGGGGTGGCGAGGGCACGCAGCAGGGCCTCGTAGGCGTCGTAGCGTCCGGGCGTGACCTGGCGCAGCGTGTGTTCGACGCTACCGAGGCCGCCGCTGTGGCTCGCGCTCACCTTGTCGTGCCCTTCTGTTTTCCGTGCCCCGTGTGTGGAGACAGCTTAAGCGCCTGCCGGGGTGCCGCTTCGGGTTCGTTCGCGGGTGCGGGTGCGTTGCGGTTTCTCGCGCCCGCGCGGCGGAGCCGCATATCGGACACAGCCCCGCGCCCCCTTGGGGCGCTTTCAGTGGCCGTACTGATAGAAGGGCCTGACATTCCCCCGCAGCCATTCCGCCACCGGGTCGTCCGTGACGTCCAGGAGGACCAGGCTGACCGGCCAGGCGACCGGGATCCTGCCCAGGGCGCGGCCCAGGGCCTCCATCGGGAGGGTGCGCAGGTCGCCCTCCCACCGGGAGAGCTCCACGCCCACGAACATCACCGGGTCGTCCGTCTCGACGGCGGCCAGGCAGCGGCGGGCGGTGCGGACCACGCCGGTCTCGGCGAACTCGGCGGACGCGGCGGCGAGGAAGTCGACCGGGTCGTCCTGCCAGTCGGGCTCGAAGAGGCGGACCCGGCCGCCGGTGTCCGGGCCGTCGAGGGGGGTACGGCCGGCGCGGCACAGCTCGGCCACGGCGGCCGGCGGGAGCGGGATGCCGACCAGCGCGTCCGGGTTCACCGCGATGCCGACCTGCGCGGGCAGGCCCCGGGCGAACTCGACGGCCGGGGCGATGGTGTACCCCATGTGGGAGCCGGCCGCCTGGCGCAGCTGCTCCTCCGAGCTGAAGACGGGCACGTAGGCCTGGCCGTCGATCTCCAGCGTGGGCAGGTCCAGCGGGCCGCTGCCCGGGCCGCCGCCGTTGGGCAGCGGGATCCACAGGAAGCTGCGGCCGAGGACCTCGATGATCCGGCCGGCCGCGGTGGGCACGCCGAGGGAGGCCGCGAGCACCTCCTCCAACTCGTTGCCGGGCCAACCGCCGTGCGGGTGGAGGTGCGCCTGTGCCGGGAAGTCCGCGGGAATGTCCGCCGGGAAGTCCATCTGCCTACCGCCTGCTGGGAACCACTGCTGTGACCATGAAGGCTAGCGGGTTGCTGTGACCGTCCCCTCACCGTGGGAACGCGATCCGGCGCAGGGCGTCCGCCGCGGGGCGGTCCAGCAGGGTCGCCGAGCCGACGCCCGCCGGCAGCGCGCCCCGCTCGACGGCGGCGAGCAGCCGGGCCGTCGTACGGCGGTGGCGGGTGAAGGCGTAGCGGGAGACGCCCCGGCCGCGCTCGCGCTGGCCCTCGCGGGCCGTGCCGGGGGTGACGTCCAGCAGGAGCAGGTGCAGGGTGCCGCCGCGGCGGCGGGCCTCGCGGGCGAGCCAGCCGCGCACCCAGCTCTGGGTCCCGCAGTCGTGCACGACGACGCCCTCGCCGGTGCGCAGGGCGCGGCGCAGGCGCGCGTAGTGGGCGAGGCGGACCAGGGGGCGGTAGAGCGCGTAGGGGAGGAAGCCGGGCAGGCGGGCGGCCCAGCGGTCGCGGGTGTCCTGGGAGTCGATCCGGCGGCCGGGGACCGCGCGGCGCATCAGCGTGGACTTGCCGCTGCCGGGCAGTCCCGTGATCACCACCAGGTCCTCGGCGCGGAAGAGCAGGGCGTGCGGGCCGCGGCCGGCCCGGTCGCGCAGGTCCCGGACGACCGGGGCCGGGGCGCGGCGCTGCTTCGGCACCGCGACGCCGCTGGTGACGGTGGCGTACACCGGGGTCCTGTTCACCGTGTCGGTCCTCCCCTGTCGGTTCAGTAACAGCCCTGCCCATGAAACGTAAAGAGAAGGTAATGGACCGAGGTCGGCAGTACGGTCCGCGTGCTGCCACAGGCCGGTTACAAAAGCCCGCTCGGCGTGCAATGATGTGGCCGCCAACTGCATACCGGCCGCTTGAATCCGCGCGGGAGAGTCCCCAGCCGCTGCGCTGGGGCGCCGAAGGAGCAAGTCCCTCCCTTGAATCTCTCAGGCCCCGTTACCGCGCGGGCGAGGCACATCTGAAAAGCGGGCCGCTGCCGGCAGTGGCTCCACCCACGGTGCAAGCCGTGATCGTCCCCGTGGCGGTCGTGGCGAACCTCTCAGGTTCCGATGACAGATGGGGAGGAACGTTCCTCGCCCGTTCCGCTGTCCTGGGAGACGACCGACCGATGAGCAGTACCGAACCCACTGAGCTGCGCCATACCGCGCTGGACGAGCTCCATCGCTCGCTCGGTGCGACGATGACCGACTTCGCCGGCTGGGACATGCCCCTGCGCTACGGCTCCGAGCGCGACGAGCACGTCGCGGTGCGGACCCGGGCCGGCCTGTTCGACCTCTCCCACATGGGCGAGATCACGGTGACCGGCGCCGAGGCCGCCGCCCTGCTGAACTTCGCCCTGGTCGGCAACATCGCCTCCGTCGGTGTCGGCCGCGCCCGCTACACCATGATCTGCCGGGCCGACGGCGGCATCCTGGACGACCTGATCGTCTACCGGCTCGCCGAGACCGAGTACCTGGTCGTGGCCAACGCCTCCAACGCCCAGGTGGTGCTGGACGCCCTCACCGAGCGCGCCGCGGGCTTCGACGCCGAGGTCCGCGACGACCGGGACGCCTACGCGCTGATCGCCGTCCAGGGCCCGGAGTCCCCCGGCATCCTGAAGTCGCTCACCGACGCCGACCTGGACGGCCTGAAGTACTACGCCGGCCTGCCCGGCACGGTCGCCGGCGTCCCCGCCCTGATCGCCCGCACCGGCTACACCGGCGAGGACGGCTTCGAGCTGTTCGTGAAGCCCGAGCACGCGGTCGAGCTGTGGCAGGCGCTGACCGAGGCGGGCGAGGGTGTCGGCCTGGTGCCGTGCGGCCTGTCCTGCCGCGACACCCTGCGCCTGGAGGCGGGCATGCCGCTGTACGGGCACGAGCTGAGCACCTCGCTCACCCCCTTCGACGCCGGTCTCGGCCGTGTGGTCAAGTTCGAGAAGGACGGCGACTTCGTCGGGCGCGAGGCGCTCACGCGGGCCGCCGAGCGCGCCGCGTCCGAGCCTCCGCGGGTGCTCGTCGGGCTGATCGCCGAGGGCCGCCGCGTCCCGCGCGCCGGGTACGCCGTCGTCGCCGGCGGCCGGGTGATCGGCGAGGTCACCTCCGGCGCCCCCTCCCCCACCCTGGGCAAGCCGATCGCCATGGCCTACGTCGACGCGGCCCACGCGGCGCCCGGCGCCGAGGGCGTCGGCGTGGACATCCGCGGCAGCCACGAGCCGTACGAGGTCGTGGCACTGCCCTTCTACAAGCGCCAGAAGTAGAGACTGGGCGCGGTCGCGTCCCCCGCGGGCCCGATTCCGTGGCGGGTACGTGACCCTGCGCACAGTTGCCCGCTCACCAGCGGTTTCCGCAGTCCCCCCTTCATCAGCACTCCCGCGCGTACAGGAGAATTCAGGCCATGAAGAACCCCCAGCAGCTGCGCTACAGCAAGGAGCACGAGTGGCTGTCGCCCGCCGAGGACGGCGTCGCGACGGTCGGCATCACCGAGTTCGCGGCCAACGCGCTCGGCGATGTGGTCTACGCCCAGCTCCCCGAGGTCGGCGCCACCGTGACCGCGGGTGACTCCTGCGGCGAACTGGAGTCGACCAAGTCGGTCTCCGACCTGTACTCCCCGGTCACCGGTGAGGTCGTCGAGGCCAACCAGGACGTCGTCGACGACCCGGCGCTGGTGAACTCGGCCCCCTTCGAGGGCGGCTGGCTCTTCAAGGTCCGCGTCTCGGCCGAGCCGGCGGACCTGATGAGCGCCGACGAGTACACGGCCTTCAGCGCCGGCGAGGAGTCCTGACCGTATGACTGTCCTGAACACTCCCCTGCACGAGCTGGACCCGGAGATCGCGGCCGCGGTCGACGCGGAACTCGGCCGCCAGCAGTCCACGCTGGAGATGATCGCCTCCGAGAACTTCGCGCCGCTCGCGGTGATGGAGGCACAGGGCTCGGTCCTCACCAACAAGTACGCCGAGGGCTACCCCGGCCGCCGCTACTACGGCGGCTGCGAGCACGTCGACGTCGCCGAGCAGATCGCCATCGACCGGGTCAAGGAGCTGTTCGGCGCCGAGTACGCCAACGTCCAGCCCCACTCCGGCGCCTCCGCCAACCAGGCGGCCCTGTTCGCCCTCGCCCAGCCCGGGGACACCATCCTCGGCCTGGACCTGGCGCACGGCGGCCACCTGACCCACGGCATGCGCCTGAACTTCTCCGGCAAGCAGTTCAACGTGGTCGCCTACCACGTGGACCCGCAGACCGGTCTGGTCGACATGGCCGAGCTGGAGAAGCTCGCCAAGGAGCACCGCCCGAAGGTGATCATCGCCGGCTGGTCGGCGTACCCGCGTCAGCTGGACTTCGCCGAGTTCCGCCGGATCGCCGACGAGGTCGAGGCGTACCTGTGGGTCGACATGGCGCACTTCGCCGGTCTGGTCGCGGCCGGGCTGCACCCGAACCCGGTCGAGCACGCGGACGTGGTCACCTCGACCACCCACAAGACGCTCGGCGGCCCGCGCGGCGGCATCATCCTCGCCAAGAAGGACTTCGCGAAGAAGCTGAACTCCTCGGTCTTCCCGGGCTTCCAGGGCGGCCCCCTGGAGCACGTGATCGCGGCCAAGGCGGTGTCCTTCAAGGTCGCCGCCTCGGAGGACTTCAAGGAGCGCCAGCGCCGTACGGTGGAGGGTGCCCGCATCCTCGCCGAGCGCCTGACCGCGGCGGACGCCCGCGAGGCCGGGGTGAACGTGCTCTCCGGCGGTACGGACGTGCACCTGATCCTCGTCGACCTGCGCGCGTCCGAGCTGGACGGCCAGCAGGCCGAGGACCGGCTCCACGAGGTCGGCATCACGGTCAACCGCAACGCGGTCCCGAACGACCCGCGCCCCCCGATGGTCACCTCGGGCCTGCGGATCGGCACGCCCGCCCTCGCGACCCGCGGCTTCACGGCCGAGGACTTCGCCGAGGTCGCCGACGTGATCGCGGAGGCGCTCAAGCCGTCCTACGACGCTCAGGCCCTGAAGGCGCGCGTGCAGGCGCTCGCCGACAAGCACCCGCTGTACCCGGGTCTGAACAAGTAAGACACCTTTTGCAGGGTACCGCGCACACTGGAGTACGTACCCGCGTACCGGCGTGTGCGGTGCCCGCCATCCTGTACCACCGTTTTCGCTCCACCCCGTCTTGAGGAGTCGTCCGTGGCCATCTCGGTCTTCGACCTGTTCTCGATCGGCATCGGCCCGTCCAGCTCCCACACGGTCGGCCCGATGCGCGCGGCGCGCATGTTCGCCCGCCGGCTGCGCAACGAGGACGTGCTGTCCTCGGTCGCCTCGCTGCGCTGCGAGCTGTACGGCTCGCTCGGCGCGACCGGCCACGGCCACGGCACGCCGAAGGCGGTGCTGCTCGGCCTGGAGGGCGCCTCGCCGCGCACGGTGGACGTGGAGTCGGCCGACGACCGGGTGACGGCGATCAAGGCGGCGGGCCGGCTGAGCCTGCTCGGCGAGCACGAGATCCCGTTCTCCTTCGACGACGACCTGGTGCTGCACCGCCGCAAGGCCCTGCCGTACCACGCCAACGGCATGACGATGTGGGCCTACGACGCCGAGGGCGCGGAGCTCCTGTCGAAGACGTACTACTCGGTCGGCGGCGGCTTCGTCGTGGACGAGGACGCGGTCGGCGCGGACCGGATCGTGCTGGACGACACGGTCCTGAAGTACCCCTTCCGCACCGGCGACGAGCTCCTCCGCCTCACGAAGGAGACCGGCCTGTCGATCTCCTCCCTGATGCTGGAGAACGAGCGGGCCTGGCGGACCGAGGACGAGATCCGCGCGGGTCTGCTGGAGATATGGCGGGTGATGCGCGAGTGCGTCGGGCGCGGCATGTCCCGTGAGGGCATCCTGCCCGGCGGCCTCAAGGTCCGCCGCCGCGCGGCCGTCTCCGCCCGCCAACTGCGCGCCGAGGGCGACCCGTTGGCGCACGCGATGGAGTGGATCACGCTCTACGCGATGGCCGTGAACGAGGAGAACGCGGCCGGCGGCCGGGTCGTGACCGCCCCGACCAACGGCGCGGCGGGCATCATCCCGGCGGTGCTGCACTACTACATCAACTTCGGGTCGGGTGCTGCCTCCGAAGGAGAGAAGGAGGACGGCGTGGTCCGCTTCCTCCTCGCCGCCGGTGCGATCGGCATGCTCTTCAAGGAGAACGCCTCCATCTCCGGCGCCGAGGTCGGCTGCCAGGGCGAGGTCGGCTCCGCCTGCTCCATGGCCGCGGGCGCGCTGGCGGAGGTGCTCGGCGGCAGCCCGGAGCAGGTCGAGAACGCGGCCGAGATCGGCATGGAGCACAACCTCGGCCTGACCTGCGACCCGGTCGGCGGCCTGGTCCAGATCCCGTGCATCGAGCGCAACGGCATGGCCGCGGTGAAGGCGGTCACGGCGGCGAAGATGGCGATGCGCGGCGACGGCTCCCACAAGGTGTCCCTGGACAAGGTCATCAAGACCATGAAGGACACCGGCGCGGACATGTCCGTGAAGTACAAGGAGACGGCGCGGGGCGGACTTGCGGTGAACATCATCGAGTGCTGAGGTAA
Source organism: Streptomyces sp. NPDC055966 (assembly GCF_042269865.1). Taxonomy (NCBI): domain Bacteria; kingdom Bacillati; phylum Actinomycetota; class Actinomycetes; order Kitasatosporales; family Streptomycetaceae; genus Streptomyces; species Streptomyces sp. NPDC055966. Next base: position 315,708 of record NZ_JBHJYK010000010.1, read on the forward strand.
ACCGCGTGACGGGTGGGGCGGCAGCGGGTGGAGTGACGGACGGGGCGGCGCGGATACGGGTGCGGGTGCCGGTGGGGGCGGACGCGGAGCGCTGGGTCACCCGGGTCGGCTGCCGCCGGGTCCTGTTCGTCGTGCACAACGTGACGTCGGCGACGCGTCTGCTGGACGTCCTCCCGCTGTTCTCCGGCGACCTGCGCGTGCAGATGTTCGCCACGTGCACGGGCTCGTCCCCGTTCCTGGCCGGGGTGCCCGAGCTGCTGGCGCGGGCGGGGCTGCCGGTCCTGCCGTGGGAGCAGGCCAAGGAGACCCCGTTCGACCTGGCCGTGTCCGCCAGCTACGGCGGTGAACTGGCCGCTGTGCAGGCCAAGTTGGCCGTGCTGTCGCACGGGGTGGGGTACAATAAGAGGCTCGCAACACCGGACAACACCGGACAACACCGGACAACACCGGTCTTCGGGCTGTCGCCCGACTGGCTCCTCGCCGACGGGAGTCCCCTCGCCGACGCCACCGTCCTCTCCCACCCGGAACAGCTGGACCGGCTGCGCTCGGCCTGTCCCGAGGCGGCGCCCACGGCGGTCCTCGCCGGTGACCCCTGCTACGACCGCATCCTCGCCGCACTCCCCCAACGCGCCCTCTACCGCCGGGCGTTGGGCGTCGGCCCCGGTCAGCGGCTGATCGTCGTCAGCTCCACCTGGGCGGCCCGCTCCCTCTTCGGCGGAGCCGCCGAGCCGGCGGCGGACGACCTGCTGCCCTGGCTGCTGTCCCGCCTCGCGGCGGAACTGCCCGCCGACGAGTACCGGACCGTCGCGGTCCTGCATCCGAACATCTGGTACGGCCACGGGCCCGGCCAGGTCCGCGCCTGGCTGGACAACGCCCGGCGGGCCGGCCTCGACGCGATCGACCCCCTCGACGGCTGGCGCCAGGCCCTGATCGCCGCCGACTGCGTCCTCGGCGACCACTCCAGCGTCACCTACTACGCCGCCTCCCTCGGCATCCCCGTCCTCCTCGGCGCGTTCCCCCAGCAGGACCTCGACCCGCTCTCCCCGGTCGCCGCCCTCGGCCGTAAGGCTGCGCGCCTCGTGCGCCGGGGCAGCCTGCGCGCCCAGATCGAGGACACCGTCGCCGCGCACGATCCCGCCCGGTACAAGGAGCTCGCGGAGCAGACCAGTTCGGCACCGGGAGAGTCGGCCGCCCTGCTGCGGCGCCTGTTCTACGGCCTCATGGAGCTGGCCGAGCCCGAGGGGCACCCGGCGCTGCTCGACCCGCTGCCGCTGCCGCCGTACCTGCCCGCCCGTCGTACCGCCCCGGTCCGCGTGCTCTCGGGCGGCCTCGGCACGGATCCGCCGCAGGTCCGCGTCGCCCGGTACGCCGTCGCCGGTGCCGGGCCCGACCCGTCGGACGCCCCGGACATGCGCTGGGACTGCGCGCACACGGTGGTCGACGAGGAGACCCGGGAGGCCGGCCGGCTGCGCGTCGCCGACGTCGTCGTACGGTACGCGGCAGGGGACGACCCGCGGCTCGGGCCGCCGGCCGCCTGGACGGCGGAGGCGCTCGACCGCTACCCGTACTGCGGACTGGCCGCCTACGTCGACGGGCCGGACCGCTGCGTCGTCCGCACCCGCGCGGGCGACCTCGTGCGGCTGGCCGCCACCGCGGGCCCCGACGGACGGGCCGACCTGTGCGATCCCGCCGCCTACGCCTCCGCGCTCCACGCCTGGCTCACCGACGGCCGGACCCTGGCCGACGCCCTGCCCGCGATCACCGTCCGCACGGGCGGGGCGGCACACCGCGTCACCGTGGCGCCCCTCGGCCGGGGAGCACCGTGAGCCGGATCCGGGATCCGGGCCTCCGCGTCGCCGGGCCGCGCGGCTCGGGGCTCAGGCCGTCAGTTCCGTCAGGCGGGCCCGGACACGGGTCAGGCCGAGCTGGTCCTCGTTGGCCTCGTAGCGTGCGGCGGCGGTGCGCAGGTCCTCCGCCTCCTGCTCCGGGCGTCCCGCCAGGCGGTGGCAGCGGGCGCGTGCCTCCAGGGCGTCGGCCAGCTGGAGCCAGGCGCCCGCCTCGGTCATCGCCGTGACGGCCGCGTCCAGGCAGACACGCGCCTGCTCCGCGTCGCCGGCGTCGAGGTGCGCGTCACCCAGACTCATGTAGACGCGGCCCGCGTTGTAGGTGTCGCCGCCGCCCGGCAGTCGGCGGAACCGGGCGAGGGCGTCGTTCAACCGGGCGACGGCGGCCGGGAATTGACGCTGCCTGGTCTGGGCGCGGCCGATGTGGTGGGCCAGCAGGGCCGTGGCGCGCGGCACGTCCGCCCATCCGTCCTGCCCCGGGCCGATCCGGCGCAGGACCTCCTGCGCCTCCTCGAAACACGCCTGCGCCGCCGCGAACTCCCACTGCTTGAGCCGGAGCAGTCCCAGCGACTCGACGGCGGTCGCCTCGCCCCGGTGGTGGCCACAGGCCCGGTCGGCGTCCCTGGCCCGCGTGAGGGCGTGCTCCGCGTCCGCCGGCCGGCCCGACCCCATGTAGCCGAAGGCGAGTTGGGCCCACATACGGCCGACGGACCGCGGATCGCCGAACTCCTGCGCCACGTGGCGTCCGGCGGCCTCGACCCCGAGGAGGTGCGTGTCGATCCACTGCGCGTGGTAGCCGAGCAGCAGGTGCAGGCCCCACAGGGCCTCGCACAGCTGCCAGACCAGGTCGTCGAAGCCGTGGTGGGCCGCGGCCCGGACGACGGCCGCGAGGTTCTCCCGCTCGGCGCGCAGCTCGGCCAGCGCGCGCTTGCCGTCGGCGCGGTCGCGGTGTTCCGGCAGGACGAGCCCCCGGTACGCGGGGCCGAGCCGCCAGCGCAGCGGCATGACCCGGAAGTCCGCGCCCGCCGCGAAGCGCAGGTGCGCGACCGCGACCCGGCGGACGGCGGCCGCCATCCGCGCGGGTCCGTCCTCGGCCTCCGCCAGCGCGTGGGCGTGCGCCCGGGTCAGGTCGTGGAACCGGTAGCGCTCCTCCCCGACCTCTTCCAGCAGATGCACCCGGGCCAGCTCCTCCAGCAGCCCGCGCGCCTCGTCCTCGTGGACGGCGGCGGCGTGCGCGGCGGTGCGGACGGTCACGGTCGGCCACGGCCACACCGCGAGCGCGCGGTAGAACGCGGCGCAGCCGGGGGTGAGTTCGGCGTAGGCGGCGTCCTGGACGAGCCGGACGGGATCGGCCGTTGCCGCCCGGTCCTCTTCACGCACGGCGGTGCCCTCCCGGTCGTTCCCCTGGTCCGCCTGGCCGCGGCCGGACAGCTGCTGGGCGACCCGCTCCCAGGTCAGCTGGTGCCGGACGGCGAGGCCGGCGCCCGTGGTGCACAGCGCGAGGGGGATCCCGCCCGTGCCGTCGGCCACGGCCCGCACCACGGCGTCGGGCGCGGCGGGCCGGTCACGGCCGGCGACCCGCCGGACCAGCGTCATCGCGTCCTCGGCCGACAGCGGCCCCAGCGGATACGGCCGGGCGCCGTACTCGGCCACGAGCCGCCCGGGGCGGTACCGGCTCGTCACCAGGACGAGGCACTGCGGCGAGGCCGGGAGCAGCGGGATGACCTGGGCGTCGTCGTGGGCGTTGTCCAGGACGACGACCAGGCGGCGGTCGGCGGTGCAGTCGCGGTAGAGATCGCGCTGGCGCGCCTCGTCGCCCGGCACCAGGGCGCGCGGCACCCCGAGCCGCTCCAGGAACCACGCGAGCACGTCGGACGGCTGGAGCGCCGTTCCGGCCGAGGCGCCTTTCAGGTCCGCGAACAGCACCCCGCCGGGAAACCGCTCGCGCAGCTCCGTCGCGCAGTGCACGGCGGCGGCGGTCTTGCCGATGCCGCCCGGCCCGGTGAGCACGGCGACGGCGGGCGCGCCGGGCGTCCGCTCCTCGTCGTCGAGCAGGGCCGTCAGCCAGGCGAGCACCTCCGTGCGGTCGGTGAACACCGCCGTCGTCGGCGGCAGCATCTGCGGGCGCGAGGCACCGTGCGCCACGGCGGGTACGGTGCGCGGCGAGAGCCACGCGGCCTCGCGGACCCAGTCCGTGACCTCGCGGGCGAACTCCGGTGATCTGCGGGCGAGTTCGAGCAGCTGCCGCGCCGCCGCCGTCTGCTCGGACTCGGTGCCGGGGAAGGTGGGCGGGGTGGGGAGCCGCGAACCAGCCGCCGCAGACCCCGAGTTGTCACCGGAGCGGCCCCGGCTCAGCAGGTCGCAGAGCCGCTCGGAGAGCCGTCTGCCCGCTTCACCACTGGCTCCGGAGACGGCACCCGAAGCGACCGTGCCGACCGCCGAGAGTGCCATGCTCATCAACGCTTCCACTCCGGAACTCCCCCCAACTCGCCGTTGCCGTCATCGTATCGACGCGCGGGCGCGGCGGACGGGGGCGACAGGCGGGGACGGCGGGCGGTGGGTGCACGTGGTGGCCACCAGCAGGTCCTCCCCCGTCGACAGGCGCAGGCCGTCCGGGCGGCCGGTGAAGTACCGTTCGGCGAGGGAGGCGCCCGAGACGTGCCGGGCCTCCTTGAACCCGGCCTCGCGGGCCAGGCTCAGCATCTCCTCGGGGGTGTAGAAGCTGCGGAACGGCGTGCCCGCACTCCGCGCGCCCCCGCCCGTCTGGCGCTGTTGGCCGGGGACCACGCGAGCATCATCACCTCGGACTGGCCGGCGAAGCCGGCGTCGGTCCTCAGTTCGGTCGTCGCCCGGAGCCGACTTCCGCCTCGTGGAGCGGATCGAGCGTGCCATCGTGGGGCATCACTCAACCAGCACCTCCAACTCCTTACCCCCATCGGCACTTCGAGGAGTCCCCCACATGCTCCACGGCATCGATGTCAGCGCGTTCCAGTCGTCCTCGTACGACACGAGCGGCCTCTCCTTCGCCTTCATCAAGGCGACGGAGGGCCGCACGTACACCAACCCCCACACCGCCGCCCAGACGAAGACCGCCCGGGACGCCGGACTGGTCGTGGGCTTCTACCACTTCCTGTGGCCGGGCAACCTCGCCGCCCAGGCCGAACACTTCGTGACCGCCGCTCCCTCCAGGGCGGGCGACATCCTCGCCGTCGACTGGGAGACCACGGGCGACGGCACCCACGCGAGCAGCGCGGAGAAGGACACCTTCCTCAAGAAGGTGAAGTCCCTGCGCCCGAACCACCGGGTGATCCTCTACTGCAACCGCGATTTCTGGCTGAACATCGACGACACGTCCTACGCGGCTGACGGGCTGTGGATCGCCGACTACGTCACCGCCGGCCACCCTCGCGTCCAGGCCCACTGGCGCTTCCACCAGTACACCAGTGACCCGCACGACAAGGACGTGGCCGACTTCTCGTCGAAGGCCGCGCTGAAGAGCTGGGCGGAGGCCTGAGCGGCGGTCAGCCGCGGAAGCCCGCCGGGCGTTCCGGGGAGGCCTCGGCGAGGGCCTTGGTGACGGCTTCGGTGCCGGCCTGGAGGCCGTAGACCGGGGTGTCCGGCTGCTGGCGCCAGGAGTCGTCGATGCCGCCCGCGTCCACCGTGTCGAAGCCGAGCTCGTCGATCAGGGCGCGGACCCTGGCCTTGGCGGCCGCGTCGTCGCCCGCGACCGGGAGCGCCATGCGGTCGGGGGCACCGGCCGGGCGGGGGCGGTCCAGGATGTCCTGGGCGTAGGTGCCGTTGAAGGCCTTGATCACCGGGTGGCCGAGGTGCTGTTCGGTCCAGCGGCTCTCGGTCAGGCCGTCGTCCTCGATCGCCGCGATGCGGCCGTCGCGCTGCTGCGGGTAGTAGTTGCCGGTGTCGATCACCGCCACGTCCTTCGCCGCGCCGTCCAGCACGCCCGAGGGGAGGTTCGGGATCGCCTTCAGCGGGATCGTGACGACCACCACCTCGGCGTCCCGGGCCGCCTCCTCGACCCGGACCGCGCTCGCGCCCGTCTCCTCGGTCAGTTCCTTCAGGGTCTCGGGGCCGCGGGAGTTGGCCACGGAGACGTCGTGGCCGAGGGCGGTGAGCCTGCGGGTGAGGTTGCCGCCGATGTTTCCCGCGCCGATGATGCCGATCTTCATGTCAGGCCCTCCGGGGTCGTCTCGTTTCATGCATGTGCATGCTTCGGGTACCCCCGACAACCTCTTCGGTCCCGGCGCTATTCCGCGACTCCGGCATTCGTGTGAACCGCCTCAGACGCGTACGACGATCTTGCCCGTGTGGCGGTTCGACTCCATCAGGCGGTGTGCGTCCCCGATGCGGTACAGGCCGTCGTACACCTCGGCGATCACCGGCCGGAGGGTGCCGTCGGTGAGGCCCGAGCCGACGTAGTGGGCGGCACGGCGGCGAACTCGCTGACTACAGTGGGGCCATGGACGTGCTCAGCGACGTCGTCGCCGCGATGCGCACCGGGCAGCCGCACTCCTCGCGCCGGTACAAGTACGCGCTGGGTCCCGGCGATGTCGTCTTCCTGGCGCACGGGCAGGCGCACAGCCTGTCCGGCGCGCTCGACGTCCCGCTGCGGGAGATACGGATGCAGCCCGACGGCACCTGGGGCGGCTGGCCGCAGGAGACGCGGGAGGGACACCCGGACGCGGTCACGCTGTGCGGGTTCTACCGGCTGGACCGCGAGCGCTCCCACCGGCTGCTGGCCGAGCTGCCGCAGATCGTGCATCTGCCCGCCACGGCCGGCGGGCACCGCGCGCTGCGGGCGGCGGTGGAGCTGCTCGGGACGGAGCTGGAGGAGCAGCGGCCGGGCACCGACGCGATCGTGACCTCGCTGCTGGACACCCTGCTGCTGTTCATCCTGCGGGCCTGGTGGGAGAGCGAGCGTGCGGCGGGGCTGGGCCGGGGCGCTGGCCGATCCGGCGGTCGCGGCGGCGCTGCGCGCGATCCGCGGCGATCCGGCGCACCCCTGGACGGTGGCGGAGCTGGGCACCGCCGGCGGGCTGTCCCGGGCGGCCTTCGCGCGCCGGTTCACGGCGCTGGTGGGCGAGCCGCCGCTGACGTACCTGACCTGGTGGCGGATGACCACAGCGGGCCGGCTGCTGTGCCACGACGACCTGTCCCTGCGCCAGATCGCCGAACGCACCGGCTACACCTCGGAGTTCGCCTTCGCCAAGGCCCTCAAGCAGGAGTACGGCACCGCAGCGGGCCACTACCGCAGGACCGCCCCCTGACCCCGTTCCCGCCCCTTCCTGCGGCACCCGCCGGGACGGACACCAGGGCGCGGGCGGCCGGGTCGGGCTCGGCTCCTGGTCCGCGCACCGGGAGGAGCCCGGGGCGCACCGGTTCACGGGTACCCTGACCGCCGGTGGCGGCTGCGCGGGCACCGGGGACACGCCCCTCGCGGCCGTCACGGACGCGCTCGCGGGCGCCGGACACTCGGTGGAGGTGCTGGACGTGGTGGAGCAACCGGACCTGGACGGCGAGGCGGTCGCCCGCGCCGAGTGCCGGGGCGGCGACCGGATCCGGCGGGGCGCGGGCCGGGACGCCTGCGGTCTCGCGGCCTCGGCACGGGCCGTGCCGTGCGCGGTGGACCGGGCGGTGGTCCGGTGAGCGAGGTGCTGCGCGCGGAGGGCGTCGATCTCGTCCGGGACGGGCGGCCGATCCTCCGGGAAGTCTCGCTGACGGTCCGGTCCGGGGAGCACTGGGCGCTGCTCGGGGCCAACGGCGCGGGAAAGTCGACCCTGTTGGGGCTGCTCGGGGCGGTGACGCATCCGAGCCGGGGCACGGTGGAGGTGCTCGGGAGCCGGCTGGGCCGGGTCGATCTGCGGGAGCTGCGGGCGCAGGTGGGGCACGTCAATCCACGCCATCCGCTGTCCTCGCCGCTGACGGTACGGGACGTGGTGCTGACCGGGGTGACGAACTCGATCGAGCTGCTCCCGCGCTGGCGGCCGAGCCCGGAGCAGGAGGAGCGGGCCGAGGCGCTGACGGCCACGCTGGGGCTCGCGGCGCTGCGGGACGCCCGCTGGCCCACGCTCTCGCAGGGCCAGCGCGGGCGGACGCTGATCGCGCGGGCGCTGATGCCCGAGCCCCGGCTGCTGCTCCTGGACGAGCCGGCGACCGGTCTGGATCTGCCGGGCCGGGAGCAGCTGATCGAGGCGCTGGAGGAGCTGCGGTCGGCCCGGCCGCGGCTGGCGACCGTCCTCGTCACACATCACCTGGAGGAGCTGCCGTCGGGCACCACGCACGCGGTGCTGCTGCGCGACGGGCGGGTGCTGGCCTCGGGGCCGGTCGACGAGGTCCTCACCGGCGACCAGATCGGCAAGTGCTTCGACCTTCCGCTCACGCTGCAGCGTCACGACGGCCGCTGGAGCGTGCGGATCCGGCGCACCGCATGACGAAGGGGGTACCCCGGCCGGTACGGCCGTGGCACCCCCCCCGGGCGGGTCACTTGTCCAGGTAGGCCCAGAACTCGTCGAACGACAGGACCTTGTCGCCGTTGAGGTCGCGCTGCTTGATGATGGACTCCGCCACCGACTCGGTGACGTTCCAGTCGCCGGCCTCGGCCAGCGCGTGCTTGAACTCGGCAGCGGTGATGAATCCGTCTCCGTTCGCGTCGATCCGCTCGAACTGCTTGCGTGCTTCCTCGATGTCCGCCACCGATCCGCCCCTTTTGCTCGTGTTTCTGTTGCCGTGCTGGCGTACTGACGCTGGTCAGATTAACGGGCCGCGCGAGCACGCAGCGCGGTGACCACCCAGGCGAAGTCCTCGGCGTGCGGCGGGGCGGGCTGCCGGTTCACGATGGAGAGGAGTTCGCGGTACCGGGCGACGCGGTCGTTGAACCCCACGGCCATGCGTTCCAGTACGGCTTCCCGGTCGGCGTCCCCGAACAGCTCCGTCAGGACCTCGTCGGCCTCGGGCGCGGTGGGCTCGACGCCCCGATCGCGCGCCGGGGCCACCAGGTCCACCAGCCGCTTGGCGAACCACAGGGACCGTCCGCGCGGCTGCCGGTCCGCGGCGTTGAACTCCATCGCGCGCCGCATCTGCGCCCGGAACTCCGGGTCCTGGAGCATCTCGGCCAGTTCCACCCAGGCGTCGACCTCCTCCGGTGTGGGGTCCTCCGCGAGGTGGACGGCCGTCTGCCGGATCCGCTCCTGCACGTCCGGGTCCACCGCGTCGAGCCCGTGGAGCGTCTCGTCCACGAACTCCTGCATGATCCGTTGTCGCTGCGCCGCCGACAGTCGCGCCAGCTTGTTCATCAGGGTCATCTCCTTGGCCGTCGAGCCTCGTCGGGCGACCGTCGACAGCACGGCCCGGGTCACCTTCAGCGCCCTGATCTGCGCGTCCAGCGCCGCCACATGGGCGGCCGCGACCTCCGCCACCGTGCGCTCCCCGGCCAGCACCCTGCGTACGTCCGCCAGGCCCAGCCCCAGCTCGCGCAGGGTCCGGATGAGCTCCAGGCGGGCGACGCCCTCGCTGTCGTACAGCCGGTAGCCGCCCGGGGAGCGGGTCACCGGGGTGAGCACGCCCTCGTCGGACCAGTAACGGATGGTGCGCACGGTCAGCCCGGTGGCCCGGGCCAGCTCGCCGATGGTGAGGAGTCCGGTGCCGTCGTCGGTCATGTCCGGGAGTCTGGGCCTTCCAGCGGGTGGAGACTCAAGGGGCGCGGCGCGGTCTGTGCGGCGGAGCGTTCGGTGCTCAGCGGAAGACGCCCGTGTGGCCGAGGGAGTAGCGGCCGGGCTGGGGGTAGACCGCGAGGCCGTGCGGGCCGCTGCCGACCTTGATGCGGGCCAGCTGCTCACCGGTCCGCGTGTCGATGGCGTACACCTCGGAGTTGTAGCGGCCGGACAGCCACAGCACCTTGCCGTCGGCCGAGACACCGCCCATGTCGGGGCTGCCGCCCTGAGGCAGCCGCCACTTCTTGGTGAGCTTGTCCTGGGCGAAGTCGAAGACGGAGATCGTGCCCTCGCCCCGGTTGGAGATGTACATCTCGCGGGAGTCGCGGCTGACGTAGAGGCCGTGGCAGCCCTTGCCGGTGTAGAGGAAGCGGGGCTCGTCGAAGGTGTCGCCGTCCAGGATCCACAGTCCGTTCGCGACCATGTCGGCGATGTAGAACAGCTTGCCGTCCGGGGAGATCTTGACGTCCTGCGGCATCGAGCCGCGCTGCGGCAGCCTCCGCTGGTCGACGACCTCCATCCGCGCGGTGTCGACCTTCAGGATCTCTCCGCTGAACTCGCAGGAGACGATGAAGTAGCGGCCGTCCGGGGAGAAGTCGGCGTGGTTGACGCCGTAGCACTTGACCGGCAGCGTCTTGACGACCTTCATGGTGTGCGCGTCGCGGAAGACCAGCGCGCGGTCCATGGAGGCCATGACGACGGCGTACTTGCCGTCGGGCGTGAAGTACAGGTTGTACGGGTCGTGCACCGCGAGCGACTTGCCCGCCTTGCCGGTCTTCGGGTCGATCGGGGTGAGGCTGTTGCCGAGGTCGTTGTTGACCCAGAGGGTCTTCAGGTCCCAGGACGGCACGACGTGCTGGGGCTGGCGGCCGACCGGGATCGTGTCGATGACCTTGTAGGTCGCGGGGTCGATGACGGTGACGGTGTTGGAGTTGGTGTTGGGGACGTACACCCGGGACGGGAAGTCCTTGACGACCGGGGAGAGCTGGTTCGGGCGGTCGGCGGCGTAGAGGTCGTCCGGGTTGTCGACCGCGGGCATCCCGGGGAGCACGTCCACCCGCTTCTGGTCCACCTGTGGCCGGGCGGGCGCCTTGCTGCCGAGAGCCTGGTCGCCCCCCTTCGAGGAGCCGGAGCTGCACGCGGACAGCAGGGACAGGGCGGTCAGGGCGGCACCGGCGGCCAGCAGCCGGGCGGCTTTCGTGATGCGCATCAGCTCAGCAGCTCCGTGGTGGTGACCGCGCGCAGTCCGCGGCGGTCGAGTTCGTGGAGGACGTCGGGCAGGGCGGTGACGGTGTCCGGGTACCCGAAGTGCATGCTCACCACCGACCCCTTCTTCACGTCGGCGAGAACCTTGCGGGTGACGGCGGCGGCGCCGGGGCGGGTGTAGTCGAGCGAGTCGACGTCGTACGACAGCACGTGCGGGTACCCGGCCTCGCGGGCGAGCCGGACGACCAGCGCCGACGCGGTGGGCGAGCGGGAGGGGCGGAACCAGGTGCCGATGGATCCGGTGAGCCGCTTCAGCCGGTCCGCGCAGTCGGTGATCTCCTTGCGGGCGTCCGCCTCGGCCATCTCGTTGACGGAGATGTGCCGTTGGGTGTGGTTGCCGAGGTCGTGGCCGCCGTCGAGGATCCGGCGGGCGATGTCGGGGTGTTCGTCCAGCCAGGTGCCGACGGCGAGCACGGTGAGGCGGGCGCCGTGCTGCTCCGCCGTGTCCAGCAGGGAGTGGGCGATGCCCGGATCCCCCTGGCCGTGGAAGGTGAGGGCGACCTGGGGACGGGTGCGCGGGCCGTGGGCGATCTGGGCGGGCAGGCCGGGATAGGCGCGGGGAGCGGGGGCGGCCCGGGCGCCGGCCGAGGGACGGCTCGTGGCGTGGGCGCCGGAGGGGGAGGCGGTGGGGGACCCGGGGTCCGGGGTGGCGGCCGGGGCGGTCTTACCGGCACCGCAACCGGCGGCGAGCGCACCGCCGGTGACGAGTCCGGCGCCCGCACGCAGCACCCCGCGTCGGTTGGTCGTGGTCACCCGCACCATTTAAGGGCGGGGAGGTAAGAAAAGCACCGATTAGCCCGATTGAGGGATGATTTCGGGTCGCGGTCGCCTCGGCGCAAGACGCCGGTTACCGGTCGGACACCCGCATCTCGAACCAGGTGGTCTTGCCGCGCGGGAGCAGGTCCACGCCCCACCGGTCGGAGAGCTTGTCCACCAGGAAGAGGCCGCGGCCGCTGACGTCCAGGTCCTGAACCGGCATCAGACAGGGCAGCCCGCGCGAGGGATCGCGGACCTCGACCCGGATCCAGCCGGGGCGGCGGCGCATCCGCAGGCCGAAGACCCGGGCGCCGGTGTGCCGTACGGCGTTGCCGACGAGTTCGGACACGAGTAAGACGGCGTCCTCGGTGATCTTGGGGGTCAGCCGCCAGGTCCGCAGGACGACGACCTGGGTGAGCCGGCGGGCGGTGGCCGCGGATTCCGGGCGGGACGGCAGCGGGACCTCCGCCTCCGTCGGGTTCCCGAACAGTTCGAGCGCCTTGAGCGCCTGTTCGTCCTCGACCCCGGGCGACCAGCGTGCCGCGGCAGCACGACCGTGTCCCCGCGGCTGTTCGATGCCCTCCAGCCCCGCCATGCCCCCATGATGGCCGTCCGGAGGCGTCTTGGGGGCCGTTCCGGCGGAATACGCCCCCTGCACGCCCCCACTCCCGCCTCTGCGCTTGGCATATGCCGACGACACGTCGACGTCCGGTGCGACTCGGTTGACCTGCGCGGACGGCTCACTTCCGGGCAATCGACAGGCTCCCTCGACGGCACAGGCTTAAGGTCGCCTTAAGGCTCCCATAAACCGCCCCATCGAGGGACCCGGATGAGACGACGCGTCAATTGCAAGGGGCACAGCGGGAGTTGCGACCGAAGTTACCGGGAAGTTCACACGCTGACGCTCAGCGGAACTTGGCCTTGCCCGGGCCCTCCTCCACGAAGCTGCGCATGCCGGTCTCGCGGTCCTCGGTGGCGAACAGGCCCGCGAACCAGTTCCGTTCGACGGCGAGCCCGGTGTCGATGCCGGTCTCCAGGCCGGTGTCCACGGACTCCTTCGCCGCGCGCAGCGCGATCGCCGGCCCCTGGGCGAGCCTCGCGGCCCAGGCGTGCGCCTGCTCGTACACCTCGGCGGCCGGCACGACCCGGTCCACCAGGCCGATCGCGAGGGCCTCGTCGGCCCTGACCTGACGGCCCGTGAAGATGAGGTCCTTGGCCTTGGAGGGGCCGACCAGCCGGGGCAGGCGCTGGGTGCCGCCGGCGCCCGGGATCAGACCCAGCAGGATCTCGGGCTGGCCGAGCTTGGCGTTGTCGGCGGCGATGCGGAAGTCCGCGCACAGGGCCAGTTCGCAGCCGCCGCCGAGGGCGTAGCCGGTGACGGCCGCGACGACGGGCTTGGGGATGCGGGCGACGGCCGTGAAGGCGTCCTGGAGGCCACGGGAGCGCTGGACCATCGCGGCGTGATCCATGTTCTGCATCTCCTTGATGTCCGCGCCCGCCGCGAACACCCGCTCGCCGCCGTAGATCACCACGGCGCGCACGTCGTCGCGGCGCGTGACCTCCTCGGCGAGTTCCTTCAGCCGGTCCTGGGTGGCGACGTCCAGCGCGTTCATCGGCGGACGGTCGAGGCGCAGCGTGCCGACGCCTTCGGCGACTTCGAGATTCACGGTCATGCAGGCAGGTTAACGGGGACTAACGGCGGCGGGCCCGGTGCCGTAGGTCACAGCACCGGGCCCGTCCGTCAAAGCGGGCTCACTTCGTCCAGTCCGCCCACGACATGTTCCAGCCGTTGAAGCCGTTGGCCGGGTCCACCGTGCGTTCGTTCGCGTGCTGGACGACCACCACGTCGCCGATGAGCGAGTGGTTGAAGAACCAGGCCGCAGGGGTGGAGCTGTCGTAGCCGCCCTGCACGTCACGCAGGCCGATGCAGCCGTGGCTGGCGTTGTAGTTGCCGAAGGCGTCGCCGCCCCAGTAGTTGCCGTGCGCGAAGGTGCCGGAGCCGGTCAGGCGCATGGCGTGCGGGACGTCCTTGATGTCGTACTGCTTGCCGTAGCCCACCGTCTCGCTGTCCATGCGGGTCTCGGTGAGCTTCTCGCTGATGACCATCTGGCCGTTCCAGGTGTCGTAGCCGGGCTTGCCGGTGGTGACCGGGAGGGTCCTGACGACCTTTCCGTCCTGGGTGATCTTCATCGTGTGCTTCTCGGCGTCCACGACGGAGACCTGGTTGCGGCCGATCGTGAACGTCACGGTCTTGTGCTGCTTGCCGTAGACGCCGGAGCGGCCCTCGACACCGTCGAGGTTCAGGTCGACGGTGACCTTCGTGCCTTCCTTCCAGTACTTCTCGGGGCGGAAGTCGAGGCGGTCGTTGCCGAACCAGTGGCCCTCGACGTCGACCGCGGGCTGCGTCGTGATCTTGATGGACTTCTCGACGGCCTGCGGGTCGGTGATGCCCCGGGTGAAGTTGACGGAGAACGGCATGCCCACGCCGACGGTGGAGCCGTCCTCGGGGGTGAAGGTGCCGAGGAAGGTGTTCTTCGGGGTGAGGGTGGTGAAGGTGGAGTCCTCGGCGCTCTCGCGGCCCTCGGAGTCCTTCGCGACCGCGTGCACCGTGTACGTGGTGGCCGCGGCCAGGTGGGTCGACGGCGTCCAGGACGCGCCCCCGCCGCCGATGCTGCCGTCGACCTTCGCGCCCTTGGCGTCCTTGACGGTCACCTCGGTCAGCTTGCCCTTGGCGACGTCGACCTTCAGCGCGCCGCTGGTGTCGACGCCGGTGGCGCCCGACTTGGGCGATATCGTGACGGCCGCCGCCGACTGCTGCTTGCCCTGCTGGGTGCTGGAGCCCTTGCCGTCGGCCCCCGCCCCCTTGCCACCGCCCCCGCCGCACGCGGCGAGCGACAGCACCAGGGCGCCGGATATCAGCGCCCATCCTGTGTTCCTACGGCCTCGCCGTCCCGCCGTCGACGCCCCCGATATGGGCCGCACGTTCAAGTCGTCTCCCCTCGCCGGACCTGGTCAGGCCCGCTCCCCACCACACTGGTGCGCGCATATTAACCGCCTGGTTTTGAGCTCGGTGTCAGGCGAATGTCACCGTTCCGTCGCAACTTCCGCCCGCACCCCCGCCCGTACCGAAAACCCCTCCCCCGGTTACTTCACCGCGCTGCCCGCATTCCACTCCTGCCAGGTCATGTTCCAGCCGCCGAGGCCGTTGTCCGCGGCCACCGTCCTGTCCCGGCTGCCCACGACCTCCACGACGTCACCGATGAGGCTGCGGTCGAAGAACCAGCCCGCGGGCGTGGCCGAACTGCCGCCCTTGACGTCCCTGAGCCCCACGCACCCGTGGCTGACGTTGACGTGCCCGGGGGCGTCCGGCGACCAGTAGTTGCCGTGCAGATAGGTGCCGGAGGCGGTGAGCTTCATGGCGTGCGGGACGTCGGGGATGTCGTACTCGCCGCCGAAGCCGACCGTGCGGCTGTTCATGCGGGTGACGTCCTGCATGTCCATCACCACCATCTTGCCGTTGTACGTCGGGTTGCGCGGGCCGCCCGCCGTGATCGGCACGGTGGCGAGGAGCTGGCCGTCGCGCCGTACCTCCATGGTGTGCCTCGCCGCGTCCACCAGGGAGACCTGGCTGCGGCCGACGGTGAAGGCGAAGGTCTTGTGCTGCAGCCCGTAGACGCCGGGCGCCCCCTGGACGTCGCGCAGGTCCAGCCCGACGGTGACCTGGGTGCCGGGCTTCCAGTAGCGCTCCGGACGGAAGTCCAGGCGGCTGCCCCCGAACCAGTGCGGGCGGATCTCGACGGGCGGCCGCGCGCTGACCCGGACGGCGCGTTCGACGGCGGCCCGGTCGGCGATCTCCCGGCTGAAGGCGAGCGAGACGATCATGCCGGTGCCGACGACGGCCCGGTTCTCGGGGGTGACGTAGGCGATGAACCGCTCGGCGGGGACGAGGGTGGTGAAGGTGGTGTGCCGGGCCGAGCGGCGGTCGTCCGCGTCCCGCGCCACCACGTCGACCGTGTACCGGGCGGCGAGCGCGAGCCGGTCGTCGTCGGGCCGCCAGGTCCGTCCGTCGGCGCTGACGCGCCCGGGGACCGGGAAGTCCTGCGCGTCCTGCTCCCTGACGACGGTCACCTTCTCCAGCCGCCCGTCCGGCACCCGGATCCGCAGCCGCTCGCCGGGGCGGACGCCCGTGACGGCGTCGTCGGGGCTGACGCGGATGACGTCCTGCGGTGCCCGGGGCTTGTCGTACGCCCCGAGCGGTCCGGAGCCCCCGGAGCAGCCCGCCAGCAGTGCCGCCCATGTCAGTACCGCGGCCAGCGCGGCTCCCGCGCGCCGTGCGCGTCCTTGTACGTGCCTCACGCGGGACTCAACGACCGGGCCCGCTCGGGGGAAACGTGAGTGCGACGCACGCACTGGGCAGAAGAGAGGGAAGGACGACACGTTGGGGAGCCTCCCCGGAGGGGGACCCCAGCCCGGACATGAGCCGCACGGGGGCGCAGCCGTGCCGGAGGGCCGAGCGGGATGCTCTTCGGCCGGTGGACCGCGCGCCGTCCCCCGGGCTGAAAGAGGGGGCCGACAGGTGACGAGCGCAGCGGAGCGGCGGGCACCGGCCGGGCAGCCGGCCGTCGGGACGGGGCAGCAGCCGTCCGTGCTGAACGGCGTCCGGCACGCCGCGGCGCCGACCCCGGTGGTCTGGCCGGGCGCGCCGACCCCGCTGGGGGCCCGGTTCCGGACCGGCCCGGACGGGGTCGCGGGCACCAACTTCGCGCTGTGGGCGGGCGGGGCGGAGGCGGTCCGGGTGTGCCTGTTCGACGAGGGCGGCCGCGAGACCCAGGTCCGGCTGACCGAGCTGACGCACGAGATATGGCACGGCTTCGTGCCGGGCGTGATGCCGGGCCAGCGCTACGGCTACCGGGTGGACGGCCGCTGGGACCCGTGGACCGGCGCCCGCTGGAACCCGGCCAAGCTGCTGCTGGACCCGTACGCGCGGGCGGTGGACGGCGAGTTCGGGCTACCGCCCGAGGTGTACGGGCACGTCCGGGACTGGCCCGAGCAGTACGTCGCCGACACCGTGCGCGACGAGCGGGACTCGGCGCCGTACGTGCCGAAGGGCGTCGTCGTCGACGATGACGACGACTGGGAGGACGACCGGCGGCCGAAGACCCCGTGGGCCGACTCCGTCCTCTACGAGCTGCACGTGCGGGGCTTCACCAAGCTGCACCCGGGGATCCCCGAGGAACTGCGCGGCACCTACGCCGGGTTGGCGCACCCCGCCGCGATCGAGCACCTGACCAGGCTGGGCGTGACGGCCGTGGAGCTGCTCCCCGTCCACCAGTTCGCGCACGAGGACCACCTGCTGCGCCGGGGCCTCGTCAACTACTGGGGCTACAACTCCATCGGCTACTTCGCCCCGCACGCCGGCTACGCGGCCACCGGGACGACGGGCCAGCAGGTCGGCGAGTTCAAGCGGATGGTGCGCGCGCTGCACGCGGCCGGCATCGAGGTGATCCTCGACGTGGTCTACAACCACACCGCCGAGGCGGGTGAGTTGGGGCCGACGCTCTCCCTGAAGGGCATCGACAACCGCGGCTACTACCGGCTCCAGGGCGACGCCCGCCGCTACGCCGACTACACCGGCTGCGGCAACACGCTGCACGTCGTCCAGCCCCAGGTGCTGCGGCTGATCACCGACTCGCTGCGCTACTGGGTGACCGAGATGGGCGTCGACGGCTTCCGCTTCGACCTCGCGGCGGCGCTGGCCCGCTCGATGCACGACGTCGACATGCTCTCCCCGTTCCTGGCGGTCATCGCCCAGGACCCGGTGCTGCACCGGGTGAAGCTGATCGCCGAGCCGTGGGACATCGGCTCGGGCGGCTACCAGGTCGGCGCCTTCCCGCCCCTGTGGACGGAGTGGAACGACCGCTACCGCGACGCGGTCCGGGACTTCTGGCGCCAGGCCCTGCCGGACGTACGGGAGATGGGCTACCGCCTGTCCGGCTCCAGCGACCTGTACGCCTGGGGCGGCCGCCGCCCGTACGCCTCGGTCAACTTCGTCACCGCGCACGACGGGTTCACGCTGCGCGACCTGGTGTCGTACGAGCGCAAGCACAACGAGGCCAACGGCGAGGACAACCGCGACGGCACCGACGACAACCGCTCCTGGAACTGCGGCGTGGAGGGCGAGACGCAGGACGAGCGGGTACGGTCGCTGCGCCGCCGCCAGCTCCGCAACCTCCTGACGACCCTGCTCCTGTCCACCGGTGTGCCGATGCTGGTCGCCGGCGACGAACTCGGCCGCACCCAGGGCGGCAACAACAACGCCTACTGCCAGGACAACGAGATCGGCTGGCTGGACTGGTCGCTGACGGCCGAACCGGGCTGGCGGGCGCTGACCGACCTGACCGCCCGCCTGATCGCCCTGCGCCACCGGCACCCGGTGCTGCACCGCCGCGCCTTCTTCTCCGGCCGCGCGCACTCGGCGGACGGGCTGCGCGACCTCGCCTGGTTCACCCCGCGGGGCACGGAGATGACCGAGGCCGACTGGTACGCCCCCGCGGCCACGCTCGGCATGTACCTCTCCGGCCGGGACATCCCGGGCCGCGACGAGCGGGGGGCGCCGGTCGTGGACGACAGCTTCCTCGCGGTGCTGCACGCGGGCGAGGACCCGACCGCCTTCGTGCTGCCGGGCCCGCCGTGGGCGCGGCGGTACGAGGTGCTCGTGGACACCGACCGCGAGGACCAGGCGGAGCCGCCGGGCACGGTGCATCCGGCGGGGGCGCGGATCACGGTGCCGGGGCGGTCCGTGCTGCTGCTGAGGGTGGTCTGAGGGGCCCGGGCCCGTGTGCGGGCGGGCCGGCTCAGCCCAGGATTCCCCGGTCGTACCCCGTCGCCACCGCCGCCGCGCGGTCGTTGACGCCCAGCTTGGCGTACAGGTGGGTGAGGTGGGTCTTCACCGTGGCCTCGCTGATGAAGAGTTCGCGGGCGATCTCACGGTTCGACGTGCCCTTGGCGACCAGGGCCAGGACCTCGCGTTCACGGGCCGACAGCGGCTCGCCGGACGGGGCGCGGGGGGTGCGCACCGCGTGGACCAGACGGGAGGCGACCGCCGGGGAGAGGACCGTACGGCCCTCGGCGGCGGCCCGCACGCCGGTGAACAGCTCGTCGCGCGGGGCGTCCTTCAGCAGGTAGCCGGTCGCGCCCGCCTCGATCGCGGGGAGGGTGTCGGAGTCGGTGTCGTAGGTGGTGAGGACCAGCACCTTGGCTCGGGCGCCCAGGCGGGTCAGCTCGCGGATCGCGTCCACGCCCGAGCCGCCCGGCATCCGCAGGTCCATCAGGATCACGTCCGGGTCCAGGGCGGCGGCCCGCGCCACCGCCTCGACGCCGTTCGCGGCCTCCCCGAGCACGCGGAAGCCCGGCGCCGACTCGAACATGCCGCGCAGGCCGTCGCGGACGACCGGGTGGTCGTCCACGATGAGCAGGGAAATCACGGTCTCAGCGGTCATCGCCGACCAACGGTACGCGAGCCGACACCGCCGTGCCGTGCCCGGGCTCGGACTCCACCGTCAGGGCGCCCGCGATGCGCTCGGCGCGGGCCCGCATGCCGTCCAGACCGAAGCCGCCGGCGCGGGAGCGGGCCGGTACGGCGGCCGGGTCGAAGCCCGTGCCGTCGTCGCGGATGTCGAGGGTGACCTCGTCGCCCATGAAGGAGAGGGTGACCCCGACCCGGGTCGCGCCGGCGTGCCGGGCCGCGTTGGACAGCGCCTCCTGGGCGATGCGCAGCAGCGTCGCCGAGACCTCGTCGTGCAGCTGCTCGGTGGTGCCGGTGACCGTGAACTCGGCCCGCGCGCCGGTGCGTTCGCCCCACTCCGCGACCGTCTTCTTCAGCGCCTCGGGCAGTCCACCGTCCGTGAGCTCCACCGGCGCCAGGTTGTGCACCGACCGGCGGGCCTCGCCGAGGCTGTGCCGGGCCAGTGTGGCGGCGCGCTCCAGATGGGTGCGGGCGGTGGTCAGGTCGGGGGCGTTCGCGACGACCTGGAGCTGCGCGATGATCCCGGTCAGGCCCTGGGCGATGGTGTCGTGGATCTCGGCGGCGAGCCGGCGCCGCTCGTCGGCCACGCCCGCCTCCCGCGCCTGGACGAGGAGTTGGGCGTGCAGGGCGGCGTTCTCGTCGAGGGCCTGCTGCAGCGCCGTGTTGGTGCGCTCCAGCTCGGCGATGGTGTCGGCCTGGACACTGAGCCGGGCCTGCTCCTGCTCGGCGAACCGGGTGAACACGCTGACCATCCCCATGTTGACGCCCAGCACGAGGAAGAAGCCGAGCCACATGACCAGCCCGTGCGGCGGCCAGCCGCCCACCTCGCTGCCGGCCATGGTGACGGCGGTCAGGAAGAGACCCGGCAGCACCAGCCGGCGCGGCAGCTCCCGGCCGGCGGTGTAGTAGCCGCTCACGGCGTAGAAGGCGAAGAACGGGTTGGCCCAGGTCAGCACGAAGGCGATGGCCCAGCGCAGGAGGTAGAGGGACACACCCGTCCGGCTCGGGCCCGGCCGCGTCCGCTTCACCCTGCCCCAGTACAACTGCAGCACGACGGCCACGGGCACGAGTGCGGTGCAGACGATCATTCCGGTCCGGTCCATGCCGACCGGGTGGGCGGAGATCGCCGCCGCGACGACACCGGCGGCCAGCAGTGCCCAGGGCCCCCAGGTGTCGAACGACGCCCGGGGCGGCTGCTGCACGGTGCTCGTCATAGCCCCAGTGTCCGGCACGGCCCGGCTCCTTCCTTCACGTCCACCGCGGTGGAACGCCCGCTCACTCCCAGCGGAACCAGCGCGCGGCGGCGCCGGTCAGCAGCAGCGTCCACGCCGCGAGCACCCCGAGGTGCCCCCAGGCCGGCCAGCCCCCGGAGGCGGCCTGGTCCAGGGCGCGGGCCGCCGCGCCGAACGGGGTCAGCTCGACCACCCGGGCCAGCGCGTGCGGCATGGACCGCACCGGGATCCACACGCCCGCGCAGAACATCATTGGGAACAGCACCATCGACCCGATCGCACCGGCGATCCTCGTCGTCCGGGAGAGCGCCGAGACCACGCTGCCGAGCGCGAGGGCGGCCGCCGCCGCGAGCAGCAGGGCCAGCAGATAGCCGGCCGGCTGCCGGGGCAGCGTCACGCCGAAGGCCACCCGGCCGACCGCGAGGGCGAGCACCGCCGAGGCCAGCGCGGCCACGCCCTGCACGGCCATCTGTGCCGCCAGCAGGGCCGCGGGGCGGACCGGCGTGACGGACATGCGGCGCAGGATGCCGCGCTCCCGGTAGCCGGTGAGGACCTGCGGCAGCCCCTGCGCCCCGGACATGATCAGGGCGATCAGTACGGCGATGGGCACGTAGACGTCGACCGGCCGCAGCCCGCCCATCGACGCGTCGGCCCGACGGAACGAGGGGATGGAGCCGAGGATCGCCAGCAGCAGCGAGGGGAACAGGAAGATCCAGAAGAGGGCGGCCGGTTCCCGGCGGAACAACCGGAACTCGGTACGCAGCACGGCGGTGTTCACGCGGCTTCCTCCTCGGCGGGGCCCGCGGTCAGGTCCAGGAATGCGTCGTCCAACGTGGCGTCGACGACCCGTAGTTGGCGGGCGGTGATGTGATGGCGGGCGAGCAGGGTGATGACGGCGTTCACGGTCTCGTCGGTGCCGGACAGGGTGATCCGCTCGCCCTTGCGCTCGACCGAGGCGAGCGCGGGCAGCGCGGCGAGCTCACGCTCGTCCAGCGGCGCGGACGGGCTGAAGCTGATGACTGTGGCGCCCGCCGAGCGGCGGATGAGCCCGGCAGGGGTGTCCAGCGCGGCGATCCGTCCCCGGTCGATGACGGCGATCCGGTCGCACAGCCGCTGCGCCTCCTCCATGAAGTGGGTGACCAGCAGCACGGTGACCCCGCTCGCGCGGACTTCCTCGATCAGTTGCCAGGTGTCGCGCCGGGCGCGCGGGTCCAGACCGGTGGTCAGCTCGTCCAGCACCACGACCCGGGGCCCGCCGACGAGCGCCAGCGCGATGAACAGCCGCTGCTGCTGACCGCCGGACAGCTTGCCGAACCGGGTGCCCAACTTCTCGGTCAGACCGAGGCGTTCGGCGAGGGGGCGCCAGTCGGCGGGGTGCGGGTAGAAGGCGGCGTAGAGCTCCAGCGCCTCGCGCACGGTGAGCTTGGCCTGGAGTTCGCTCTGCTGGAGCTGGGCGCCGAGCACCCGCGCGACCTCCGCGTGGTCGGCGACGGGATCGTGGCCGAGGACCCGGATCCGGCCGCCGTCCGGGACCCGCAGGCCCTCGACGCACTCCACGGTGGTGGTCTTGCCGGCGCCGTTGGGGCCGAGGATCCCGAAGATCTCGCCCTCCTCGACGGTGAAGGAGACACCGTCGACCACGGCGCGGCCGCCGTACGACTTGCGCAGATCGGTGACTTCGATGACGGATGGCATGCTCCGAGGATTCCGGCCGGGCCCCCGGTGGCACATCGGCCGGCCCGCTCGAAGCCGCATCCGCCGATCGGTTGATGCCGCCCTACGACTCCTCGCCCGCGCCGGTCGTAGGACCAGCGACGGAGCCGGGTCCGGCCGAAACTCGGTGGGCGATGTCGGTGCCGGTCCGTACGCTCGCGGTGATGTCCACGACACGTGCAACCACCGAGGACCGATCGGCCGTCCGCACGCTGCTGCGGCTGTGGCCGTACGTACGCCCCGTGCGCGCACGGCTGTTCACGGCCGCGTTGGTCGCCGTCGTGGCCTCCTGTACGGGACTGGTGATCCCGTTCGTCCTGAAGTGGATGGTCGACGGGCCGGTCGCCGACCGCGACCCGGGCGGGGTCTGGCTGGGTGCCCTGTACCTGTTCCTGCTGGGCGTCGCGGAGGCGCTGCTGTTCGGTCTGCGCCGGTGGCTGGTGGCCCGTCCGCTGTCGCGTGTGGAGGCGCGGATGCGGGCGGGGCTGTACGGGCGGCTGCAACGGCTGCCGGTGGCCTTCCACGACCGCTGGGCCTCGGGCCAGCTGCTGTCCCGGGGCACCACGGATCTGATGCTGCTGCGCCAGTTCCTCGCCTTCCCGCTGACGTTCCTTCTGGTCAATGGCGTGACCATCCTGGTCGGCGTGGTGATCATGCTGGCGCAGGACTGGGTGCTGGGCCTCGTCATCCTCGGCCCCACGATCCCGGTGATGTGGACCTGCGCGGTCTTCGAGCGGCGGTACGCCACGGTGGCCCGGGCGGCGCAGGACCAGGTCGGCGATCTGACGACGGTGGTCGAGGAGAGCGTGCTCGGCATCCGCGTCGTCAAGGGCTTCGGCCGCCACCGCAGCCAGGCGCACGCCTTCCGCGAACTGGCGCTCACGCTGCGCGGCACCGAGCTGCGCAAGGCCCGGCTGCTGGCCGTCATCTGGGGTGTCATCGTGACCCTGCCCGAGCTGGCGATCGGGGCGGCGCTGGTGCTGGGAGTGGTACGGGTGTCCGACGGGGACCTGTCGGCGGGCACCCTGGTCGCCTTCCTGAGCACGGCACTCGCCCTGCGCTGGCCGGTGGACTCCATCGGCTTCCTGCTGGCCATGAGCCAGGAGGCGGCAACGGCGACGGAACGCTATTTCGAGGCGATGGACGAGCCCCCGGAGGAGGACCTGCCAACGGGGCGCGGACAGCGCCCGGCAGCGGGTCGCGCAGAGCGCTCGACCAGCGGGCGCGGGGAAGGCTCGGTATCGGGGCGCTGGGAAGGCTCGGCGCCGGGGCACGGAGAGAGCCCGGGCCCCGGACACGGGGACAAGTCGACCACCGGACACGGGAAGAGCCCGGACCCCGGAGCCGACGACAGCTCAACCGCCCCTCGCGAAGGGGACTCGGCAGCCGCACTCGGGGACGACCTGGCCGCCCGACGCAAGGAGGACCCGGCAACCCGGCACGGGAAGAGCTCAGCAGCCAGACACGGCGAGACCTCGGCAACCGGACTCCCGAACGCCCTGACCGCCCCACCCGCAGAGGACTCGGCAACCGGACTCCCGAACGCCCTGACCGCCCCACCCGCAGAGGACTCGGCAACCGGACTTCCGGACGACCTGACCGCCCGACGCAAGGAGAACCCGGCCCCCGGACACGGGAACAACTCGACCGCCGGACGCGGGAAGAGCCCGGACCCCGGAGCCGAGGACAGCTCAACCGCCCCACCCGCAGAGGACTCGACCACCGGACTCCCGGACAACCTGGCCGACCGGCGCGAGGAGAGCCCGGCCCCCGCACGCCAGGATGCCCGACCGGGACCGCACCGCGGTGGTGCCGGGCTGCGGTTCGAGAACGTCCGGTTCCGGTACCCCGACGCCGCCCCCGACTCGCCGCCCCTCCTCACCGGCGTCGACCTGCACATCCGCCCCGGCGAGTCCATGGCCCTGGTCGGCGCGACCGGGAGTGGGAAGACGACGCTCACCGCGCTCGTGCCGCGGCTGCACGAGGTCACCTCGGGGCGGATCACCCTCGACGGCGTCGACATCACCGAGATGCCCCGCGAGGAGCTGCGCGCCAAGGTCGCCGTGGCCTTCGAGGAGCCCACGCTCTTCTCCACGAGCGTCGGCGAGAACGTCCTCATGGGTGCCCGGCCGGACGCGGGCGAGCCGGAGTTGGAGCGGGCGCTGGAGGTGGCGCAGGCCGCCGGTTTCGTGCACGCCCTCCCGCAGGGCACCGGCACCCGGGTCGGCGAGCAGGGCCTCAGCCTGTCCGGAGGCCAGCGCCAGCGCCTCGCGCTGGCCCGCGCGGTCGTCGGCCGACCGGACTTCCTGGTCCTGGACGACCCGCTGTCCGCCCTCGACGTGCACACGGAGGCGGCCGTCGAGGCCGCGCTGCGCCACGTCCTCGCCGACACCACCGCCCTGATCGTGGCCCACCGCCCCTCCACGGTGCTGCTCGCCGACCGGGTCGCCCTGCTCTCGGGCGGCCGGATCGCCGCCGTCGGCACGCACCACGAACTGCTGCGCACCAACGCCGAGTACGCGCATCTGATGTCCGGGACATCCGGGCACTTCAGGGATACGGAGGAATCCCGTTGACCACCACGACCGCCTCCACCCCCACCTCCGACGACGACGAACTCCCCGATCCCCGGCAACAGCCGGCCGGACAGGGCACCGGTCAGGGGGCCGACGGCGCGGACGACGCCTTCGACCGGGACGTCCTGCCCACCGCGCCCGGCGCCACCGCCGCCCTGCTGCGCTCACTGCTCGCGCCCCTGAAGGGCAGGGCGGTACTGACCACGGTCCTGCTGCTGCTCCAGCAGGCGGCCGTACAGGCGGGCCCGCTGATCGTGGCGTACGCCATCGACAGCGCCGTACCCGCGTTCCGTGCCCACCACCACGGCCCGCTGATCGCGGTGGCCGTCGGCTGTCTGCTGTGCGCGCTGCTCTCCGGCGCCCTCCAGGCCGCGTTCATCGAGACGTCCGCGCGGGTCAGCCAGGACGTGCTGCTGGACCTGCGCGGCCGGATCTTCCGGCACGCGCAGGCACTGAGCGTCGACTTCCACGAGCGCTACACCTCGGGCCGGCTGATCTCCCGCTCCACGACGGACGTCGAGTCGCTGCGCGAGCTGCTGAACGACGGACTCCAGGAGCTGGTGACCGTCGTGCTGTCCTTCGTCTACATCTCCGCGCTGCTGCTGTGGCTGGACCTCGGCCTGGGCGCGCTCGCGCTGGCCTCCCTCGCGCCGCTGTACCTGCTCGTGCGCGTGTACCAGCGGCGGGCGGGGCGGGTGTACCGGGCACGGTCCACGGCCATCGCGGCGGTGATCGTGAAGTTCGTGGAGACGATGAACGGCATCCGCCCGGTGCGCGCCTTCCGCCGGGAGGCCGTGAACGACGCCGAGTTCGCCGTGCTGAACCGGCGGCACGAGCGGACGAACGGCGACGCGCTGCTGGAGATGGCCCGCTATGTGGTCGGCTCCCGGCTGGTGGCCAACACGGCGGTGGCGGGGATCGTGCTGTGGGGCGCCTACCGGGTGGCGACGGGCTCGCTGGAGCTGGGCGTGCTGGCGGCGGCGGTCCTCTACCTCCGACGCCTCTACGACCCCATCGACCGGCTCGGCATGTTCCTCAACGCCTACCAGTCGGCCGCGGCCTCCCTGGAGAAGATCGCCGGCCTGCTGGCCCAGACCCCGTCGGTGCCCGAGCCGGCGGCGCCCCGTGAACTCCAGCCGCCGAAGGGCGACTTGCCGGGGCGCGAGGTCGTCTTCGAAGCGGTCAGCTTCGGCTACCGCACCGGCGGCGAGGTGCTGCCCCGTTTCGATCTGACCCTCCCGGCCGGACAGACGGTCGCCGTGGTCGGTTCCACGGGCGCGGGCAAGTCCACCCTCGCCAAGCTCCTGGCCCGCTTCTACGACCCCTCCGGCGGCCGTGTCCTGCTCGACGGCGTGGACCTGCGGGAACTGCCCATGCGCGAGCTGCGGCGCGGGGTGGTCATGGTGACCCAGGAGGCGTTCCTGTTCTCCGGGACGGTCGCGGAGAACATCGCCATCGGCCGGTCCGACGCCACCCGCGAGGAGATCGAGCGGGCCGCGAAGGCGATCGGCGCGCACGAGTTCATCAGCGCGCTGCCCGACGGCTACGACACCGACGTGCGTAAGCGCGGCGGCCGCATCTCGGCCGGTCAGCGCCAACTCGTCGGCTTCGCACGGGCGTTGCTCGCCGACCCGGCGGTGCTGATCCTGGACGAGGCGACCAGTTCCCTGGACATCCCGGGCGAGCGGGCGGTGCAGCGCGCGATGACGACGGTGCTGCGGGGCCGTACGGCGGTGGTGATCGCCCACCGCCTGTCGACGGTCGAGATCGCGGACCGGGTCCTGGTCATGGAGCACGGCCGCATCGTCGAGGACGGCACTCCGGCCGACCTCGTCGCGGGCACGGGCCGCTTCGCGGACCTGCACAGGACCTGGCGGGACAGCCTGGCCTAGGCCCAGGGCTACGCGAACGGGGGACGGATGATCGACGCGTACGAGGAACCGGGGGTGCCCGACACCCGCAGCGGCTGGCGGTATCTGTGCTGGCTGGTGTGGCGGCAGCGGGGGCGGTCGCTGGCCGGGGCCTCGCTGGCCAGCGTGTGGATGGTGCTGCTGGCCGCGCAGCCGTACATGATGGCGCGGGCCGTGGACGACGGGCTGGTGCCGGGGCGGCTGGGGGTGCTGGCCGCGTGGACGGGGGCGATGTTCGTGCTGGGCGCGGGCAACGCCTGGCTGAGCATCATGCGGCACCGCACCATGACCCGGGTGCGGATGGACGCCAACTTCCGCACGGTGAAGGTGGTCGTGGGGCATGTGGTGCGGCTCGGGGCCGCGCTGCCGCGCCGGGCGGGGGCCGGGGAGGTCGTGACCATCGGCGTCGGCGACGTACAGGTCATCGCGCAGTCGCTCACCGCCGTCGGGCCGGGCGTCGGCTCGGCCGTGGTGTACGTGGTGGTCGCCGGGCTGCTGTTCGCCGTCTCGGCGCCGCTCGCCGCCGTCGTCCTGCTCGGGCTGCCGGTGCTCGCGCTGGTCACCGGGCCGCTGACGCTGCGTCTGCAGCACGCGGAGAGCGAGTACCGGGAGCGGCAGGGCGTGCTGACCGCCCGCATCGGGGACCTCGCGGGCGGCCTGCGCGTCCTCAACGGGCTGGGCGGGAAGTCGCTGTTCGCCGACGGTTTCCGGACGGATTCGCAGGCGCTGCGCGCGCAGGGGTACCGGGTGGGCGCGGTGGCCAGCTGGGTGCAGGCGCTCGGCGTCGGGCTGCCCACCCTGTTCCTCGCCGTCGTCACCTGGCTCGGTGCCCGGCTGACGGCCCAGGGGCACATCAGCATCGGCCAGTTGGTGTCGGTGTACGGCTACGTCGCGGTGCTGATCGGGCCGGTGGCGTTCATGGTGCAGATGGTCTACGAGCTGAACCGTGGCGTGGTGGCCGCGCGCCGGGTCGTACGGCTGCTGCGCCTTGCGCCGGATCCGGACGAGGGCACGCGGCGCGCGCCCGCGGAACCGGCCGAGCTGCACGACCCGGTGTCCGGGGTGCGGATCGCGCCGGGCCGGCTGACCGCGCTGGCCGCCGCCCGGCCCGCCGAGGCCGCCGCCGTGGTCGACCGGCTCGGCCGGTTCGGCCCGACCGACGTCACCTGGGGCGGGGTGCGGCTGGACGCGATCCCGCTGGCCGACGTACGCGCGCGTGTGCTGGTCGCGGACAACGAGGCCGACCTGTTCGCGGGGCCGCTGCGGGAGGTCGTGGCCGCCGGGGGCGCTGCCGGGGAGGCGGCGCTGCGGCGGGCGCTGTACGCCGCCGCGGCCGAGGACGTCGTACGCGGGCTGCCGGAGGGGGCCGACTCGGCCGTCGCCGGGCAGGGCCGCAGTCTCTCCGGTGGCCAGCGTCAACGGGTGCGGCTGGTCAGGGCGTTGCTCGCCGACCCGGAGGTGCTGCTCGCCGTGGAGCCGACCTCGGCGCTGGACGCGCACACGGAGGCGACGGTGGCCGAGCGGCTGCGGGCGGCGCGCGAGGGGCGTACGACGGTGGTGACGTCGACCTCGCCGCTGCTGCTGGACCGCGCGGACACGGTGGTGTTCCTGGCCGACGGGAAGGTCGCGGCGCGCGGCCCGCACCGGCGGCTGCTGGCCGAGGAACCGGAGTACCGGGCCCTGGTCGCCCGGGACGTCGAGGCCGAGAACCCAGAGAACGCAGAGGACACAGAGGATGCCGGGAACGCGGCGGATGTCACCGACACGGAAGGGGTTGCGGGGTGACGGCGGGCGTGCCGGGTGAGGGGCTGCTGCCGGTCGCGGACCGCGGGCAGGTGCGGCGGGCCGCGGTGCGGCTGGTGCGGGCCGACGGGCGGGCGTTCGCCGCCGCGGTGCTGCTCAACGCGCTGGCGGCCGGGGCGGGACTGGTCGGGCCGTGGCTGGTCGGGCGCATCGTCGACGAGGTGCGCGCCGGGCACGGGGTCGGGGCGGTGGACCGGCTCGCGCTGTGGATCCTGCTGTGTTCGCTCGCGCAGCTGCTGCTGGCCCGCTGGGCGCGGTACGTGGGCTACCGGTTCGGGGAGCGGACGCTGGCCCGGGTGCGCGAGGAGTACGTCGAGCGGGTGCTGGCGCTGCCCGCGGCCGTGGTGGAGCGGGCCGGTACGGGTGACCTGACGGCGCGGGGCACGGCGGACGTGGCGACGGTCGGCAGCACGCTGCGGGACGTCGGTCCGGAACTGCTCGTCAACTCCGTGCAGGCGCTGTTCGTGCTGGGCGCGGTGTTCGCGCTGGACCCGCTGTTCGGGGCGTTCGGGGTGCTCGGTCTGACCCCGGTCTGGCTGGCGCTGCGCTGGTATCTGCGGCGGGCCCGGGACGGCTATCTCGCCGAGGGCGCGGCGACGTCCGAGGTGGCGGAGATCGTCGCCTCGACGGCGGCCGGGGCCCGCACCGTCGAGGCGTTCCGGCTGCGGCAGCGGCGGGTCACGGCCGGCCGGGACGCGCTGGAGACGTCCCGCCGGGCCCGCTTCCACACGCTGTTCCTGCGCACGGTGTTCTTCCCGGCGGTCGAGATCACGTACACCGTGCCCGTGGCGGGGATCCTGCTGCTGGGCGGCTGGCTGCACGAGCGGGGCTCGGTCGGGGTGGGCGCGGTGGTGGCGGCGGCGCTGTACCTGCGGCAGTTCACCGAGCCGCTGGACCAGATCCTGATGCGGGTGGAGCAACTGCAGAGCAGCGGTGCCTCGTTCGCGCGCGTGGAGGGGCTGGCGCGGGCGCCCCGCTCGGACGCCGGTGCGGGCTCGCCGGTGCCGGTGGACGACCGTATCGACCTGCGGGACGTGCGGTACGCCTACGAGCGCGGCGGCGAGGTGCTGCGCGGGGTGGACCTGACGGTGCGGCCCGGGGAGCGGCTCGCGGTGGTGGGGCCCTCCGGGGCCGGCAAGACGACGCTGAGCCGGCTGCTCGCGGGCATCGACCGGCCCGGGTCCGGGGCGGTGACGGTGGGCGGGGTGCCGGTCGCCGATCTGGAGCCGGAGCTGCTGCGCCGCCAGGTGGTGCTGGTGACGCAGGAGCACCATGTGTTCCTCGGCACGGTCCGGGACAACCTCCTGATCGCCGAACCGCAGGCCACGGACGGCGACCTGTGGGCGGCGCTGGCGGCGGTGGGCGCCGACGAGTGGGTGCGCGACCTGCCGGCCGGCCTCGACACCCGGCTGGGCACGGGCGGCACGGCCACCGACGGCTCGCAGGCGCAGCAACTCGCCCTGGCCCGTGTGGTGCTGGCCGACCCGCACACCCTGATCCTGGACGAGGCGACGGCCCTGCTGGACCCCACCACGGCCCGCCACACCGAGCGCGCCCTCGCCGCCGTCCTGGAGGGCCGCACGGTCATCGCCATCGCGCACCGCCTGCACACCGCCCACGACGCCGACCGCGTGGCGGTCATGGAGGACGGCCGCCTCACGGAACTGGGGACGCACGAGGAGCTGGTGGCGGCGGGCGGGGCGTACGCGGCGCTGTGGCGGACCTGGCACGGGGACGCCCGCTGAGGGACGCGTCCGGCCCAACGGTCCGCATACCGGACTTGAACAACCGGTCAACGGACCGTTTCCGGCCAAGTTTGTGACGCGGTCCTGACAGACGCACCGATCCCCTGCCACTCTTCCCTGGCCGACTCACAGCAACCCCACCACTGCACGCGCACGCTCGCGAGCCGGCCCGCACGACCCCGCACCTCGTTTCGCGCACGTCCTGTTCTGCCCGGACGCCCCGACCTCTCGTCCGGTCTCCCCTGGCCGCACGACCTGCGGCCACGCAGAAGGAGTCAGTGTTGAGACGCAATTCCTCTCGCGGACGCACCTCCCACACCCCGCAGTCCCGCACCGCGCACCGCCGCAGCGCCACCCTCGCCCTCGCCGGTGCCGCCGCGCTGATCGCCGCCGCCGTCCAGACGGGCGCGGCCAGTGCCGCTCCGGCGGCCGGCCCGCGGCCCGTCAAGGCGAACCCGTCGCACACGGCGCTCAGGCTCTCGCCCTCGCAGCGCGCCGAGCTGCTGCGCGACGCCGACGCCACCAAGGCCGCCACGGCGCGCTCGATCGGCCTCGGCAGCCAGGAGAAACTGGTCGTCAAGGACGTCGTGAAGGACGCCGACGGCACGCTGCACACCCGCTACGAGCGGACGTACGCCGGTCTGCCCGTCCTCGGCGGCGACCTGGTGGTGGACACGAACAAGTCCCGCAAGACCATGGACGTCATCCGTGCCACGCACGCCACGGTGAAGGTCTCCGGCCTCACCCCGAAGGTGTCCCGGGCCGCGGCCGAGAAGCAGGCCGTGCAGCGGGCGAAGGCGCGCGGCGGCACGAAGTCGGCCGCCTCCAGCGTCCGCACGGTGATCTGGGCCGCCACGGGCAGGCCCGTCCTCGCCTACGAGACGATCGTGGGCGGCCTCCAGGACGACGGCACCCCGAACCAGCTGCACGTCATCACCGACGCCACCACCGGCAAGAAGCTCTACGAGTACCAGGGCATCGAGACCGGCGTCGGCAACACCCGGTACAGCGGGCAGGTCACGCTGACCACGGCCCAGTCGGGCTCGACGTACACGCTGACCGACAACTCGCGCGGCGGCCACAAGACGTACAACCTGGGCGGCGGCAGCGACGGCACCGGCACGCTGTTCTCGCAGAACAACGACACCTGGGGCGACGGAACCACGTCGAACGCGGCCACCGCGGGCGCCGACGCGGCCTACGGCGCGCAGGAGACCTGGGACTTCTACAAGAACACCTTCGGCCGCAGCGGCATCAAGAACGACGGCGTCGGCGCCTACTCCCGCGTGCACTACGGCGATTCGTACGTGAACGCGTTCTGGGACGACAGCTGCTTCTGCATGACCTACGGCGACGGCCAGAACAACGCCGACCCGCTGACCTCGCTGGACGTGGCCGGCCACGAGATGAGCCACGGCGTCACCGCCAACACCGCGGGCCTGAACTACAGCGACGAGTCCGGCGGCCTGAACGAGGCGACCAGCGACATCATGGGCACCGGCGTGGAGTTCTACGCCAACAACGCCTCCGACCCCGGTGACTACCTCATCGGCGAGAAGATCAACATCAACGGCGACGGCACCCCGCTGCGCTACATGGACCAGCCCAGCAAGGACGGCAGCTCGGCGGACAGCTGGTCCTCCTCGGTCGGCGGCCTGGACGTCCACTACTCCTCCGGTGTCGCGAACCACTTCTTCTACCTCCTGTCGGAGGGCAGCGGCGCCAAGACGGTCAACGGCGTGAACTACAACTCGCCGACCTCGGACGGGCTTCCGGTGACCGGAATCGGCCGGGACAAGGCGCTCCAGATCTGGTATCGGGCGCTGACCACCAAGTTCACCTCCACCACCAACTACGCCGACGCCCGCACCGGCACCCTCGCGGCGGCCGGCGAGCTGTACGGCACCTCCGGCGCGGAGTACGCGGCGGTCGAGGACGCCTGGGCGGCCGTCAACGTCGGTTCGCGCTCCGGCGGCGGGGGCGGTGGCGGCACCGGCTCGACGTACGACAACCACACACAGATGGCGATCCCGGACAACGGTCCGGCCATCACCTCGGCCATCACCGTCTCCGACCGCAGCGGGAACGCGCCGGGCAACCTCCAGGTGAACGTCGACATCACGCACACGTGGCGCGGCGACCTGGTCATCGACCTCGTCGGCCCGTCGGGCAAGACGTACCGGCTGAAGAACTTCAGCTCCTCCGACTCGGCCCACGACGTCAAGGCGACGTACACGGTGAACGCGGCGGCCGAAACGGCCGACGGGACATGGAAATTGAAGGTGCAGGATCAGGCCAGTCAGGACACGGGCACGCTCAACGACTGGAAGCTGATCTTCCCGTAAGCCGCACGTCAGGACCCTTGCACCACGGGGCTGTTCGAGGGGTCGCCCCCCTCGAACAGCCCGGGTTCACACGCCTGAAATGTTTCCCGAGCGGTCATTTTCCAGCCAACATCACTTCAGGGTCCTGACATGTACGCATCCTTGATGTCACTCTCTCTCCACCCGCCGCAGCAGCACAGCAACTTCACAACCCCACACAGCCGGGCCAGTAACCCCACGCTGCCCGGACTCCCCACCTGAAGGAGCTTTGAGTGAGCCCCCTCTACGCGCGTCACAAGCGCACCACTCTGGCCATCGCCACCGCTGTCGCCGCCGGAGCCCTGCTCTCCACCGGGCTGACCACCACCGCCTCCGCCCAGCCCACCGCCCACCAGTCGGCCGCCGCCCCCGCCGCGCTGTCCGCCACGGCCCACGCCTCCCTGATGCAGAAGGCGCAGGACACCGCCGCCACGACCGCGCAGGCGATAGGCCTCGGC
The DNA here is from genome assembly GCF_042269865.1 of Streptomyces sp. NPDC055966. NCBI lineage: Bacteria > Bacillati > Actinomycetota > Actinomycetes > Kitasatosporales > Streptomycetaceae > Streptomyces > Streptomyces sp. NPDC055966. The sequence goes on from NZ_JBHJYK010000010.1 coordinate 348,623, forward strand.
GCCAAGGAGAAGCTGGTCGTCAAGGACGTCGTCAAGGACGCCGACGGCACGGTCCACACCCGCTACGAGCGGACGTACGCCGGCCTCCCCGTCCTCGGCGGCGACCTGGTCGTCCACACCGCCAAGTCGGGCAGGACCGAGGGCGTCACCAAGGCGACCAGGGCGACCATCAAGGTGGCCTCGCTCACGCCGAAGATCACCCCCGCCAGGGCCGCGCAGCAGGCGGTGTCCGCCGCCAGGACGCTCGGCTCCGCCAAGTCCGCCGCGGACGGCGCGCGCAAGGTGATCTGGGCGGCGAACGGCACGCCCGTCCTCGCCTACGAGACGATCGTGGGCGGCCTCCAGGACGACGGCACCCCGAACCAGCTGCACGTCATCACCGACGCCACCACCGGCAAGAAACTCTTCGAGTACCAGGGCATCGAGAACGCGACCGGCACCGGCAAGACGCTGTACTCGGGCACCGTCAGCCTGACCACGACCCAGTCGGGCTCGTCGTACAACCTGACCGACGCCTCGCGCGGCGGCCACAAGACCTACAACCTGGCCCGCAAGACGTCCGGCACCGGCACCCTGGTCAGCAACTCGACCAACACCTTCGGCACCGGCACCGCCTCCACCTCCTCCTCCGACCAGACCGCGGCCGCCGACGCCGCCTACGGCGCGCAGGAGACCTGGGACTACTACAAGAACACCTTCGGCCGCAGCGGCATCAAGAACGACGGCAAGGCCGCCTACTCCCGCGTCCACTACGGCAGCTCGTACGTGAACGCCTTCTGGGACGACAGCTGCTTCTGCATGACCTACGGCGACGGTGAGGGCAACGCCGACCCGCTGACCTCGCTCGACGTGGCCGGTCACGAGATGACCCACGGCGTCACCGCCAACACCGCGGGCCTCGACTACAGCGGCGAGTCCGGCGGCCTGAACGAGGCGACCTCGGACATCCTCGGCGGCGTCGGCGTGGAGTTCTACGCCAACAACGCCAAGGACCCCGGTGACTACCTCATCGGCGAGAAGATCAACATCAACGGCGACGGCACCCCGCTGCGCTACATGGACCAGCCCAGCAAGGACGGCAGCTCGGCGGACTCCTGGTCCTCCTCGGTCGGCAACCTGGACGTCCACTACTCCTCCGGCGTCGCGAACCACTTCTTCTACCTCCTGTCGGAGGGCAGCGGCGCCAAGACGGTCAACGGGGTCTCGTACAATTCCCCGACCTCCAACGGCTCCAAGGTCACCGGCATCGGCCGGGACAAGGCGCTCCAGATCTGGTACAAGGCGCTGACCACGTACTTCACCTCGACCACGGACTACAAGGCGGCCCGCGCGGGCACCCTGAGCGCGGCCAAGGACCTGTACGGCTCCGGCAGCACCGAGTACAACACGGTGGCCGCGGCCTGGTCGGCGGTCAACGTCAGCTGAACCAGCCGTAGTTGAACTTCGGGCGGCACCCGGTGGGAGAACCCCCCGGGTGCCGCCTACCCTTGTGACCCATGTCCTCGGCGCCCTTCACCTACGAACCCGTCGGCGCGACCCGCGACGACCTGACGTACTGCCCGCCCGGCTTCCACCCCCTCTTCGTACGCACCCGCCTCGGCGAGGGTGCGAAGCTCTTCGAGCGGGCGGCCGAGGCGGTCCTCACCTGGGAGATGCACCGCGCGATGGGCGTGGGCATCGACACCACCGCCGACCGCGCGACCCCCGGCGCGGACGTCACCGTCACCCTGGCCGGCCTCCTGAAAGCCCCCTGCCGCATCATCTGGACGACCGAGGAACCCCGCCGCGCCGGCTGGGCCTACGGCACCCTCGAAGACCACCCCGAATGCGGCGAGGAAGCCTTCCTCGTCGACCGCACCGGCGACGGCACGGTCTGGCTGACCGTGGCCGCCTTCAGCAAACCCGCCAAGTGGTACGCGAAGGCCGGCGGCCCGGCGACCCGGGTCCTGCAACACGCGTACGCACGGCGGTGCGGGGCGGTGCTGAAGAAGCTGTGTGCGGGGTTGTCGGAGGAGTAGAGAACCCGCCAACTCGGGGGTGGTGGATTCCGTGCCGCGTTGCCGCTGACAGCACGTGAATGTGATGATCCGAGGCATGTCCGAGCACGGGGACGCCGTCGACTCCTGACGAATTCCACGAGTCCGCAGAAATTGGCCTGAGTGAAATTCCAGTAGGCACAATTGAGGACGTGGCGAGCCAGCCGGAATTTTCCGCCACTTTGATCAGTCGCGAAGAGTTTGAGCAGGCCTGGCAAAGCGCTTCATGGTCGATGCCTACCGGATCCTGATGCAGACCGAAGAGCGCCGCAGCTCACCATTCCATTCCGGTGACCGGATGCCGCAGAGGCCAGCGAGCGAGCGCACTTCCGGGCCCCTCGCTCTTTCCCCGAGCTGGAGCGAGGTGGGTCAAGGGTCGGTCGGAGGCCGATCGCCGGAGGCGACGCGAAGCACCCTTGACGCACCTGGCGGAGGCACGGAACTTACGGGGAGGCGAGTGGCCTAACGGTCACTTGCTCACTCGTCGGCGAACAACTCCATCGCGTCCGTGGCGTGTACGGCGCGCTGGGCCCATGCCTCTAGTTGGTCCAGGTCCGTGCAGGCTTGGACTCGTTCACGGACGGAGTCGGGCACCGGGACGTCACGCCATTCCAAAACACGAAGGACCATCTCGGCCTTGGCTTCAGCCCGGCCCTGTTCCCGGCCTTCCTCGCGTACCTGTTCGGCCAGCGGGTGTCGCCAGAAGTACTGGATCGCGGTCATCAGGTCCCTCCACATCTGCTTCGCCTGGGGGTCTGTCAGGCACGAGTCGATGAACTGCACGAAGACGGCGGCGCTGTCGGGGTCGATGGTCCGCAGGGCGGCGGCCAGGGATTCCAGTATGGCCGGAGCCTGCGGGCCACGCCCGTGTGTCATGGCCGAGAGCACCGCGAGGGGTACGTCCTTCTCGGCCTGCCGCTCGTCCGCGATCACGGGCACGTTGTCAGGGCCCAGCACGAGGGGGCGGACGGTCAGCGACTCCCAGCCGGGGAAGCCGAGACGGATCGGGCGCGAGGCCCACTTGGCCGTGCTGCTGCTCTGGGTGATGACGATGAGCACCGGCTCGCAGCGGTACTTCTCGTACAGGTAGCTCAGGTAGTACGGCCAGCTGCCCCGCTTGCGCTCGTCCACCTTCCCCTGCGACTCCACCACCAGCAGGTACGTGCCCTCGTCCGTCTCCGCCCGCAGCAGCGTGTCCACGCGGCGCTCGACCGGTTCGATCTCAGTGAGGTCCACGTTCAGCGCCGCGATCTCCCTCGGTTCAGGGAAGGGCACGTGCAGGACCTTCTGTAACGCCTTCGTCAGCAGCGTCGGATCCTTCTGAAAGATCCGGTGCAGCGCCTCATGCGACGAGCCGACCATCAGTTCTCCTTTCGTACGACGTCGTGATCAACGAGCTACGCCGCGAGAAGTTCGCACCACACGTACTTCCCCCAGACCCCGCCCGCCCTCCGACTCCCCCACCTCCTCCAGCGCCAACGGAGGGTCGGGCGGCGCCGGATCCGTGTCCCACGCTCCGATCCACACGACGCCCTCCGGGGTGCGGCGGCACACCGTGACGGCTCTGGGGTCGTTGGGGATGTAGAGGGTGTAGTCCCAGGTTTCGGGCATGCGTCATCAACTCCAAGGGTGAGGTGGATTTCGGGCGCAGGGTGGCAACGCCGCAGACGCGGTGCACTTCCGCTGCGCATGCGGTGCGTCACTGACGGTAGAGCAAAAATTTTTCCTCACGCAAGAGAGTCGCGTAATCTGACGCCCGAACGAGGCACGACAGCACGGCGGTTGAAGGCGGAGGGGCGATGGCGCCGAGAAGCCAACCCACAGCGCGGCAGGTACGCCTGGGCACCGAGTTGCGCAGATTGCGGGAAGCCGCCGGCCTGAAGGCCCGCGAGGTGGCAGGGCTGCTCAGTTCGACGTCGGCGCAGATGAGCCAGGTCGAGGCAGGCCTCGCGGGCGTCAGCGGGGAGCGGGTGCGGCGGCTGGCAGCGCACTACGCATGCGCTGACGAGGCGTTCATCGACGCCCTGGTGGCGATGGCCAGCGAGCGAGCGCAAGGCTGGTGGGAGGAGTACCGGGGCGTGCTCCCGCCGGTGTTCCTCGATGTCGCCGAGACCGAGCATCACGGCGCGTATCTACGCGAGGTCGTCACCAGCCACGTCCCCGGACTACTCCAGACCCCCGACTACGCCCGCGCCGTCTTCGGTTACATGGTCCCGGAGCTTCCGGAGAGCGAACTGAAACCCCGGATCGAACACCGGATCAAGCGCAGGTCCGTACTTGAGCGCGAGGTACCCGTCCCGTACGAGACGATCATCCACGAGGCGGCGCTGCGCATCCTGGTGTCCGACCGCAGCACCGCTCGTGCTCAACTCAAGGAAATCCTGCGGGCGATCGAATGCGAGCACGCCACAGTGCGTGTCATCCCGTTCGCGGGAGAGGGGTTTGCCGGTGCCGGGATCGAGATGATGTACGTGGGCGGGGCGCTCCCCCGGCTGGACACCGTGCTGTGTGACGCTCCGCACGGCACTGCCTTCATCGATGCCGAATCCCAGCTGGCGCGCTTCCGGGCCCTGCTCCATAAGGTGGAGAGAGCAGCACTGCCGCCCGTGGAGTCACGGGACTTCATCCACCGCTTGACGAAGGAACTGTGAGGCGCCCGCATGAACCAGGCCATCCGCTGGTACAAATCGTCATACTCCGGCGGAGGCGATGGCAACACATGCGTCGAAGTCGCCGACCTCGACACCCACATAGCCGTCCGAGACTCAAAGGCTCCGGCCGGAGCCACCCTCGCTTTCCCGGCCGGTTCGTTCATCCTCTTCCTCGAAGCGCTGAAGACAGCAACCGGAGTCCGGTAATCGCGCCGTTCACCCCAACCCGGACTGGTACTGATGACCACGGCCACCGCTACCCCTGTACCGACCCGGCGCCGACACGCGCTGCTCGTCGCACTGCTGACGGCCGTCTCGGCCGGCCTGTTCCTCGCGCACCTCGCCGTCAGCTCCGACACGTTCCAGCACTGCACGTACCTCGGTCCCTCCACACGGATGTACGTCACGGCATGGACCGGTCCGCTGAGTTCCGTTGCCGCGATGGGGCTGTACACACGGCTGCTGCGCAATGCGCGCGGTCATGGGTTGATGGCGGGCCAAGGCCCGCGTGCCTGGCTCGCCACGACATCCGCGGCCCTCGCACTGCTCCTGCTGTGCGTGCAGCTCCTGGCGCTCTACTGGGTGTACGCGCCGGACCCGGCGGGCGGATACGACTGCTCGGGGCTGCACCTGCCGCTGCCGTAGAGACAGCAGCGGCGCAGCGCCCAAGGGTTCCCTACCGCAACAACACCCCCGCCCCCTCCACCACCTCCCCCGGCGGCACCGCCACCAGGCCCGGTTCGGCGGCCGAGGCGAGCAAGCGGTGGGTGGGGAGGATGCGGACCGTGTAGCCGTACGGGCCCGTGCGGTCCAGGGAGAGGGGGCCCTCGTACAGCAGCCGGCCCTCCAGGTCCGGGGCTCCCGTCGGTTTCAGGGCGACGACCGTGGCGTCCGTGATGTGGTCCTCGGCGTCCACCCGGCCGGAGACCGCCTGGACCTCCACGTCGTCCGGGCTCAACTCGCCCAGGGCGACCCGCACCCGCAGGCCCACGGTCGTGCCCAGCTCCGCCGTGGCCGTCGTCGCCGTCGTCTCGACGTGGTCGACTCCCACCTCGGGCCAGGCCGCCCGCACCCGGGCCTTCCAGGTGGCCAGCTCGCTCGCCGTGTCCGGGGTGAGCGCGCGGTGCGCCTGGGCGGCGGGGGCGTAGAGGCGCTCGACGTATTCGCGGACCATGCGGCCGGCCAGCACCTTCGGGCCCAGCAGGGTGAGGGTCTGGCGGACCATCTGGATCCAGCGGTCGGGCAGGCCGGCGCGGCCGCGTTCGTAGAAGCGCGGGGTCACCCGCTGCTCCAGCAGGTCGTACAGCGCCGCCGCCTCGATGTCGTCGCGGCGGTCGGGGTCCATACCCACACCGTCCGCCGTCGGGATGGCCCAGCCGAAGTCCGGCTGGAACCATTCGTCCCACCAGCCGTCCAGCACGGAGAGGTTGAGGCAGCCGTTGAGCGCCGCCTTCATGCCGGAGGTGCCGCACGCCTCCAGGGGGCGGAGGGGGTTGTTGAGCCAGATGTCGCAGCCCGGGTAGAGCTTCTGCGCCATCGCCATGCCGTAGTCGGGCAGGAAGACGATCCGGTGGCGCACGCGCGGGTCGTCGGCGAAGCGGACCAGCTCCTGGACGAGGCGCTTGCCGCTGTCGTCGGCGGGATGGGCCTTGCCCGCCACGACGATCTGGATCGGGCGCTCCGCATGCAGCAACAGCTCCATCAGGCGGTCGCGGTCGCGCAGCATCAGGGTCAGCCGCTTGTACGACGGGACCCGGCGCGCGAAGCCGATGGTCAGGACGTCCGGGTCCAGCACCCCCTCGATCCAGCCCAACTCGGCGTTCCCGGCACCCCGTTGGCGCCACGACGCCCGCAGCCGCTCGCGCACCTCCAGCACCAGCTGTTCGCGCAGGGTGCGGCGCAGCTCCCAGATCTCCTGGTCCGGGATGTCGGCGACGGAGTCCCAGCGGTCCGAGCCGCCCACCGTCAGCGCGTCCTCCGCCCGCTGGGCGCCGACCTCGCGGGCGCCGAGGCGCAGCACCTCCGGCGCCACCCAGGTCGGCGCGTGCACCCCGTTGGTCACCGAGGTGATCGGCACCTCCTCGGCGTCGAATCCCGGCCACAGCCCCGCGAACATCTCCCGGCTGACCTGTCCGTGGAGCAGGGACACGCCGTTGGCCCGCTGAGCCAGTCTGAGGCCCATCACGGCCATGTTGAACAGGTTCGGCTCGCCGCCCGGGTACGTCTCCATGCCCAGCGTCAGGATCCGCTGCACATCGATGCCGGGCAGCTCGGCGTCCGCGCCGAAGTGCCGGGCGACCAGCTCCCGGTCGAAGCGGTCGATGCCGGCCGGGACGGGGGTGTGGGTGGTGAAGACCGTGCCGCCGCGCACGGCCTCCAGCGCGGAGTCGAAGTCCAGTCCGCCCGCACACAGTTCGGCGATCCGCTCCAGGCCGAGGAAGCCCGCGTGCCCCTCGTTGGTGTGGAAGACCTCCGGCTCCGGGTGCCCGGTGAGGCGGCAGTACGTCCGCACCGCCCGCACACCTCCTATGCCGAGCAGCATCTCCTGGAGCAGCCGGTGCTCGCTGCCGCCGCCGTAGAGCCGGTCGGTCACCCCGCGTTCGCCGAGGTCGTTCTCCTCGACGTCCGAGTCGAGCATCAGCAGCGGCACCCGGCCCACCTGGGCCAGCCAGATCCGGGCGTGCAGCGCCCTGCCGCCGGGCAGCGCGAGCGAGAGCCGCGCGGGGGTGCCGTCGGGCTCCTTGAGCTGGGTGAGGGGCAGCTCGTTGGGGTCGAGCACCGGGTAGTGCTCCTGCTGCCAGCCGTCGCGGGACAGGGTCTGCCGGAAGTACCCGTGCCGGTAGAGGAGACCGACACCGATCAGGGGTACGCCGAGGTCGCTGGCGGCCTTGAGATGGTCGCCGGCGAGGATGCCGAGGCCGCCGGAGTACTGGGGCAGCGCGGCCGTGATGCCGAACTCCGGGGAGAAGTAGGCGACGGCGGCGGGCAGCCCGTCCGCCTGCGCCTGGTACCAGCGCTCCCCGGTCAGATAGTCGTCGAGGTCGTCGGCCACGGCGCCGAGCCGGCGCAGGAACCGCCGGTCCCCGGCCAGCTGTGCCAGCCGGGCCGGGCGCACCCGGCCCAGCAGCCGTACCGGATCCGCCTGGGCGGCGGCCCAGGCCTCCGGGTCGACGGACTGGAAGAGGTCGCGCGTTTCCGCATGCCAGGACCAGCGCAGATTCCGCGCCAGGTCACTCAGCGGCCGGAGGGGATCGGGGAGAACGGGACGGACGGTGAACCGACGGATCGCCTTCACACTTCCACCTCGGACGCGTCGCGGGGGGAGACGTACGGCGCCGTACGTCTCGTCGTCACTGTCGACGGTAGTGGTTACCGGAGGGTCGGTGGGGACGTCCTCAGGGCGTGGCGGGATCTGTGAACTCCACGTCGTCGGGGAGGACGTGGCCCAGCTGTCGCAGGCCGTACGGTAGCGGGCGCAGGCGTACACGTGCGCGTACCGGGGGCGCTCGGGGTCGTCGTAGTCCTCGTAGCCGGTGGTTCCCCTGCTCCGGGCCGGCGCGTCGCGCACCGATTTCGTGGACGTGTCGAACGGATCCCGGCAGGCGTCGACCGCCACCACGAGCTGGGCGGACTCGGACTCCCTGAGGAACGCGCCGAACTCGATCGGCAGGCAGTGGCTCCGGAACCGGAGCGAGTCGAGCCGGGCGGGTCCGGTGACGAGAAAGTCCATACCGTCGGCGTGGAAGCCGTGCCCGGACAGGAGCAGCAGCGGGTGGTCGCCCGGCGCCGCCTTGCACACGAAGCGCTCGACCTCGTCCTCGATCGCCTGGGCGAGCAGCCGCAGTTCGGTCGTGATGAACGGCATCGACCGGAAGGAGTGGTCCCGGTACTGGTCCACGCCCACCGGCAGGGCGCGGAACCGCCGGTCTCTCCAGTCCGGTCCGCCTCCGCCGGCGGTCACCGCCGGCCGGCCTCGGGGCCGGCGTCAGCCGGATGCCTCCGGTGCGCTGCGCCCGGCCGCCGACGCCCACGACGACGATCTGTCCGCCGCGAGCCGAAGGACTTGTCCCGCACGTCACCGGGGCCGGACCGTCTCCCGCCGATGACAGGCCTGTTGAGGTGCGTGAAGCGTGGGTTGCCGGGCACCCGGAAAAAAGGGGCCGGTCCGACGGGTGGACATACGCGCGAGTAGTTAACAAAGTGCCGGATTGCCCACCCGAGCAGGATGGGAAGGCTCCTGCGGTACACACCCCACAGGCGCACCACAGCACCTCGCAGGACCCACCTCCCCACATCACTCCGCCCACACCCACGTTGACGCGGACAGGAGCGGTCATGCCCGCCACGCACCAGTCGTCAGGACCACCGTCGAGCAGCAAGGCATCGGCCAAGAAACCCGTGAAGCCCGTGAAACCCCGCGCTGGGAAGGCTTCTTCACCGCCGCCGGCCACCACCCTGGGCCGTATCCCCGTCCTCGACGTACGCCCCGTGGTCCAGCACGGGCGCAGGCCGGCCAAAGCGGTGACCGGTGAGTCGTTCGAGGTGTCTGCCACGGTCTTCCGCGAGGGGCACGACGCCGTCGCGGCGAACGTGGTGCTGCGCGGTCCGAAGGGCCGCCGTGGCCCGTGGACACCGATGCGGGAGCTCGCCCCGGGCACCGACCGCTGGGGTGCCACCGTCACCGCCGGGGCGCCCGGCCGCTGGACGTACACCGTGGAGGCCTGGTCCGACCCGCTGGCCACCTGGCGGCACCACGCGAGCGTCAAGATCCCGGCCGGTGTCGACACCGCCCTGGTCCTGGAGGAGGGCGCCCGGCTGTACGAACGTGCCGCCGAGGGCGTCCCGAAGGCCGACCGCCGGCTGGTGCGGAAGGCGGCGGCGGCCCTGCGCGACGAGGCCCTGTCGGTGGGGGACCGGTTGGCGCCGGCGCTGTCCGCGCAGGTGGCGGCGGTGCTGGAGCGGCATCCGCTGCGGGAGCTGGTCACGGCGTCCGAG